>JADJCA010000009.1:0-340938 GCA_016703425.1 Myxococcales bacterium
CCGCCGAGCGCGTAGCATCGCGCGATGATCAAGGTGACCGTCGCCCAGGAGCGCAACGACGACCGTGGATTCCTCGCGTGCCTGACTTGCCAGACGACCGCGCGCTCGGGTGAGCTGCTCTTCGCCATCGGCGGGACCAACCGCGAGACGACGATCCTCGCGACGGCAGACGGGCGCAACGTTCACCCGTGCGCGACGCCCACAGCGTCGGGTCTGCGTGGCGGCGTCATCGATAGAGCCGGTCGACTCTGGATCGCCGGCGAATACGGCCTCGTCGCGGTCTCGGACGACGACGGGATGACCTGGAAGCAAACGACCGCCGGGACACGCGGATGCCTCTACGCGATCGCGCACAACGCGCGCGGAGAGCTCGTCGTCTGCGGCGATGACGGCTTCGTGGCAACCTCGCGCGACGGCAAACGGTGGAAGCCGCTGCCCTCAAGATCACCTGCGAGGTCTTTCGAGTCGTGTCTCTCGTCGGCGACGGCGACCGCGACGGCGAAGACTTCCTCCTGCGCGCAGACGGAAAGCTCACGATTTGGAACGGCAAGCGCGCGCTCACCGTCGCGACCGGCTTCAGCAAGGCCCTCACCGGGCTCGTGGAGCGCGATGGGACGCTTTGGCTCGTGGGCGACGCTGGGGCGTGCGCGAAGTCGCTCGACCGCGGGCGCACATGGAAGAAGGTGACGCTGCCTGCGAAGGCGAGCTGGGAAGCCATCGCGCGCGTCGGCGACGAGCTCCTCATCGTCGGCTCGGGCGGGAGCGCGGTGATGACCAAGGGAGGCTCCGACTTCCGCGTACTGAAGACCGGGACCGATGAACACCTCTGGTCGATCTGCGCTGTTGATGGCGGCGCCTTCGTCGGCGGCGACGGCGGGCTGCTCCTCCGCGTCGAAGATCCGAAGAAGCCGCTGTGGGGCAAACGCAAAGACGCCCTCGCCAAGCGGCCGAGGCCCGACGATCGCCACTTCGCGTCCGACCTCTCGAAGTTTCTGCCCACGCGATTCGCCGACTACATCGGCGCGAAGCCGCGCAAGGCGACCGAGCTGAACGACTTCAAGCCCGTGTGGGGCGCAAAGCCGCCGCAAGGGCTCGTGACGCTCACGAACGCGTTCAACAAGCCGAAGCGAGAGCTGCACGAGTGGCGGTACGACGACGGCGGGCTACCCGACCCGCCGAAGGAGACGAACCTCTTCGAGCTCCTCGTCACACGCGACCAGAAGAACTACCTCGGCACGGGGCTCTTCGAGGCCTTCGGCGGGCTCCACTTCATCGGCTACCAGGGCAACGGCGACTACTACCTCATCGAGACGACCCCGAAGGCCAAGGGCGCGCATCAGATCGTTCACTTCGATCACGAGACGTTTGAGTTCTCGCCCTTCGCCGACTCGGCGAACTCCTTCGCGCTCTTCACGAGCGCGTGCACGTCGCAGCGCGACCGACAGCTCTCGGCCGCGGCGTGGAAGCGCGTGGCCGCGTACCTGGCCAAGCGCGTCTCGCCGACGTGGCACTTTCGGTCGTCGCTCGACGGCGCGAAGTTCGGCTACAAGGGCGACTCGACGTCTGCCGCGCGCATCTGGCGAAGCCGGTGGATCATCTACCTCCTCCGGCAAGACGGCGTGGTCGCGATGGAGGACATCCCCGAATACTTCGACGCGCGCTTCAACCCCGTGCTGAAGGAGGAGACGTACAAGAAGGTCGCGGCCAAGTTCGCGCTTCCGCCGGTAGCGCTATGGGGCCTCTGGGCTGCGTTCTTCTTCGACAACCAAAGCTGGCTCGACCGGCTGCTCCCGCTCGCCAAAAAAGAGGACGCGCGGCTGACTCGTGATGCGGCCCGGCTCATCGAGGAGCTCCTCGCGGGTCGAAAGAAGCTCGGCACCATCAAGGACGTTCACAAGCTTCGAAAAGAGTTCCTCGCGCTCGACCTGAACCCTGCGCGCGAAGAGGAGCGCACGAAGGAGAAGCGGAAGGACGCGAAGAAGGACAGCAAAGCGAAGAAGGCGGCCGCCTCGGAGATCGAGGAAGCGGCCAAGCGGAACGAGGACCTCATCGAGCTCGCGTGGGCCCACGTTGGCGATCTCGGCGCACAGGAAGCGTTGTGGAAGCTCGCGCGCCAGCTCCCTTGGATGGAAGACGCCATGCGCCGCCTCGATTGGCTCGCCGCCGAGCCGTGGAACGACCGCGAGAACCTCAGCCTGGACCACGAGCAAGAAGAGGTCATCGAGGTGTTCCTCGAGCGCGTCACTGACAAGGCCCTCACGCTGCTCGTTCCCTTGTGGGTCGGGCACGCGCTCACCGATGGCGTCATGGGCAACGCCAAGCGCGTCGCGTGGCCCCGCTCGCTCCGCCTACTGCGCGATCTCGCGCGGCTCCGGCCCGTCGATCCGCGCGCCGCGGTGGCGCTTCGGCCGCTGCTCGCCAAGGCGGAGCGCTACGAGGGCAAGCGCCAAGCCGTCTTGTGGGCGCTTGGCGCGATGAAAGATCGGGGCTCCGTCGACACGATCGTGAAGCTCCTCGACGTCGCCAAGCCGACGAAGGGCCCCTACTACCTCGACTTCGGCGACGCCGGTGGTTTGACGAAGGCGGCCTTGTGGGCGCTCGGCGAGATCGGCGACCCGAGCGCGGGCGACGCGGTCCTCGGGAAGCTCAAGAAGTGGGGCGCCACGGCCCACGAGATGAATCGGTTCATGGCGCGAGCGCTTCGGACCGTTGGGACGGTGGGCGCGATCGAGACGCTGCTCGACCTTGCGAAGCGGCTCCACAAGGAGACGAACCACGACGAGGGCGTGACCGAGATGCTCTGGACGGCGGCCATCCTGGGCGCCGAAGCGCCGGCCAAGCAGAAGAAGGCCTGGGCCGCCCGCCTGCCAGAGGCGAACGAATACCGGGACAACAGCAACATCGCGCGAGACATCGCCGTACGCGCGTTCACGTCCAAGACGCCGTCGTCGCTGGAGCCGGCGGTGACGCAGATTCTCAAGTCGAGCCCGAACGCATCGAGCTGGGATCGCAAACGCACCGAGCTCGCGCTTCGCGCAGTCCTGCTCGTCCCCGAGCTTCCCATCACCGATGCCGCGCCCTTCGCGAAGGGCGAGGATCTCGCGTTCCGTCGTCAAGCGCGTGCGATCCTCGCGTCGCGCAATCAACCGGTGCCCAACATGGTCGCCATCGACCTCTTCACGCTCGAGGGCACCTCCGACGAGGCGCTCGCGCGCGTGCTCGGTGACGAGCGCTGCCTCTTTCGCTCGCGCGTCGTCGACTACGCGGCTGCGAAGAAGCGCGTCGCGCTCCGGCCCGCCATCGTCGACCGCGTTCGCTCGCTGCTCGAGGTGATTCCCAAAGAGCAACGCGATCTATCGACGGAGGTCGAGTACGCGCTCTTTTGGGCCGTCAAAGCCCTCATCGCACTGGGCCTCGACGACGCGTCGCGGGCCCTCTTCAATGACCTGCTGACGCACCCCAATCGCAACGCGAAAGATCCGGTGCTCCGGTACGCACCGCGCGACCGTGCGCTCACGCCGGGAATGAAGCACGTCTTGGGCGAGAACTGGGCCTGGCAAGCGCAGGCCGCGCGCGAGTGGTTGAAGGCGAAGTAGGCGCGAGCTGGCATCCCCGTCGATGGACGGGGGAAATCGTCCGCGGACAGGCACGCGGAGCCACTCTTCGTGCAGTTTCGTGGGGCACGTCTTGGCCCGGGGTGTGCTGCACGGAGCTTGATGCGGCCGCACGGGCAAGGACGGCACAAGGGCTCTATAGTGAAACGCATGGCCGAAGGCCCTCTGCAAAAGCTCGCGCACGTTCGTCCCGTGCGGCCGCTCGATTTTCCGTCGAGCGAGCCGTGTGAGGAGCACTTGGGCCAGTCGCAACGCCACCTGGAACTATGCTTTCTCCTTTTCGCGCTCTTGAAGCGTCTGGTCGCGCCCGAGCACTCATGCGGCTCCGATCAGTTCGTTTACTGGAACGCCCGGACGAATCGGAGGCAGCTTGCGCCCGACGGTTTTGTGAAGCTTGGTGTCCCGCACGAGACATTCGACTCGTGGAAGACTTGGGAGAAAGGGATCCCCGAGCTTGCCGTGGAGATCTTGAGCCCATCGGACACGCCGGAGCGGTGGGCCTTCGAGGAGAAGCTCGAGCGCTACCACGAGCTCGGCGTGCGTGAGCTCGTGTGCTTCAACGTCGACGCAGAGCCAGGCGAACGCCTCCGCGTTTGGGATCTGATGGAAGGCGACTTGGTCGAGCGCGTCGTCGGCGCGGAGCGCACGCCGTGCTTGACGCTCGGAGCCCTCGACGGCGCCGCCTACGAGTGGCTCGTTGCCCCGGCCGAGGCGTGCCCCGCGGCGCTACGGCTCGCGCGAGAAGGCGAGCTCGTCCTCTTCGACTCGGAGGAGCTTGCAGAAGAGCGGCAGCGACGTGTTGAAGAGCAGCGGCGAACGGAGGCCGCGCTCGCGCGCGTGCGGGAGCTCGAGGCCGAGCTTTCCCGGCGCGGGGGCTGAGGGCACGCGACGGCCGACGCCGCTCCGGCGCGGCTATCGCGCGCCCTCACGGGACAAATTCGGCCTAACCACGTGGGGCCGAGGGAGACATTGTCGGTGCGTCCGTAACACCTCGCCAAGAGGTTCCCCACGATGCGTCATGCGTTCATCTCCACGTCGCTCCTTGTTGTGTCGTCCTTGCTCCTCGGCGCGTGTGCCGCCGATTCCGAGTCGACCGCGGACGACCTCGGGGTCGACGAGGGCGCGAAGAAGGTTAAGACGAAGGACGGCGAGAAGCTCGGTGTCTTGCTCCTGAGCCGCGCGTCGGGCGTGACGAACGTGATCAGCGGCGAGCGCGGCAGCTTCGCTGGAACGTCACTCGCCGTGGGCGTTCCTTCGCGCATGAACCCCGCCACCGGCTGCGTTCGCTTCGCGACGAGCGGCCTCACGGCCGAGTCGGAGCGCTGCAACGTGGACGTGAAGAAGGCCACCACGACGGAGCTCAAGCTCGCGGCGCTGCAGGCTCGCTACGACGTTCAGTCAGACTCCGGAAAGCTCCGCGTCGACTTCGGCCCCAAGGCCCAGCTCGTTGTGTCGCAGAAGCAACAGAGCGGCCTTCAGGTGGTCAGCACGGGCGAGCGCGCGCTGCTCCGGCACCCCGGCGCGGCCCTCGTCTCGCTCCTCGACGGCGAATACACGTTCGCGCTCGGCCCGAAGGTGCTCGGCGAGCGCGTCGTCAAGCTGGCGCCGAACTCGACCACCGACCTTGATCTGACGCCCGCCACCGATCCGCGCGCAACCCTCGAGATCAAGTGGCCCACGCGCGAGAACCCCGACGCGAGCCACGCGAACTATCCGCACTGCGCCATGAACCACGCGTACCTCGTGCAGCGGTCGCTGGCCTTCGAAGGCAACGGCTCGCCAGGTTCTGGCGGCGGCGAGGGTGTCGAAGCGGCGCGAAAGCTCCCCATCCAAGCGAGCGGCCCGCAGGCCGACGCCACGTTCAAGGTGTTTCCGTTCGTAAGCGCCGAGGCGCCGCGCCACTACGAGGTCGTCGTCAACAACCTCATCGTTTCCGTCGACGCGCAGCCGGGCCAGAAGATCACCGTCCCCGTCGAGCGGCTCGACATCGACGACGTCGAGGTCGAGACCGAGACCGGCGCGACGCGCACCGTCAAGGGCACCTACCAAGTCTTCCGTCAGGAGAAGAACGGGTCGTTCCGAGCGGTCACGCTTTGGGATCGGAGCATGAACTGCGGCAACGTTGCGAACCTCCTCACCACGTACTCGACGGGCACCGGCCTCGATGTCCCCGCGGGCACGTATCGCGTCGTTGTGAGCTACACGACGGCCGAAGGCGCGAAGAGCAAAGAGCAGCTCGTCACGGTGCCGTGAGGGGAGCGAGAGACTCTCAGCGCCGGCGTGAAGGCGCCTACTTTCCCTACTCAAGCCCCGGCACGAACGCGCTGCTGTTGGCGTTCAAGAGTCGGCCGTCGGCTAGGAGAACGAACGGGGTGCTCCCGGCGAGAGGGGAGCGGGCACTGAGCGATCGGCGGTGTCGCCGGCGTCGGGCACTGCACTGCGACTGACTGACCGCACCTGGGTTGATTTCCGCGCGACTGACCGGACCCGGGTTGACTGCCGTGGGCGGCGGCGCCACCGGCACAAGCGGGGTGACGCAAGCCGCGGTCCCGTCGCAAGTAGCCCCGCAGAACCCGTGGACACGCTGGTCGACGCTCGCGCAACCGCTGTGGGCACGGGGCGCGTGCCCTGCCGGTCACGGCGAGCCATTGTGGTTCCATCGCGCGCGCTCGCGAGAGGCGCACTGCGCTTTCGGACATCGGCGTGAGCCGTGCGGGGCGCGGTTAGGCAGGTCTACGTTTGCGCGGCGGGTTGGCAGCGCACGCCCAAGGCAGCGAAGCGATAGGTGCCCTCTGGGAACACGGTGCTCTCACCCGCGATCCATCGGAGTCGTGCGTCGCGGTAGGCCTTTCCGGAAGCCGCGGAGCGCCGAGAGCTCTTGGCGCCGCCGCTCTTTTGTTGCGACAGGCCACATGGGGCCGGAGCTTGCGGCGAGGCTCGACGGTACGCGGCCTGCTCGTCGGCGCCGTGCCGAGCACGGCCTTGCGTCCAAGCACGCGTCGCCCCGTCTTCGCGCGCCGCGCTTTCGCCGCGTCCTCTTCCGCACGGACCGCAGCGGCGATCTTGTCGGCCCATTCCTTGGCCGCGAGGTGCTCGAAGCCGTCAATGGGCTCGATGCGAAGGGTCACCTCTTTCGGCATCGGGCCGTCTTCCGGAAGAAGCCGCGTGGGCGCTTGATGGTCCTCGTCGTGCCGCGAAGATGTTGGCCGAACGACGACGCACCGGGCCACTCGGCGACTCGCTCGACGAGGTTGTCAGCGACGGGGTTGCAGAGAACGTAGATGAGCTTGTCGAAGCGGTCTTGGGCCTCGACAAGGTAAACGGCGTTGGGCTGCTCGGTGGCCCAGAGGTTTTCCCAGCGACCCCAATGCGCGTTGAGGGCCTTGGCGATCATCTTATGGAAGTGGGCGAAGAACTCGGGGTAGTTCCCGAGGTTGTCCCGAACGAGCAGGTGCTGGTGGTTGCTCATCGCGATGAAGCCATGCAGCGTGATCTTGTAGCGCTCGCACGCCTCCGCGAGGCAGTAGAGGTAGATCTGCTCGACGCGCGCATCGGGACGAAGCAGGTGCTGCCGCTGCGTGCAGCGGCGACTGGTGAGGTACGTGCGACCGGCGACGACCTGACGGGGAAGCGTCATGAACGTCACATCGGCAGCGATGCGAAAGAAGTTGCGTCGTCGGGACGATAAAGGAACCCAGGACGGGCTTTTGCAGGCCTTTGGCCGGACGATAAAGGAACCCAGGACGGGCCTTTGGCCTACGGGCACCGCCTCTGACCGCCCGTGGTGACGGAGGCTGCCGGGAGCCTTGCGGCTTCGACCGATCGGGGCGCGGGGACTCCGCGGGCACTCCGCCCCCCTGTGTTCCCCAAAGCACACCGCGACTCCCGGGGCTTTGAGTCTGGTCAGATCCAGCAACGGCCGCGACGTACGCTGAAATCCGCGGCGCCAAGGCTTGCAGGCATGCCAGTCCCGCCGGCACGACGGTTGCGTAGTTCACCACCATGACGCGCATCCCTGCCCTCGCCCCGTTCATCCTCCTCGTCGCTTGCGGCGGCAGCTCGCCCGAAGAGGGCGCGCCCAGCGACACCGAGCAAGCGCTGCAACAGGGCTCGAACACCGTGCTCCAAAGCCCCGCAGACAAGAACGGCGTCAGCGCGGAGTTCAAGTTTCGCATCGAGGCGACGGGCGAAAAGCGCGTCGCCCGCGTCAGCGCGAGCCGCGGCGCGGCGACCGCCGATCTCGCGTGCACCCAGCTCACCAACATCCACACCACGCCCTCGGAAGACGAGGTCGTCACCACGTGCGAGGAGCAGATCCAGCCGGGCTACGAATACGTCAGCGTCTACTTTCGCTTTCGTCCTTCGTCCAAGCGCTTCACCTACGACGTGATCGCGAGCCACCCGACCAAGCTCACGCAGCACCAGCGCGAGCTCTACCAACTCTTCGCCGGCAAGGACGTCGAGTCGCTGCCGCCCGAGCCCCCGGGCCAGCGTTACGTCAGCCACCGCGAGGAGGCCGACAAGCTCACGCTCCGGACGAAGACCCGCGCCACCGATCCGTTCTCCGATCCCATCGCGCTCGCGTCGGCGGTCCACGACGGCATGCGCGGGCCGCTTGGCGCCACGGCGAAAGATCGCGAAAAGGGCGTCGACTACACGGTCGAGCGCGTGACGACGTACACGGACTTCGAGACGCTCGTGTATTCGGTGCACGTGCAAGGGCGCAACGCGGGCGCCGATGTTCGGTGGCACAGCAACTACAGCATGAAGGTCTCGGTGCTCGCGTCCCCCGGTGCGCTCCGCTCGACCGACGAGATCGCGACGGCGCTGAAGGGCCTCGTCGCGGCCTTCTGAGCGACGCCGCCGCCCGTCTTCGCTCCGGCGGCGCACCGCGGTTCCGATTGTCTTCGCCCGCCATCTTTGGCATCACGCCTCGATGCTCTCCGCGCTCCGCTCGTTTGTGTGGCGCCAGTGGGAGTCGATCGACACCGAATACCGCACCGAGCGCCTGCCCAGCGGCAAGGCCGCGGCAGTGCTCCTCACCGTCGCCGTGGGCCTCATCTTGCCGACCTACCTGGGCAAGCCCACGAGCGTCCTCCAATGGGAGCGCGCGCGCCTCGCCATCGACACCCTCGAGGCGGGCCCGATGCGTGAGCTCATCCCGCACGTCTATTGGGCGCTCTTCAAGCTCGTGAACTACTTCCTGGTGCCCGTGCTCTGCATCAAGCTGGTGCTCAAGGAGCGCGTCGCCGACTTCGGTTTCTCGCTCAAACACAGTCGCCGCGTGTGGGCCTTGTACGCTGCGATGGTCATGCTCGCCTTGCCGCTGGCGTACCTAGCCTCGCACAGCGCGGCGTTCCTTCGCACCTACCCGAAGTTCCCCGGCGCCGGTCACTCGTGGACGCTCTTTTTCACGTGGGAGCTGGCCTACGGCCTCCAGTTCTTTCTCCTCGAGTTCTTCTTCCGCGGCTTCATGCTCTTCGCGCTCGCGCGGTACGTGGGCTCGCTCGCCATCGCCATCATGGTCGTCCCGTACGCGATGATTCACTTCGGCAAGCCCGCGGCCGAGTGCGTCGGCTCCGTCTTCGCGGGCCTCGTACTGGGCACCATCGCCCTTCGCACGCGCTCCATTTACGGCGGCGTCATGGTGCACTGCGCCGTCGCCTGGAGCATGGATGCCTTCGCGCTGCTCCAGAAGGGCCAGCTTCCTCGGTAGCCTTCCTCGCCAGCCTTTCTCGCTAGGACCCCTCCTTGCGAGCCATTCGTCTCACGCGCCCGACGAACCGCGCGGCGCGGCGCGCGCAAGAGCGGCGAGGCCTAGCAGGCCGACGGCCATCAGGAGCGTCGCTGTGATGCGCCCCGTGCTCCCGACTCCCCAGGTGCCGCGCTCGAGATCGCCACGAAACGACTCGATGACGAAGCGAAGCACGCCCTCGGCGAAGAGCCACGCGAAGAGCGTGATGCCGGGCCGCTTCTGGCCTACGCGGAGCGGCGGACTCGCAAGGACGAGCGCGAGCAGGAGGTGCGCCGCTCCGTCCACGAGCTGCACGGGAAAGAGCGGAACGTGGAGCGGCGTGTGCGCGATGGCGTGGGCTCGCTCGCTCGTGAAGACGATCGACCAAGGGCCGTCGTCGGGGCGCCCGTAACAACAGCCCGCGAGAAAGCAGCCAAGGCGCCCCACGCCCTGACCGAGCGCGACCGGCGCGCCGCACCAATCGAGCACGCGAAGGTTGCCCAGGCCCATGCGGCGACTGAGCCAGACGCTCGCGGCGATGCCCCCAAAGATTCCGCCGTGCACGACCCCGGCGGCGCGCCACGAACCGAGAGACTGCCCGGCGAAGAGCGCCACGAAGACCCCAAGCGCCTTGGCGCCGACGAGCCCCCACCGATCTGCACCACAGCGCCTTCAAAGCTGGACGCCGGGCCCACGCCGAGGCCACGACCGAGCCTCATGAACAAGAGCGCAGCGGAGGCGACGGCCAAGACCAACGCGACCCCGTAGGAGCCGAGAGGCCAGGCGCGCTCACCGAAGGTGAAGGTCCAGAGGATCGGGTGCATCGGCGTTTGGCGCCTCGGGGCGCCGTCCGCTTCTAGCACCGACGCAAGAGCCCGACACGCCGAGCGAAATCCACGCGCGCAGCCGGCCATGCGCCGGGCCGCGCGGCCCGCCACCGGGGCCATCGTTCGAGCGTTACGCCGCGCCCCCGAGCGAGGGCAAAAAGGGCGATACTGGCGCTTATGGGCTTCGACGAAGGAACCACCGCGCTGTTGCGCTCAGCCGACGCGAGCGCGGCCGTGCTGTCGCCATCCGTCCGCATCGTGATCACCGGCGGCCCCGACAAGGGCCAAGACCGCCTCATCACCGATCTCGCGCATCGACGGGTTCTCGTCGGCAAGGGCGAGCTCGCCGAGCTTCGCCTCACCGACCCGACGGTCTCGCGCCGTCACTTGGCGCTCGAGCTCGACGAGAGCGGCGGCGTCGTGCTCACCGATCTGGGCTCGAGCAACGGGACCTTCGTCGGCAACCTCCGCGTCCGCGAGGCGACGCTCACGGGGACCGAGACGGTGCGCCTCGGCGCGACGCTGATGCAGATCGCCCTCGAAGGCGCCGCGGGCCCCGTCTCGGCGTCGACGTCCGCGAACTTCGGCGCCGTCATCGGCGGAAGCCCGCCGATGCGCCGCATGTACAGCGAAGCCGAGCGCCTCGCGCCCCTCGACGTTCCGCTCCTGCTCGAGGGCGAAGCGGGGACCGGCAAGGCGCTCTTGGCAGAGGCGATTCACGAGGCCAGCGCCCGCCGCGGCGGGCCGCTCTTGGTCTTCGACCGCGGCGAGATGCCCGCCACAGCCCTGGAGCGTGAGCTCTTCGGCTCGGACGATCGCGGCCCCGAGCCCGGCCTCTTGGAGCGCGCACGCGGCGGCACCCTCGTCATCACGGAGATTTCCGCCCTCGATCTGCCCACGCAGCTCCGCCTCCTTCGCGCCCTCGAGACGAAGTCGGTGCGGCGCATCGGCGGCACCACCAGCCAGCCCATCGACGCCCGCTTGATCGCGACCACGCGCCGCGACCTCGACCGTGCCGTGCAAGAGCGCGCCTTTCGCGAAGAGCTGCTCTTGGCGCTCTCGGCGGGGCGCATCGAGGTGCCCCCGCTCCGCAAGCGGCGAGGCGATCTTCCTTTGCTCGCGAAGTTCTTTTGGCTTCGCTTCGGCGGCAGCGCGTCCACCCTCTCGCCAGACTTTCTTCAGCGCCTCGACCAACACTCGCTCCGCGGGAACGTGCGGCAGCTCGCAGCGCTCGTCGCTGAGGAGCTGGCCGGCGGCCGCGCCGACGGCGCCACGGCTGCGCCCGACGCGTCCGACGGCGCCGACGCGGACTCCGAGTCCGCGAAGGACATCCTCGACGCCATCGTCCAAAAGGGCCTCGCCTTCGCGCCGGCTCGGCAGCTCATGAACGCCGAGTTCGAGCGCCGCTACCTCAAACACATGCTGGCGCTCCACAAAGGCAACGTCTCGCGCGCCGCCGCGGCGTCGGGCATCTCGCGACGGTACTTCTATCGGCTCCAGGCCAAGGACGCGTAACCGCTCGCGCCGCGCTGGCGCTATGATGACGCTCCATGCTCGTCGCGGAGCGCATCGGCGACTTCCTCGCCTTCCCTGCCTTTGCCAAGGGCAGCAGCGCTTCGGTGCACCTGGCTCGTCTCGTCCGCACCACGGGCTTTCAGCGCCTCGTGGTGCTCAAGCGCCTCCACAAGACGCTCGTCCACGACAAGGAGGCCGCGGCGCGGCTGCTCTCGGAGGCGCGCCTCGCATCGCGCGTCCGCAGCCCTTACGTGGTCCCCATCCTCGACGTCGTCACGACGCCGGGCGCCCTCTGCCTGGTCATGGAGCTCGTGCAGGGTGTCACGCTAGGGCGGCTCATGGAGCTGGCCATCGAGCGCAGCAAGCTCCTCGAGCCTTCTGTCGTCGTCGCCATCTTCGGCAACGTCCTCCGGGGCCTCCACACGGCGCACGAGGCCGTGGGGGAAGACCGGCAGCCGCTCGGGCTGGTTCATCGCGACGTCGCGCCAGGCAACGTCTTGGTCGGCGCCGACGGCCTCGCGCGCGTCCTCGACTTCGGCATCGCGAAGGCGCTCGGCGACGCGCGCGCGACGGCCACGGGAGAGGTCCGCGGCACGCTGGCGTACATGTCCCCGGAGCAGCTGCGCGGAGCGCCGGTGACGCGGCTGACGGACATCTATTCGGCGGGCGCGCTTTGTTGGGAGGCGCTCACAGGCAAACGGCTCCGCGAAGACGCGAACGCGACGGCGGCGCTCCTTTCGAGCGAAGGCGCGGTGACGCCCCCGAGCCAACTCCGCGAGGGCCTGTCGGCGACCCTCGACGAGGTCCTCCTCCGCGCGCTCAAGAACGAGCCCTCGCAGCGGTTCCCGTCGGCGAACGCCATGGCCGCGGCGCTCGAAGCGGCCCTCCCGCCGGCGGCGACCGACGACGTCATCAAGGTCCTTGAAGAGCTCGCCTTCGACGATCTCGATCGCCTCCGCGAGCAGGTCACGGCCTGCGAGGCCTACGTCCACGACGCCACCGACGGCGACCGCGAAACCGCGCGCCAAGATCCGGGGCCGGCGGAGAACGACGTCGAGGCGTGGCCCGTCTTCGAAGGCGCCCTCGTCGCAGGCAAGTACCGCGTCGAGCGCGTACTCGGCCGCGGCGGCATGGGCGTCGTGCTCGGCGCGAAGCACATCGAGCTCGGCGAGCTCGTGGCCATCAAGGTCATCAAAGGCGGCATCGACGACACGACGGCGGAGCGCTTCGTGCGCGAAGCGCGCGCCGCCTCACGGGTGAAGGGCGAACACGTCGTCCGTGTCATCGACGTCGGCCGCGAGCGCGGCGTGCCGTACCTCGTCATGGAGCGCCTTGAAGGCGGCGACCTCCGCTCGGTGCTCGCGGCGTGGGGCCCGCTCGCCATCGACGAAGCGGTGCTCTATGTGCTGCACGCATGCGAAGCGCTCGCCGAGGCCCACTCGCTCGGCATCGTGCACCGCGACTTGAAGCCCGCGAACCTCTTCCTCGGCCGCCACCCCGACGGCTCGCCGCTCGTCAAGGTACTCGACTTCGGCATCGCCAAGACGCAGCCCGAGGGCGGCGAAGATCACATCTCGCTGACGGCCACACGCGACGTGCTCGGCTCGCCGGCGTACATGTCCCCGGAGCAGATCCGAAGGCCCAAAGACGTCGACGCGCGCGCCGACATCTGGGCGCTCGGCGTCGTGCTGTACGAGCTATTGACGGGGAAGCATCCGTTCTTCGACGAAAACTCCATGGCCGTCCTCGCGCGCATCTACGCCGAGGATCCGACGCCGATCCGCGACTTGCGGCCCGACGTCCCGAGCGGACTCGTGGCCGTCGTCGCGCGGTGCCTCAAGAAGGACGTCGACGCGCGCTTTGCCAACGTGGCCGAGCTTGCGGCGGCGCTCGAGCCGTTCGCTCCCGCGGGCCAGGTGTCGACGGGCCGCATCAAGCGCATGTCGCTGGCGCCCGCCGCGAACGCCGCGCCGACGATCTTTCGCGACGGGCCTTCAGCGAAGTCCGATCGAGCGCGCAGCCGGCGCGCGATGGCCTTGGTGGCCCTCGCCCTCGTCGCCGCGGCCGGTGTGGTGACGGCGATGACGCTCGGACCCAAGAGCGGCGCCGCGACGAGCAACGACCCGCCGAAGCGCCTGATGTTCGGCGACGCGGCGACCGAAACGCCGGTCGCGCGCGAAGCCGCGCGTGACGCGGAGGCATTGGCTCCATCGGGAGGCGAAACGCCGGGCCCACGACCAAGCGCACCGCCGGGACAAGCCGGCTCGATCGGAGTCGCGGGCTCCACCGGGGCGGGGCCCGCGGCCGCGCACTCGGCGCCGGTCGCTTCACCGCAAGCGCTCCCGCAAGGCCAGAAGCCGCGGCCGCCGAAGGCTGGCGTCACGCCGCCCGCGGCCGGTTCGACGGAGACGGAGCCCAAAGAGCCGCCCCGGCCCGCAACGCCACCGCCGAGCGTGCCCAGCGCGCCGACGCCGCGCAGCGATCCGGCGGCCGACTTTCGCTGACCGATTCGCCCGCCGCCGCCGCCGCCGAGGCCGACTGTCGCCCTGCCGATACGCGGTCCTTTCTCGTCCGCCAAACGTGAAGCGCGGCGCCTTGGCCTGCTAGCATCGGCCCCCGATGGCAGCGCGAGCTCGAACGGTGGCCCTGCGAGGGTTCGGCTTCGGCTTCGCGCTCGCGTTCACCATCGCCGACGCCACCCGCGCCGCCGCGCAGGAGCCCACCGAGCCGGCCGCTGCACCGGCCGCAACTGCCGCACCTTCTTCCGCAGCGCCGCCGCGCGACGAGAACGCCGAGCTCGCAGAAAGACTCTTCGCGGAAGGCCGAGACCTCGCCGCTCGCGGCGACAGCGTGAGCGCGTGCCTGCGCTTCGCCGCCAGCCGAAAGCTCGAGCCGCGGGCCGTGGGCCCGACCCTCAACCTTGCACTATGCAAGGAAAACCTCGCGGAGTACGCCACCGCCGCCGAGCTCTTTCGCGACGTGGTCGCACGCTCCGCCGGGAGTCGCCCCGATCGCGTGGAGCTCGCCGAAGCGCACCTCCGCGCCATCGAGCCGCGCATCCCGACGCTTCGCATCGTCGTCGATGGCCGCATTCAAGGCGCGCGCCTCGAGCTCGACGGAGCGCCGCTCGCGCCGGGAGCCTTCGCCACGGAGACGCCCATCGACGGCGGCTCGCACACGCTCATCGTGCAGGTGCCCGGGCAAGCGCTCTCACGTTTTGTCTTCGACGTTGAACGCGTTCGCGGGCGCGCGGCCATCCAGGTCACGGCGCCCGACCCGCCCCGGACGTCCCCCTTCCCGCTCGTCCTCGGCGCCGTGGGTGCCCTGGCCCTCGCTGGCGGTGTCGGCCTCGGCGTCTCGCTCGCCGTTCGCTGCGGAGGCCTGGCGCAAGACACCTGCAGCGCGGCCAACGGCCTGCCCGACGATCGGCGGAGCGCGAAGCTCGAGGACTTGAAGACACAGGGCGTCATCTCGACGGTCGCCATTGGCGTCGGCGTCATCGCCACGACGGCCGCGGCGGTGATCCTCGTGGGCAACAAGAAGGAGCGGAACGTCGGCGTGCGATTGGCCGCCCAAGGCGTGGGGGTCGCCGCTTTTGGAGCGTTCTAGCGATCGCGCGGTCGGCCGGTGGCGCGCTGCGCGAGCTGTCGTCGTCACGACGGCGGCGCTGGCCACAGGTGCTCTCGGCGTCGCGGCGTGCCTCGTGAACTTCAAAACCATAAATCCCGTCGCCGCCGCCGACGCTGCCGTCGGGCCGAGCACTGCGCCGCCCGATCCTTGCGCGGCGCTCCCGGCGCGTCGCGACGGCGGCGCCCTCGCCGCGACGGCGAATGTGCCGCCGATCCTGTTTGCGGCTTACACCTTCGCGCTCAAAGCCGACGGCGATCCGTTGCTCTGCGACGAGCCGGGTTTCGACATCGACGGTATCGACACGGGGCCACCCGGCGTCTGCGACAACCCCGCGTGCCGCGCGTTGCCATCGACCGGCGTGCACAACAGCGCAAAGTGCGACGCGCCCGGCGGCGTCGACAACGCGGGCCTCACCCTCTTCAACAAGGTCGCACAAGTTCCTGGCGCCGCGCCCCAGCTAAAGGCCGTCACGATCAACGACTACGTACGGCGCGGCCTGCTCAATCTGTTGGTCGAGTTGACCGACTACAACGGCCAGGAGGAAGACGATCAGGTCACGGCGAACTTCTACCTGTCGTCGGGCATGGACGGCATCACCGCGAAGCCGAACGGCCTGAAGGAGGTCGTGGCGCTGCCCCTCGTTTGGGACGGCACCCAACCGGACACCGCGTGGGTCGTCGACGAACGGTCGGTGCGCTCGGAAGGACGCTTTGTGTTTCCGCGTCAAACGGCGACCGGCTACGTGCGCCAGGGACTCCTCGCGATTCCGTCGACGGGGAGCGGCGTCACGCCCTCTCTCTTCGGCGAGCCGACGACCTTCGACGACGGGGTCTTTCTGGCTCGGATCGAGCGCGATGGCGGCCGCTATCGGCTAACCCACGGGCGCATGGGCATGCGGCTGCCGAGTCGAGTGTTCTTGAACAGCATCGGCCGCTTCGTCTCCGGCGCCGCGCAGCTCTGCGACAAGCCGAACGCAGGTCCCTACGCGATCCTCCGCGACGTCGTCTGCGGCTACCTCGACCTCCCAACAGGGCCCGTCAACCCGAACGTCGATTGCGACACGTTGTCCTTTTCGCTGGCCTTCCTCGCCACCGAGGCGCGGCTGGCCTTGACGGAGAGCTCGGAGCTCAAGCTTGGCCAGACGTTTGTCGGTGCGAAACCGGCGTGCCCCGACGACGCGGGAACCGAGTGGTGCGACGACTGCGCGTGGCCCGAGACGCGGCGCTGCGCCGCGACCGACGGCGGCATTCGGTGAGCGCGCGCGCCCCCCGGACGCCGCGGTTGGTAGGTTGGTAGGCCAAGCCTAAGGCGAAGAGCCTGGTGCGGACACCGGCGGATCACGGTGTTCGGTGCGAATGCGGGTCATGTGGGGCAGGACTGACAGGAAGGCCTCGACGAGTGACGGCTCGAAGGCGCGACCGCGCTCGTCTGCGAGATAGGCAACGATGCGCGCCTCGTCCCAGGCTTCCTTGTAGACGCGCGCGTGGCTGAGCGCATCGTAGACGTCGACGATGGCGACGATGCGCGCCTCGAGGGCGCACTCCTGGCCGAGCAGCCGGTCCGGGTACCCCCGACCATCCCAACGCTCGTGGTGGGACCGCGCGATGACGTGCGCCAGGTGCACCTCGGGGACCGGTGAATCGCCCAAAATTGTGGCGCCGATGATGGAGTGCCTTTGGATGATGAGGCGCTCTTCATCGGTCAAGGGCCCCGCCTTGCGTAGGATTTGGTCGGGCACGCCGATCTTTCCCAGATCGTGGAGCCGCGCCGCCTCGCCGATCTGCGCGGCGCGCGCCGCTCCGAGGTCGAGCGTCTCGGCGAGCAAGCGCGAGTAGTCGCCGATGCGATCGACGTGGGCCCCGGTCTCGCCGTCTCGCATCCAGGTGGCCGTGACGAGTCGCTCGCACATCGCGCTCGTCATGGCCGTGAGGTGGTCCTGCGCCAGCGTGAGGGCGCGCTTGGATTCGACCTTGCGATCATGCGACGCGAGGGCGGCGCGAATCTGGGAGCGTAGATCCGCCGGGCGGCACGGCTTGGTGAGCTGACTGAACGCACCATACGCAAGCGCCAACTCGACGAGGTGTGACGAATCGTCTCCTGATACGACGACGACCTCCTCGGACGCGCCTGAGCGGCTGGCGAGCCAATCGATGCCGCTGCCGTCGGGCAGGTTTACGTCCAGGACGATGACAGCGACGCTCTCGCGTGCGACTGCCACCGTCGCCTCAGCGACAGAGCCCGCCTCGACGCAGCGGTAGCCGGGCTCCAGCGTCTTGCGCAAGGCACGGCGGAGCGTCGGTTCGTCTTCAACGAGCAGCACGACGGGGCGAAGCGCATCGTTCGTGAAGCCCGCTGCCTCGGCGCCCTGCGACATGGGGCCGGCGGCTGCAAGAACCCCGCCACCGCCATGCAGGGGCAAATGCCGTTGAGGCTCCAAACCAGCGGCCGCAAACGCTGCGCGTCATGGAAGCGCTTGCGTGCTTCCACACTCGCCACCGGCACGGGAGCGCAGGTCACTTGACCGGCGTGTCGCAGAACCCCGCGAGACACAGCGACGAACAGCACTCGGCGCTGGCCGCGCACCCCGTGCCGGTGGTCTTGCAGAGCGGAGTGCCCGGCGGCGAGCCGGTCGCTCCGTCGCCGCTCGGTGTCCCCCCACCACCCGGCGGCGGCGGAACCGGCGCGTCGCAGGATCCGTTCGTGCAACTCGCGGCGCAGCAGTCCGCGCCCGTCACGCACGAGCCAGCACCGCCGGCTGGCTTGCACGCCGTCGCGCACGTCTTCGACGAGGGATCGCAGTGCTTGCCGCAACACTCGGCGTCGGTGGTGCACGTGGCCTTGAGACCCTTGCACGCCGCCGGAGGCTGGCGCAACGGCCGTCCACGCAGAGGTCGTTGCTGTCGGTGCGGCCGCAGCAGCCTGATTGCGGGCCTGAGCCGCAGCTCTCACCGGTCGGGCGACAGGTTGAGTTGGCGACGTCGACGACGCACTTGTCGGTGTCTTGATCGCACACGCCCGAGCAACACTGTTGGTTGTTCGCGCACGCGTCGCCGATCTTCGTGCAAAGGTTCGCGCCGCACTGGTTGTTGAAGCAGCCGAGCGAGCAACAATCCTGCGCCGTCACGCACGCTTGCCCGTTGGCCCTGCACGCGTCGCGGCACTTGATGACGCCGGCTTGTCCCGTCACTGGCTCGCAGCGGCCCGAGCAGCAGTCGCCGGAGACCTTGCAGGTCGCCGCCACGTCGTTGCAGACGAGCGTCCCGCCGTCGGTGCCGCCGAGCCCTCCGTCGGCGGCTCCCCCCAGTGTGTTGCCGACGCACTTGCCGCCGTTGCACGTGCCCGAGCAGCAGTCGAAGCCGCGGGCGCAGATGCCGCCGGCGCCGTTGCAGATCTTCACGGTTCCGGCGTCGCCGGTCGCGGGGCCTCCGCACGCGGAGTTGTTGCACGCGTTGACGCAGCACTCGGTGGGTCCGGTGCAAGCGGCGCCGATGGAGCCGCAGGTGGCGGTGGAGCCGGCGTCGCTGGTGACGGCGACGGTCGCGTCTTCGCCAGCCGCACCTCCATCGCCGGCGTCGGTCTCGACGATCGGCGGAGTCTCGCCGTTCGAACCACAGTGTGCGGAGACAAGGAGCGTACCCAAAGCAAACGTGAGCGCCGAAACACGAGCCATCGCCATAAGCCAGCCAGTGTCACCGCCAGACCGGAAGGTTACAGAAACCTGCCGGCTCCCTTCGTTTCGGTCCGCCATTGTGCGACAAGCGATGACGCGAACATGGCAGCGCGGCTTGTCGTCGGCATCGACCTCGGAACCACCAACTCGTGCCTCGCCTGGACGGCCGAGGGGCGAGACATCGCCGTTCTGCCCATCCTCCAGGCGACGCGCGACGGGCGGGCCGAGCGCTCCACGTTGCCGTCGGTGCTCTACGCGCCGCTCGCCGAGGAGACCTTCGACGAGCCCTTCTGCGATCGACCGTGGTTGACCGGCGAGCTCGCCCGCGACCGCGGCGCCGAAGTGCTTGGTCGCACAGTGACGAGCGCCAAGAGCTGGCTCTCTCATCCAGGAAACGAGCCCGACCTCCCGACGTTGCCCTTGGGTGCAGCCGCTGGGGCGCCGCGCCTCTCGCCCATCGAGGCGAGCGCGCGCGTTCTCTCGCACCTCGCGCGCGCCTTCGAGCACACGACGCGCCTCCGCTTGCGCGACGCGTCGGTGGTGTTGACCTTGCCGGCGTCCTTTGACGAGAGCGCCCGCGCCGCCACGCTGGAGGCCGCGACGCGAGCCGGGCTTCAAGCCTCGCTGCTCGAGGAGCCGCAGGCCGCGTTCTACGACTTCATGGCGAAGGAGGGAGCCCTTCAAGCGATGCTTGGAAGGAAGCGCGACGCCCTCGTGCTCGTCGTCGACGTGGGCGGCGGCACGACGGACCTCTCGCTCATTTCCGTGGAGCGCGACGGCGCGGACGTCCGTTGCAAACGCGTGGCCACGGGCGAGCACCTGCTGCTCGGCGGCGACAACATGGACCTCGCGCTCGTGGCGCTCGCGCGCACGCGCATCGACGACGGCGACGAGCTCGACGCGTTTCGTACGGGCCAGTTGCTCCAGCAGTGCCGTGCGGCCAAGGAGGCCTTGCTCTCGGAGGGCGCGCCGACTTCGTATCCCGTCGCCATCGCGAAGAAGGGCGCGCGACTCGTGGGCGGCGCGGCGACGGCGAGGCTCACACGCGCCGAGGTGCGCAAGACGCTCCTCGATGGCTTCTTCCCGTCGGTCGAGGCCGGCCGTCCGCCAGCGGCGCGACGACCGGCGCTGGTCGCCGCGGGTTTGCCCTACGCGCGCGACGCCGCCGTCACGCGTCACGTCGCCCGTTTTCTCGATCGCTACGGCGGAGGGCGCGCGCCGGACTTCTTGCTTCTGAATGGCGGCGTCTTCCGCTCCGAGCTCATGAGGCAGACGCTCACCTCCGCGATCCGAGCCTGGACGGGCCAAAGGCTCGTTCGCCTCGAAGAGTCGAGCCCCGACCTGGCCGTGGCCCGCGGCGCCGCACGCTACGGCGTCGTCCGACTTCAGCACGGAGCTCGGCCTGGCGACAGCGCCCGCATCGAGGCCGGTGCAACCCGCAGCTACTACGTCGGGGTCAGCGACAGCGCGGGGGCGCGACGTGCCGTCTGCGTCGTGCCGCGCGGCACCGCCGAAGGCGTCCGCACCGAGGTCGCGACGCCGGTGCTCAGGCTTCGCACCGGCGAGCTTGCTCGCT
Organism: Myxococcales bacterium; assembly: GCA_016703425.1. Taxonomy (NCBI): domain Bacteria; kingdom Pseudomonadati; phylum Myxococcota; class Myxococcia; order Myxococcales; species Myxococcales bacterium. The sequence goes on from JADJCA010000009.1 coordinate 20,567, forward strand.
TCGAGCTGTACCGCGCCAAGACCGGTGTGGTGCACCCCGTTGGGCACGTGGTTGACCCCGCCGACAAGGCCTACGCGCAGCTTCGTCCGCTCTTGATGTCGACGGCGGGAGCGTCGGGCCTCGTGGAGGTGACGCTCTCCGGCGAGCTCACGCCGGTGGGGACCCTCGACCTGTCGCTGCGCGAGCGCGGCGGCCGCGAGCGTTCCTTCGCGCTCGCCTTTCAGGTGCGCGCGGCGCGCGAAGCAAGCGACGCGATGAAGCGCGGCGAAGCGAGAGGCGACGCGCGCATCGAGGCCACGCCGCCGCGGACCACGTCGCCGCGGCTGAAGCAGGCCGAGGCGCTCATCGACGCGGCGTTTTCCTTCGCGAGCAAGGAGGGGCCTCTCGTTCAACGCCTCGTGCGGGACCTCGAAGGGGCCCTCGGCGACCGACTCGCGTGGGGCGTCCAAGACGCACGAGGTCTCTTCGATGTTCTCCTCGAACGCCGCGGCGCGAGGCGCTGGTCCGCCGAACACGAGCGCGCGTTCTGGGCGCTCGCCGGCCTGTGCCTTCGTCCTGGCTTCGGCGCGCCCGGCGACGATGTCCGCCAGCGCGAGCTCTACCCGCTGCTCCTCCAGGGCGCGAAGTTCGGCGAGCGCGGCCCCGTGGGGCAGGCGTTCTTCGTCGCGTGCCGGCGGGTCGCGCCGGGCCTCGGCGCTACCGAACAGAACGGCCTCTTCCGGGAGCTCCGGCCGCTCCTCGGCAACAAGTCGCACGCCGCTTCCGAGAGTGAGCTGCGCGAGCTCTTGACGGGCCTCGAGCGCATCGACGCTTCCTCGAAGGCCGCGCTCGGCGAGGTGCTCGTGACGAGCGCGGAGACCACCCGCACACCGCCCAGTCCGCGCGTCCTCGCGGACCTCGCGCGTCTCGCCGCGCGCGTTCCGGCGTACGGTCCCACGACCCTCGTCGTACCTCCGGCCATCGTCGACGGCTGGCTCGCGCGCTTGCCGACGCTCGATGCCGCGCATCCCGCCGCGGCTTCGTCGCTCGTGAAGCTCGGCCGCATGACTGGCGTCGCTTCACGCGATCTGCCCGAGAAGACGCGACGCCGCCTTGCAAAGCAGCTCTTGGCTGCCGGCGTCGCCAAAGAGAGCGTCGTGCCGCTCAAGGCTCACGTACCGCTCTCGCAAGGCGAACAAGGGCAGCGCTTCGGCGAGGCGCTGCCGCCGGGACTTCTGCTACCTGCCGAGGAGGCGACGAGCTGACGGCGACTCCAAGCGCATCAACGCTTGCGCCACTCACGCCGCGCGCGCGTGCGGCGCCTTTGCTACCGTGCGTGCGATGGCCATCACGGCAACGGTGTTCGAAGGCACCTCCTTCCACTTCGCGCGCGCGCCGCTCGCTCGGCTCGGCGCGGAGAGCCGCGCGCGCTTCCAGGCCGCGACGCCTTTCGCCCATGCCGTCTTCGACGACTTCCTCGGCGAGGCGCTCTCGCTCCGCCTCGCGCGGGCCTTTCCTCGGCCCGACCACCCCGGGTGGATGCGCCGCGACTACCACGAGCAGAGCGCGCGCCTCGGGCAGCTCCAGCGGACCGGCTTCGAGGGCGTAGAGCCGCTCCTCCGTCAGCTCCTCGCGGAGCTCTCGGGCATGGCGTTCTTGGACTTCCTCTCTTCGCTCACGGGCCTGACGGGACTCATCGCCGATCCACACTTCCGCGGCGCCGGGCCATCGGCGACGTTGCGTGGCGGGCACCTTGCGCTTCACGCGGACTTCAACCGCGATCGCACGAGGCACCTCGCGCGCGCGTTGACCGTCCTCTACTACCTGCCCTTGGACTGGGACTCGTCGTGGGGGGGCGAGCTTGAGTTATGGGACAGCGACCGCACGCGCTGCGCGGTCTCCATCGCGCCAACGCGCGACCGGCTCGTCGTGATGGCTCACGGCGACACGTTCTGGCATGGGCACCCGAGCCCCCTCGCCTGCCCCGACGATCGCTTTCGCGCGTCGGTCGCCGCGTATTTCTACCGCGCGGCGCCGACCGCTGAAGACGACGAGGCGCACGGCGCCATCTGGGCTACGCCCGAGGGCACGTAGCGTTCATCGCCACGCGCAGCGCTACGGACAAGGAATGTCGAAGAGCTCCACAGAGGGCACGAGCGCGTCGGTGAACGTGAGGAAGCCGTAGGTGCTCTCGAGCTGCGGGGCGATCCCGTGCGTCGCGTGACGAAGATCAAGGGTGACCGTCTCCTGCAAGACGCGCACGCATGTGCCGTTGGGGCGGTGCAAGTCACCGAAGCGCCGATCCACGGTGAGCTTGCCCTTGAGGGCTCCGCCACGCGCCGCCGCGCGGCTTTGAACCGCGGCCACGCACGCGTCGTCGCAGAGATCGCCGTCGCGCTCCGGCACCTCGAACCATAGACGCGGGGCGTGCGAAAGCTTGGTGCGACGCCAAAGCTCCGGCCAGTCAAGCCAAACGCTCGCTCCGCTTCGGCCCAGCGTCGCGGCGGACACCTTTACCTCCACGTCGTCCGACGACGTCGTCGGCGAGAGCGTTGGCGTGGAGGGCTTCTTGCGCAGCTCCGCGGCGGCCGACACGTCGTCGTCTTCCGGCGCTGACGCGCACCCGACGGAGAGCAGTAGGCCCGAGACCAACCAAGGAATGGCGTTCGTCATGGCCGGATTATGGCGCGCGACCATCATGCGCGCCATGAAGTAGTGGGCGACCTATTCATGCTACTTTTGCATAACTGAATGGCCCGCCGCACGCCTTCTTCCGACGCGTCTCCTCTTGTTGCCCCCGCTCTCGTTGGACGGGCGAGGCGTCGGCGTCCCCTCGACGTCGAGCAGCTCCGCCGCTTCGCCGCGGTAGCCCAGGCCGGAGGCTTCTTGGCTGGCGCCCGCTCGCTCCGCCTCGCGCAGCCGGCCGTGAGCCGGTCTGTCCGCGCGCTCGAAGAGGAGCTCGGCGCGCGCCTCATCGAACGGACGACGCGCCGCTTCGCGCTCACCGAGCTTGGTGCCCGGTTGCTCGCCGAGTCGGACGGCCTCTTCGAACGGCTCGAAGAGCTTCGCGGGCTCGCCACACCGGCCGGCCCCGACTTGCGCGGCGCCGTTCGCTTCGGGGCGAGCGAGGCGGTCGCCTCCGCCATCGTGCCCCGCGCCATGGCGATGCTCGCTTCGCGCCACCGAACGCTCCACCCCTACGTCGTGGTCGCGCCCACGAGGGATCTCGTCCTTCGCGCCCAAGCATCGGACTTGGAGGGCGTGTTCACCTTCAATCCGCTGCGCGGCAGCGACCTCGTGCGAAAGACCCTCGGTGCGTTTCGCTTTCACCTCGTGTGTTCGGCGACGCACCAGAACGACCCGCGCACCACCGAGACCTTCTTCGGCAGCCGCGAGGTCGAAGACGAACGCGAGCGCCACTTTCCGGCGCTGCTCGCGTGGCGAAGCCGGTGGCCGAAGGCGCGCATCCGTGGCTCGACCAACAGCCTCACGGCCCAACGCGAGCTCGTGGAGAGCGGCGCCGGCGTCGCGATCCTCCCTGAGTTTCTCGTGCACCGCGAGCTCGCGAGCGGGCGCTTCGTGCGACTGCCGGGCGTCGACTTCCGATTTCCGCTGACGCTCGTGCGACGCCGCGCGTCGCCTTCGCCTTCGGCGCAAGCCTTCATTGACGCCATCGCCGCGAGCGCCGAGCTCATGCCCGGCTACGTGGGCGCCTCAGAAAACGAAACCCCGGCCCGCTCGCATCGCGCGTGAGAGCAGGTCCGGGGTAACGCGGCGCTCATGGGTGAGCGCCTCGCCCAATCACCAACCGCCGCCGGGCTTCGGTGCAGCAGGCGCTGCTGCCGGAGCGGCGGGGGCAGCCGGGGCCGCGCCCGGTGCGGCGGGAGCGCCGGTCGGTGCGGCGGCGGGCGGCGTCGGGGCCTCGCCGCAAGCGAGAGCAAACGACAACATCGTGGCGATGGCGAACGTAACGGCCTTGTCCATGTGGAGCCTCCGAAGCGGGAGGTTAGACCGACTTCGAGGTGGGCTGATCCAAGAAAGAGCGTCGGCTCGAGCCCCCCCGCACGATGGCGGCTGGGCTCAGGGCGCCTTGGCCGCGGTGCCTGCGGGAGGCGCCTTGGCTTCAGCGAGCTTCTTGAGCTCGGCGAGCCCCTTTTCGAAGTCGCCGCCGACCATCTTGTCCATGTTCATGACGAGCGAGAACGCCTTGCTCATGAAGTTGTTCTGGCCCGTCATGGCCCAGGTGATCTTCGACCCCGCGCCGCTCGGCGTCACGGTGAACTCGGTGAGGTTGCTCGCCTTGAAGGGCGTGATGAAGTCGAGCTTGATGTTCACTTGGGCGTTCTCGCGAACGTCGGTGATCTCCATGCGGCCCGAGCCGACCTTGTCGTTGCCGGACCACTCGTAGACGGCGCCCTTGCCCACGGGCGCGCCCGAGAACGTTCTCTTCATTCCCAGGTCGAGCTTGTCCCAAGGCGACCAGTTGGCCCACGCGTGAAAGTCGACCAGGTGCGGGTAGACAGCCGCCGGCGCCGCCGCCACCTCGACGCTCCGCTCGATGCGAAACTCAGCGGGCCGCGTCGCGATGACGACCACGAGGAGAGCGATAACCACCGCAAAGCCGATGCCGATCTTCTTCCGCATGGCGCCCGCGTAGCATCAAACGGGCCGGGTGAAAACGCTGGCCGCTCGCGCAGGGCGTCACGGATCGGGGCGCCACGCCGGGCCGTGCCACAGAACCCCGAGCGCGTTTCGTAGCCCCTTGGCGCGCGACGCGTCGCGGTAGAGCGCCGCGTATTCGTGGAACGCGATCACGAACGGGTTGAAGCTCCCGATGTTCTTGGTGAGGCCGTAGACGACGCGAGCCTTCTCCACTTGGAAGGTCCCAAAGAGCCGGTCCCAGACGATGAGGATGCCGGCGTAGTTCTTGTCGAGGTACTCGGGGTTCGAGCCGTGGTGCACGCGGTGGTGTGAGGGCGTGTTGAAGACGGCTTCGATGGGGCGGGGCAAGCGGCCGACGACCTCGGTGTGGACCCAAAATTGGTAGATGAGGTTGATGCCCGCCGAGACCATGATCATCCAGGGCGCGACACCGACCAGCGCGAGCGGCGGAAAGAAGGCAAGCTCCATGACCGGCGTCCACGGCTGGCGCAGCGCCGTCGACAAGTTGAAGTGCTGGCTCGAGTGATGGTTCACGTGGCTGGCCCAGAAGAGCCGGCACTCGTGCTCGAGGCGATGGCGCCAGTAGTAGGCGAAGTCCCAGCCTACGAGCGCGACGGTCCAGCCGAGGACGCCCTGCCCGAGATCCGTCAAACGATGCGCCCAGAGCCACGTGGCCATGGCGAAGACGCCAAGGTTGATGGCGGTGACCGTAACGAGCGAGCCGATGCCCATGCCGAGGCTCGCCCAGGTGTCCTTCACCTCGTAGCCGACCACGTCACGTCCTTCGCGCCGCCAGCGGCGCAAGACGAAGAACTCAAGGGCGAGCGCTGCGAGAAAGACCGGCGTCGCGTAGAGCGTGGGATCCGGATACGGGGCCACGCCGCATTGTACGCCGCGCAAGCCCCGACTTCAGGTCGTACCGAGAGCCGTCTCGACAAGTTGCCGCAGCCAACTCAGGGCTTTGTACAAATCGACGGCGCGCCCGGTTGAAACAGCGAGATGTCGAGGCATCCCCAGCCCGACGGACAGACGCTCGCGTTGCTCTTGCACCCCGTCGCGGTGCAGTAGCCCTGCGCCTGGCCCGGCATCTTGGCGCAGTAGTTGGCAAGCCCCGAACAGGTCGCGTCAGTGGTGCAGGCCACACCGAAGGTGCTCGGTGGCTTGGTGGACGCGTCTGAGCCAGGCTTGCCCGCGTCCTCAACCGTCGCCGTCGCCGGCGGGGGCGGCGGCGGCGGCGGCGGCGGCTCGGTCGCTTCGCCGAAGACGAAGAGGCAATTCGTCGTCGGCAGTCCCATGTCGAGGAGCGTCACCAGTTGGTAAGTTCGCCCCTTCACCAGCGGCGGCGCGTCGCCCGTCGCCGGCGTGTCCTGGAACGACGCCTCGCCGGGTGTCGTGCCATAGCGGAGTCCGCTCTCGACGGGGTCTCCGCTCGCGAGCACGTCGAGGCGCCACAAGAGGCCCGCGGGGTGATCGAGGTTCGGCGGGACACCGGGGTTCTTGGAGCCCGCTTCCGAGACAAAGACATAACGTGCCTTGCCCGAAGGGAACGTGATGCGGCCTGCAGCGTCGATGCCCTCGCCCGCTCCGCACTGAGCGGGCGGGCGAACGCTGTTCTCGTAGATGGGTCCGCCGAAAGGCGGAACGGCGCGCGACTCGGCTTCCGAGACGCCACGTCGAGCCAGCTCGGCTTCGACGACCTTTCGCATTCGCTTTGGGTCGGTGGATGGCACGCCGACGGTTGTGCGCTCGAACCCGTGATTTTGGTCCGGCGGGAAAGCCCCGAGCACAGAGGAGTCGGCGAGACCGACGAAGAGCGCGAGGCCGGTGCTCGAGGCGGTCTCGAGCCAGTTGCCGGGCGCCGCGATGTCCCATTGCGATGGCCCACTCGGGGTGACGCGGCTATCGTGGCAGCAAGCGCAGCCCGTCGAGGCTACCTCCGAGCGGGCCCACTCCACCTCGCTCGCAAAGGACGGCGGAAGCGCAGCCTTGTTGGCGATCGGCTTGGCGCGTGCCCGCGCGTAGTAGGGACGCTGGGTTCGGACGACGTCGCACGACGCGTACTTGGCGAAGTCTTTGCCGGGCTCGGTCGCGCCCGCGATCGACACCTGCGTGCAGACCTGCCCACCGGGGCCCGTCCCCGATTCTCCGGCGAGCGGCGCACGACAGTCGAGGAACGGCGGGATGAAGACGCCCGGCTTCGCATCCTCTACCCGCGTGACGGGCTTCACGTCGGCGCGGTACCGGACGCCATTCGACTTCGCCGACCCGGGAGAAGTGGCGGAGCTCGAGGGGTCAGACGAACAGGCTGCGAGGAGCGCGGCAGCGGCGAGAGGGACCAGGATCGCGACGGCTTTCATCGCGGCAGACCCTAGTCTCGGCGATGGGCGACGCAAACCCAAATGAGCGTTTTGCACACTTTGTACGCAAATCCATGATCGTTTTGAGCGTTATTAGGCCAACATGACGGCTTCAATCGTGCACCATGGCTCGCCTGGCGCGACGATTGAGCGTTTTCGCCGCTTGCGGTGCCGCGACCTCGTGGTGCCGCGCGCCGCTAAAGGCGCCCCTTCATGTGCACGCTCGACAACGTGACGATGGCGCCCTTCGACACGAGCGCATCGGCCACGTCGGCTTGCCCTTCGACGACGACGTTGATGACGAGGTCCGCTTCGCGCGCGTAAGGACGCAGCGCCGCGAGCATGGGCCACGTCAGCTCTGGGCGGGCCACACGGAAGGGATACGCACCGGGGAAGTGTGGATGAAAGACCGCGGCGCCCGTGACCTCGCCTTGCCCTTCCTCGAGCATCAAGAGCACGCGGTCCGGACCTACGGCCCGAAGCGTGGCGAGCTGCCCGTCGATCATGCGCATGGCCAACTCCACCCGCGCGTCGTCGCCAGCGTCGATGGGGCGCACGGCGTGCGCGTGCGCAGGAGCCGACTCAGGCACGACGGCCCATGGCACCGCCAACGAGACCGACGCGAACGCCTCGCTCATCCCCACACGGTAGAGCGCGAGGGCCGCGTCGTTGTCAGGCTTCACGTTGAGGCACCAGTCGACGCACGCGTTCGCGAGACCATGAGCGCGAAGGGCCTCCATGAGGGCCAGCCCCACGCCGCGGCGCCGCGCGGTCGGGTCTGTGATGACGTGCCGCACGTAAAGCGTGCGCCCCATGAGCTGGAAATACGCGTACCCGACGATCGGCTCCGGGCCACGCGCGCCAAGCTCCGCGACGACCGCCGTCGGCACGAGCTCCTTGGCGAACCGCTGCTCCGTGGGAATCGGGTCGGGGACGGCAAGCTCCGGGAAGAGCCTCACGAAGGCGGCGTAGTCGCTGAGCCGCGCGGGCCGCACATGCACGTCAGAAGACGTCGACATCGACGGTGCTCGCGCAAAGTTCGAGAGTGCCCCAAGGCCCGGCCAACTTGTAGGCAGTGCCGTCTAAGACAAAGCGCTCGATGGAGCCAAGCTCGCCGTCGGCAGCGTTAGGCGAAAGAGGCTTGAGCCAGCGGAGCTCATGAACCCCGCGAAAGATCATGCGGCCTTTGCGGTAGCAATTTCCGTCGTCGGCCGGCGCTCGGTACATCGGATGCCTCATGCCGAGCACGAACTCCATGTCGAAGCGCAGCTCCGTGGGCGACTCGCGGATCGCGAGGACCGTGCTGTCCTCGACCCGCAGCTCACGAAAGACGGGCAACTGCCAACAAGAGACAACAGCCAACGCAGACCTCCTCGCAGTGTTTCCTGGAACCACGCCCAAGGACGCCACCGTAACGCTCGCGGCCGCGTGGGTCGATTGGGACGGCGTGACAGCGAAAGCCGACGATCTTACCGACCTCGTTCGCACAATACGATGCACTCGCGGCCGTCACCCAGGCGTACGCGCGCGGCCACATCGCCGGCGCCGTTCATCGATACCGGGTTCGCCGCGAACTCCGTCACCCTGGACCCTTCGATGGGATCGCCCACGGCCAGTCGCTTCTCGCCGTCGACTTCGTAGAGCCCCAGCGCGCCGCCGCGCGGCGTGGCGATCAACAGAACGCGCTCCGCGTCGTCGACGAGCACGCCGCGGAGGCTCTCGAAGGACGACGTACCTTCGAAGATCCGCTCGCGTGCGCCCCGCCGGGCGAAATAGACGCCGCGCTCTCCGTCGCGCGTGATCGCAGAGAACGCGACCTGCCCCGACGCGTTGATGCTTGGAAAGCGCGACAGCTCGACGAAGTCATCGCCGGTCTCGGCGAGCCTCACGACGCCTTGCGCGTCGGCAACGCCGATGACCTGCGCGCCGCCAACGAGCTCGGCGCGGAAGGCGACGTCGCCGCGCTCGTTGATGACGGGCAGGCCCTCGAAGCCTCGAACGGGGCCCGTCGCAACGGCGATGACGGACACGTTGCCGGCGGCCCACGTGAAGATGCCCGCTTCGCCCGAGAGGGTCGTGGCGCGGAACGCCACGACGCCCGCCTCGTTTGTCGTCGGACCAAGCGGCCCGATGGACGCGAGGCCCATCGCAGAGGCCGTGGCCACGACGAGTCGACCGTCGACGCCCAGCGCCAAGGCGTCCCCCGAGGTCGTCTTCGCGTAGGCAGAAAATGCTCCGTTGGCGGCGCGGGCCGGGTGGCTCACGACGTCGATGACGCGCTCTCCCGTTCGCAGGAGTTCGCGCACGGGACCACCGTTTGCCAAGAATACGCCGGCACCACCGCCCACGAGCGACGCCTGAAAGGTCACGCAGCGGCGCGCATCGAGGGTCGGAACGTAAGGCGCAAACGAACGAAAGCGCTCGCCCGCCCTCGCGACGACAACCGGCGTCGCACGTTTCATCCCGTAGGCCTCCACCGACGCGGCTCAGTCTCACCCCTGCGATTCGCCAGCCGACGTGAGAAGATGACGTTCATGCGTGCACGCCTCATCGCGCCGATGTTGCCCTTCTTCCTCGCGACATCTCTCCTCGCTTGTAGCGCCGAGGAGTCGACGGACAAGGGGACCGGCGGCGGCGCCAACGCCGGCACGCCCGGCACGTCGACCAACGGCGCGCTGAGCGACGGCGGTGGCGTCACGCCCATCGCCCCCGACGACGGTCCGCCGGCGGGCAACGCCGACGGCAAGTGCGTCGTCCCCGTGGAGGCGCAGGCCGAAGACAGCTCGAAGCCGCGCACGGTGGTGGGCACGGGCACGCCCGAGAGCTGCACCGGTGACGCCTTCGTCGCCGCCGTCGCGAAGGGCGGGGCCATCACCTTCAACTGCGGCGCGGCACCCACGACCATCACGCTCACGGCGACGGCGAAGATCTTCAACAACACGGGTCCGAAGATCGTGATCGACGGCGGCGGGAAGATCACGCTGAGCGGCGGCGGCAAGGTGCGAATCCTCTACCAGAACGCCTGCGACAAGGCGCAGGTGTGGACCTCGCCGGACTGCAACAACCAGCCCGACCCCCAACTCACGCTTCAGAACCTCACCCTCAAAGACGGCAACGCCAAGGGCCTCGAGGCCGGCGACAACACGGGCGGCGGAGGCGCCGTCTACGTGCGCGGCGGTCGCCTCAAGATCGTCAACTGTCGCTTCTTCAACAACGTCTGCGACGATCTCGGCTCTGACGTGGGCGGCGGCGCCGTGCGCGTCCTCGATCACCCGAAGGGCGGAAGCGAGTCGCGCCCTGTGTATGTCGTCGGGAGCACCTTCGGCGGAAAGGCCGGCTACGGGAACACCTGCGCCAACGGCGGCGCGCTCAGCAGCATCGGCACCTCGTATTCGCTCTACAACAGCGTCTTCTCAGACAACCGCGCCATCGGCCACGGGGCCAACTCGGGCCAAGGTGGCAACGGCGGCGCCATCTACAACGACGGCAACACCTTCAGCCTCAAGCTCTGCGGCGATCTCCTCGAAGACAACAAGGCCAACGAAGGCGGCAGCGCGATCTTCTTCGTGAGCAACGATCGAACCGGCTCGCTCACGATCGATCAGTCGACGCTCCGGCGTAACCCGAAAGGCACCTTCGAGACAGCCGGATTCCCCGGACTCTACGTGCTCGCGAAGTCGCCGCCAGCGGTCACCAACTCGACGATTCAGTAAGCGGCTCAAAAGCTCACGCTCCACGCGAGCTGCTGCGGCGCCGCGGGCAAGGCCACCGTCTGAAGCGACGAGGGCTGGACCGGCTCCGGTGTCCGGAACAAAGGGCTGCCGGTGGAGCGAGGCCTCGCTGGGGTCGCTGCTGTCGCTCGTTGGACCTTCAGCCGGCTCGGCTCGTTCGAGCCCACGCAACGGAGACCATGCGCCGCGTTTGACGGCGACGATGCCGGCGACGAGCAGCGCGATACCCACGGTGAAGGCGACACCCGCCTCAACGTTGACTTCCCGCTGCGACCTCGCCCGTGCCGCCTTTTCAGACGCGCTCGACTCGCCTAACGAGACGTTGTTTAGAGCGGACGCCCCGAGCCAGTAGAGCAGCGAGCCCCCGGACAAGACACCTCCCAAGGCCGTGCCGGCGACGCCGAGGACAAAGCCGCTCTGGCCCCGCGGCTCCACGTCGAGGTGCAGCGGATGCGCCGCGTCACCCTGCACCTCGGTCAACGTGAACGGCTCCGTGCCGCGCAGCTCACGAGAACCCGCCACGCGATAGGTGCCGTCCCTTCGCAACGCGCGCTCGCAGGGCGTTCGGCAGAGTGCTTGGTAGGTTCCGTCGGCGAGCTGCTCCTCCACGAGCATCGGCTTTGGCGCCGTGATCCGCACGTGTACCTCGGGAGGAGACGGCGCCGGGCGCGGCTGTGCGAAGGCGAAGCGTGGGGCGACGAGAACTGCGAACGCGAGAGCCAGTGCACGAGGGTCGATGCGCATGAGGAGCGCGAGAGCAACGCCCGTGCCCCGCATCGCATGTGACTTCGAGACGCGGGACTTGGCGCGAGCGTCGAGCGTTCACGCAAGCCCCGATTTCGTTCCCTGTAACCGAACAAGCACTGTGGCGCGTCGCCGCTGGAGCCCGACGTTCACGAGGCGAAGGCCGCGAACGATGTCGTCGCGGCGGGACGCAGCGTCACAGCCGGAGCACGCCACCCACGCCCGACACGCCACGCACCGTCCAGCGCGACACGGGCCTGCCGAGCACCGCCACCGTGTCGACGTGGCCCACCTTTTCGAAGCCCAAGACGTGCGCCGAGGCGGTCAGCATGGGCGCGTTCTTCGAGTCGACCATCGTCGTCTGTGTTCGGTAGCCGCGCTCCTTGGTGAAGTAGAGCGAGTGAATCGCGAGCGCGAGGCCGATGCCGCGCCCCTTGAGCCGAGGGTTCTCGAAGAGACCGAGACCGAAACACGCGCCCTCGGCGTTGCGGAGCGAAAGCCCGCTGCTCGCTTCGTCGTCGCCCGTCGGGGAGAGCCAATCGGTCGCCGCCAGCTCGTCGCCGAGCCACGCCGTCACGAGCGTGAAGCCATCTCTTGCCCAGCGCGCGAGGTTCTCTTTGGTCCCGGCCCAGGGCGGGGCCTCCGTCACGAAGGCCGCGGTCGCGGTCTCTTCGAAGCGCAGCCCTGCGACCTCGCGGCGCGCTGGCAACGCGCGCTCAAGATCGCGTGACAGGAGGATCGATCGCTCTGCGCGAAACAGGTTCCGCGCGTCGGCACGCCACATGGCTGCGTGGAGCGCGCGACCGAGCAACCTGCGCGCCTCGTTGGTCACAGGCGCGAGCGGCGGCAGCGCGGCGGCTCTCTTCGAAGCACGCTCCTTCTCGGCGGCCTTCTCGCCTGCTTGCTCGAGCCAACCGACAAGCGCGCGCGCCGTGAGCTGACTCTTGGTGCCCCAAACGTCGTCGCCGAACGTCGTCTCAAAGCGCTTCTCAAGCTCCGCGAGCAACTTGAGCAGCGCCATCGAGTCGAGGCCCAGCTCCGACAGGGGACGCTCGGCATCGATGCGCGCCGTTTCTCCGTCGACAACGAAAGTGCGGAGCAGCTCCAGCACCTCGCGCTCGACCTCTCGGCCCGAGACCGCGTTTTCAACAGAAGAAGCGGCGCTCATCTTGCGGGAGTCTCCTCGACCGCCTTGAGGCGCACCTTGCCGGTGGGCCCGCGCGGCAGTTCGTCCATGATGTCGATGCGCCTTGGCACACGGTAGTCGGCGAGCTGCCCTTTGCAGTGGGCCACCAGCTCGGAGGCGCTCACCCGTTCGCGCTCCCCATCGCGCGCGCAACGTGACGGCCGCGTAGACCGACTGCTCGCCCGACGCGTCGCGCATGGCGGCCACCGCGGCCTCTCGCACGGAAGGGTGAGCTTCGAGCACGCGCACAACCTCGAGAGGGTACACCTTCATGCCTCCGACGTTGATGACGTCGTCCTTGCGGCCTCGCACGAAGAGAAACCCCTCGCCGTCGACGACGCCCAGATCGCCCGTTCGGAACGTTGGCGTCCGCAGCGGCGACGGCTCTGCCGGGGCGCCCATGGCGTAGCCGATGGCCACGGCGCGGCTCTCCACGACGAACTCGCCCTCCTGGCCCACCGGAACGTCGACGCCGTCGTCGCCCACGACGCGAACCGTGACGCCATGGAGCGCTCGACCCACGGACCCGAGGCGCTCGGCGACGCGGCCCGGCACGTGGTTCGCGACGGCGCCTGTCTCCGACGAGCCGTAGTGCTGGCAGATCGAGACACCAAAGCGCTCGCGGAACTTGGCAATGAGCTCCCCTGGCAAGGGCGCCGTGCACGAGAGAAGGCAGCAGAGGAGAAGAAGCGTCGGCGGACTCGTCGGGGCGACCTCGCAGAGGAACCGGTACATCGACGGCACGCCGAGGAACACCGTCGTGGAGGGGTCGTTCAAATCGCGCCAGGCTTGGCGCGGAACGAAGACCTCTCGAAGAACGAGCGTGCTACCGGCCGTCAACATCGACAGGAGCCCGAGGTCGAAGCCGTAGGAGTGGTAGAGCGGCACCGGCACGACGATCCGATCGCGCGCCGAGAGCGACAACGTGGTGACGACGTTCTCGGCTTCGGCCAGGACGTTCGCGGCCGAGAGGACCACGGCCTTCGGCTCCCCCGTCGAGCCGGACGTGAGCTTGACGACCGCTGCTTGCGAAAGGACCGTCGGCGCGCTCGCGGCGTCGTCGTTTGAGACCGGGTTGGCGAGCGGGAAGAGGAGCCGCAGCGAAGCGCCGAGCCCCGGCCCCTCGGCGAGGTCGAGACGCAACGCCCCTACGGCGCCATCGGAGAGTCCGGCGTCACCGGCCACCGTGATGAAGACGCGCGGTGCGAGGCCGCGCACGATGGCGTGCCCTTCCGCGCTCCCGTAGCGCGTCGAGACCAGGAGGACGGTCGTCGACAGTCGGCAAAGGGCCAAGAGCGTGATGGCGAAGTCGGGGCCGTTCGGAAGCGATAAGCCCACGCGATCGCCTGAGGCGACGCCCTTCTCCGCGAGCACGCCGGCGAGCGATTCGGCCGCGGCGAAGAGCTCCGAAAAAGACACCGTGCGATCTTGCGTGACGAGGGCGGGCGCCGCGCCACGCTGCCCTGCGTGCTTCTCGAAGGCCGACCACAAGGGCCCCGCGCCCACGTCGGAAGCGGCGGGCGGCTCCCTCGGCTGCCGCGGCGCGGGCGCTGGGACGGCCGCTGCAAGCACCGTCTTGACCTTGTCGGTCACGGCCTGCCGAAGAGACCATCGCTTGCTCACCATCCGAACCTCATCGCGCGATGGTACGGCCTTCACGGCAACGTTCGCCCAGCAAACGTCTCGCGGATCTGCGCGAGCGCCCCGGCCTACACCGCCGCGGCGGGGCGTTGACCGCACGAACGCTCACGTGGTCAATGCGGCCGTGCGACGATGCGTCGATGGGCATCGGCGCGGTGGCGATCCTCAAGATTCGGTCCCTTCGTCCGCCAAAGCGCGCGCACGCTGCGCCACTACGCGTCATTCACAAACGCGACTGCTCGCTCCTTCACACGAAGGACAGCTTCGACGACCTGCCCGCGGACGAACACGGGCTCGCCCTACGGACGCTCCTGGGCAAGCGACTCGACGCCCACGACGATCCGCGCGGGATCCTATTTTTCCCGGACGTCTACGAGCCCCTCGCAGCGACCTACGATGAGCTCGTCGTCGAGATCGACGACGGCGGCTTCTGGGCGCCACTCGTCGACGCGGCGCACGTGCCAGAGCGCATCAGCACGCCCGAGCTGGGGACCGTCGAAGAGATGATCGCGGAGGCCTTGCGCGTGATGGGCCCCCGCGGTCGCGAGCTCGTGGAGATGGCACAAGCGCGATACCCCTTGGCAACGCTCCCGCGTCGGGCGGCGACGGCGACGGAACGCCGCGACGACGAGTATGGAGCGCTCGTGGCCCCTCTCCGGAGGGCCATGGGCAAGGACTTCGTCCGCGAGCTGGAGTCTCGCTTCGACGAGCTCATCGCATCGTCGGTCGAGACGGAAGGCCGCTGACATCCCTCCCGCACCTTCGAGTAGCATGGGACTCCCGTGGGCAAGACGGAAACGACGCGACTCGTGTTGCTCCGCACAGCGGAGCGAATGTTCGCCGAACGCGGCGTCGACAACGTGTCTCTGCGCGAGCTCGCGGCAGCCGCCGGGCAGCACAATCACTCGGCCGTCGTTTATCACTTCGGGAGCAAACGCGACCTCATCGAAGAGATGCTCCATCGGCACTCGGGCCCCATTGATGCGTCCTTCGCCCCGAGCATCGAGCGACTGCGCGACCGACCCGAGGAGTCGCTCGACGCGCTCGTGCGCTTGCTCGTCAAGCCGCTCGTCGACAAGCTCGACGACGACGACGGCGGGGTGAACTACTTGCTCATTTGCGCCGAGCTCGTGAGCAGCCGCACGTTTCCGCTCACGGGCCTCAAGGCCGCCAACGGGCCCGGCGCCGCCGAGCTCACGCAGCGGCTCTTCGCGCACATCGGCGATGCGCCGCCGATGCTCATTCCGGTCCGCATGATCACGACCGTGGCGGTGCTCTTTGGGTCCATCGCGGCCTACCACCGCGTGTGCGCGGCGGGCCTGTTCATCCCCCGCGCCGACTTCTACGAGGACCTCGTGACGACCATGAAGTCCGTCTTCGATCCGAGCGGTCGATCACGGGCCTGAGCGGCCTGCGCAGCGGGCGTGTTCGCGCGGCGGCCGTCGCGTCGAGTCGGGGCATGTGCCAGGCCCCCGGAGCGTTTCAAACGAAGGAACATTCAACCAATCGACTTACATCGTTGCACAATGCTTTCATTGACTAATTGGGCATTGCACCAGATAGTAAGTCACCCGTAACAAACCCACGCGAGTGACTCGTCGCTCGTGCTTCGCTGGCCCCTCGGTGACCGCGCGGTCGACCCATGTGTTTCGGTCGTGCGGCGCGACGGGCCCCCTTTTGTCTGGAGGATCCCGATGTCGAAACGCTCCCGCCTTGGTCTCGCATCTCTCATGGTCTTGTCGGCCGTTTGGCCAGCCGCGTGCTCGAGCACCGAGTCGCCCGCCGGCGGCGACGACGACGCTGGCGCCGTGGCTCCCGGCCGTGACAGCTCGGTTGAGTCCGACGGCGGGGGAACGAGCACGTCCGACGGTGCGACGGCGCTCGACGCAACGACAATTGACGCTCCACCAGGCGACGCAACAACGGCTGACGCTGCACCGGGCGACGCGACGACGACCGACGCTGCACCAGGCGACGCGAGCAGCGATGCCAGCGTTGATGCGACCCTTGATGCAGGCGTGGATGCGGCCTTCGACGCGTCGACCGTCGACGCCTCGGACGCGAGCAGCCTTCCGGACGCAAAGGCCGACGCCTCCGACGCGTCTTCGGTGGACGCCGCCGCCGCCGGGCCCCTCCTCGTCGCCTGCGGGACGGGCAAGTTCGAGATTGGCGAATACGGAACGTGGGGCGGCAAGGTGAACGTCCACCGCAACTGGGGCGGCACCTGGTCCGTCGACACCGACTGTTCGTCGGGCAACACCAACAACACCGTGGCGTACTGCCAGAAGTTCTGGCCCGCGGCCTCATCTCAGGCCGCCGTCGCCGTGTCCGGCAACAAGCCGTTCACCGCCGGTGGTGGGACGGCGCCCACCTGCGGCGGCGTCTACAACGAGCCGGGCCAGACGCAGGCCGCGTGTTGCGTCGCCAACCCGTGCGCCGACGGATTCGTGCCCGTAGGCACCTATTCGACGTGGTCCGGCAAGGTGAACGTGCACCGCGCGGTCAACGGCGCGTGGGAGGTCGACTCCGACTGCAGCTCCGGCGCCAACGTCAACACGGTCTCGTATTGTCAGAAGTTCTGGCCCGCTAGCACGAGCCAGGTCGCGGTGACCGTCGAAGCGGGCAACAAGCCGTTTACCGCCGGCGGAGGCTCTGCGCCTACGTGTGGCGGCGCGTACCCGGGCGTCGGGCAAGTCCAGTACGCTTGCTGCGCGCCGCGCTGAAACTCGCGAACGCGAACGAGAAGGAAACGGCGCCGTTCAGCGGCTGAACTTGGCGCCTTCCTTCTCGAGCCACATGAAGACCTCGTGCTTCGCGAAGACGTCGACGCGCGAGAACCAGTTGGTCGCCGGCACGGTCGCGGTGGCGCCCATGGGAAAAGTGTACGACGAGCTCACGCCAACGAGCACGAGGCCACCGAGCTCGCCGTTGCGAAAGGCTGGGCCGCCTGAATCACCGGGACAAAGCGCCGCCACATCGGAGCGGCCGTGAAGCGAGGGCCCTTCTGTGAAGAGGTAGACGCCGGCGAGATTGGCGGCCGTGGCTGGGGTCACTGGCGAGCCGGGGTGCCCCGCCTCGGTCGCCTCGACCACGGGCGTTGGGCCGGCGCGAAGCTTGTCGTCGTACTTGCCGCCCGTGGCTTTGTCAGAGCACCCGAAGCCGGCCGCCGTCACGAGCTCACCCAGCTTGGGCGGCGACGTGGAGATCGGCGTGACGGTCGCGTTGGGAAGCTCCGCGGCGAGCTTGATGATCGCGATGTCCGGCGCGTCGCGAGCCGCCTTGGCGCTCGAGTTCGCGCACCCCTGACCGTTGCTCTCAGCGGCGCAGACCGCAGCGAGGCGCGGGTGGACCTTGGTCACCTCGATCTTCACTTTGGTCAGCACGAGCTGTCCGTCGCCCTTCCTCGTTTCGACGCTCAGCTCCCGACCGGGCGCGTAGCTGGGACTCACGAGGCCAAGCGGCGTGCGGACGCAGTGCGATGCCGTGAGGAGAATGCGCGGAGCCACCAACGTCGCCGTGCAGGCCTCGTCGATGCGCACGACGCTCCGAAGCTCGCTCGCGTTCGCGATGCGTCCGTTGATGAGAGCATCTTCGGTCTGCGCCTCGCCGGCAGGCCCTTCGCCGCACGCGGCGACGCAGAGAGCCGCCGCGAGGACGCCGGCGTGGTGCGCGGTGCGCCGTGACATCGCGAGGGCACGGGGCTTCACGACAGACCGCGTGCAGACGCCGTGCCGGGCAAAACGGCCGAGGTTTGTTGGCAAATCGGGTCCGTAGCGCGCCTCCACGCTCCACCTTGCCGGATCACCGACCCGCGGCGTTTTTCGCGCGCCCTAGCGTGCCAGGGTGAGCCAACACGGACTTCTCCGTCCGTGCGGCCGGCCCCGACTCCACGCGTTTCCGCGCGCTTGTCGCTCTGGAACGGTCCATGCGTAGCGCCGCCCATGCGCGTCACCGCCGTCCTTCCTTTCGCGAGCCTCGTCGCCGCGTCGTTCGCCCTCCCGTTCTTTGCACCACGCACGGCATCGGCGTGCGGCGGTTGTTTCGCTCCGCCGAGCGACAACACGCTGGTCACGGACCACCGCATGGTCCTCAGCATCTCCACCAAGGAGACGACGCTCTACGATCAGATTCGCTACTCCGGGAACCCGTCGTCGTTCGCATGGGTGCTTCCGATCCACGGGGAAGCGGACGTCGGCGTGAGCGCCGACCTCGTCTTTCAAACGATCGATCAGCAAACCCAGACCTCGATTCAACCGCCGCCGCAAAACTGCCCCGCCCCGCCCGTATGCCGCTCCGCCTATGACAGCCCAAGCGCTTCGGCCGGCGGAGGCTACGACGCGAGCGCCCGTTCTTCCGCCGACGCGGCTGCCGGGCCGCCGGCCGTGCAAGTGCTGAAGGAAGAGACCGTCGGACCGTACGAGACGGTCCAGCTTGCAGCCACCAACGCAGCGGCCCTCCACGACTGGCTCACGGATCATGGCTACGCCATCCCCGCCGACCTCGAGCCCATGCTCGCGGGCTACGTGAAGGAAGGCTTCGGCTTCCTCGCGCTCAAGCTCGTGCCGGGCTCCGGCGTTCAATCGATGAAGCCGGTGCGCATCACGACGAAGGGCGCGTCCCCGGCCCTCCCGCTCCGCATGGTGGCCGCTGGGAGCGGCGTCGGTGTGGGCCTGACGCTGTGGGTCGTGGGCGAAGGGCGCTGGGAGCCCCAGACGTTTCCGTCGTTCACGGTGACGCAGTCGGACCTCACCTGGACGTGGGCCACCTACCGCAGCAACTACGAAGAGCTTCGCACCGCCGCTTTCGGGCGGCTCGGCGCGAGCGCGTGGGAGCTCGAGAGCTCCATCGACTTTTCATCGTCGATTGTCTCGAGTCGCATCGACCAGTTCGTGAACTCGCCAATGCCGGCGCAGGTCCAGCTGCCAGACGGTGGCGTCGGCCGCTTTCGCATCTACGACCCGGTCGTCGGACCCGGCGGCACTATTGAGAAGACAGAAGCGCAGCTCGCTGCCGACGATCTCGCGGCTCTGTTCCAGGGCCGCGCGGTCTCCCGCGTGACGCGCCTCAAGTCGGAGCTGCCGCGCGCGTCGCTCTCCACCGATCTGGCCTTGCAGGCGTCGACCGACCAGTCCGTGCTGCCCAACTTCCGAGTCATCAGCCGCGAGACCGACGAACCGATGTGCCCCGTCTACAACGACGACTGCAGCTACGCCGGACAAAAGCCGCGTTCGGAGGCCCGCGCGAAGGCCGTCGATTCGTGTGGCGGCGCGGGCGCGGGAAAGCACTTCTGTCCACAAAGCGGCAATGCGGCCAGCGGGCCCGTGGGCACGTCCGCATCGGGGTGCACAGCGGCCGCAGGCCGCGACGGCCGCGACGGCCTGCCTCTCGCCACCCTCGCACTCATGAGCCTCTTCGGAGTGGCGCGAAGCCGCCGCAAGGCTCGCGCACCGCGCTAGCGCCAGCGACCGTATTGACCGTGGCCGAATTCGGCGACCGCCAGGCGTTTGCCAGCGGCCGCGGTTTGGTTGAGCATCGCGCGATGCCGCTCCACCTTCCGCTACGGCTCGTGTTCGCCTCCTTCGCTTGCGCCGTCCTCGGCTGCGGCCCGGGCGGAGCCGGAGCGACATCTCCATCGCCCGCCAGCGCGGGGCCCGTGGTCAAAGAAGAGAAGGCGAGCTCGACGGGGACCCCCATTGTCGCGAAGCTTTCGCTACCGCTCTCCGAGGTCTCGCGCGACGCTGACATGGAGGTCGTCGTGACCATTGAAAATCATGGGCAAGAGCCGCTCCGTTTCACGGAAGACGAACTCGCCGCCCCGGCCCTCTTGTTCGAGGTGCGAGACCACCTTGGCAACAAGGTGTTGCCCGCGCCGGCCCCCACACCCACGGGGCGCGCCCGCAACGTCGATGCGGGCAAGCGCATCGAGGTGCGTCTGAAGCTCGCGGGCATGTTCTCGCCGCCGCTGCCGCCCGGTGAATATTCGGTCCGGCTGCGGCGGGTCCCAAGCACGCCGCACGCCTTCCGAATCAGGCGTCCGTGAGGGCAGTCGCGGTTGACGAGCTCGTCAGTTGGCTTCGCCGGTGAGCCAGGCCTCGAACTCGCTGAGCGACCGGATGACGTCCTCTTTGAGTCGCAGGTCACCGGCGGCAACGTCCTCGTAACACTCCTTGCGCGCGCCGCCGTAGCTCGGGCCCTCCGCAGACACGAAGGCCTCAAAGGTGACGCCCGTGGCGCCATCCTTGATGGCGAAGACTTCGCCAAGCTGCGGCGTCGTGACGGGCGGCCCGAAGCGGGCTGCGAGCAACGCCATAAACCCTCCGCTATCCATGGCTTGGTCGAAGGACAGCGCGGGGTTCACTTCATTCCGCCCGCAGAGCCGTCGCGGGGCGGTGCTGGGAAGGCTTTCGGCCCGGACAAAACGAGGGTTCATGACGGCCGGTGTGCATGCGAGATGCCACCGACCAACCGGTACGCCGTAGGCAAAACTGTGCTGCGCGCTCTGCCGCGGTACGCAGCGACTGCGTCACGCGCAGGCGGTGCATTCAGTCGTCGCTGCCGCAGTTGGTGAAGCCGAAGAAGAGGACCTCGTGGTTCTCGGTGTCGTAGACGCCCATCACCTCACCCATCGTGTTGTTGCCCGAGGCGCCGCCGGACAGGACATCCATCTTGGGGTTCGCGAACACGCGCGAGAGCGTCGACGAGAGGCGCCCGATGGCGGCGGGCGACGGATCGCCGCCGTAGTCTTCGACGGCCACGTCGCGGAGCGTCGCTTGCACGCGGCCTGCGCCGGTGTTGCGACCGATGTCGATGGACTCGTCGAAGAAGCCGCACATGTAGCGGTGCATGACCTCCTTGATGCGCTTCTCGCGCGCACCCGGGTCGGTGGCCTCGGCGCCCGGCTTGTTGAATCGATAGACGCCGAGGTACTCGTTTTCGAGGCCGTTGGCGGCGCCGTAGAATGCCGCGAGGTCGGGATCGCTCGGTGCCGCGAGACTCGTGAAGCGGGCTCGGCGGAGCTCGTCGGCGGAGCTGTCTTCACCGCCCACGGGATCGGCGCTTGCGGCGCAGCCGGTGGCGAGAGCGGCGAGGACGGCGAGGACGAGAACCGAACGAGGTGATGAAATCATTAGATTTATCTGCTCCTGGCCAGGCGATGTGCGGCGAGGTCGGATAAGTAGCATCCAGTAGGCACCGCGCAAGGCGGCGGCTCCCTTTGGGCCGCAAATGGATGGCCGCCAATCGCGGACGGCGTGCTGGCGCCCGGCGTACCCTCACGCGATGACGTTCTCTGGGTTTGCGGACACGAACGCCAAGTTCTTTCGTGCCCTCGCCAAGCATCAAGACCGCGCGTGGTTTCAGGCGCACAAGACCGAGTTCGAAGAAGGATGGAACGCCCCCATGAAGGCGCTCTTGGACGAGCTTAGGGATCTCGTGGACGGCGCCTTTCCACACACCGACCTCGGCGCTCCCAAGGTCTTTCGCATCTTCCGCGACGTTCGATTCTCGAAGGACAAGTCGCCCTACAAGACGCACGTCGGCGGGTTCCTCCCGCTGCAACGGACGGCCAAGGCTACCGAGGTGCCCATCGCGCTGTACCTCCACGCCGGCCTGCCCGAGTGTTTTGCCGCCGCCGGTCACTACATGATGGATGGCCCGGCGCTCACGCGGTTTCGCGAGGCCGTCGCCGACGACAAGCGCGGCAAAGAGCTCGTCCGCCTCCTCGCGATGCTCGAGAAGAAGAAGTTCAAGGTCGACTCCCGCGAGCTCACCAAGCGCGTGCCCAAGGGCTACGACCCCGAGCACCCGCGCGCCGAGCACCTGAAGCGAAAGGGACTCACGGTGACGTTTCCCTCGTTGCCCAAGGAGCTCTTGGTCTCGCGCAAGCTCGTGCCCTGGCTCGCGGGCCACGCGAAGACGGCGGCGCCGCTCGTGGAGTGGCTCGCGTTCGCGACAGCGTGACGGCCAGCGACGCAGAGGCAGGCGCCATGCTCTCGTCGATCGTAGGTCGGCGACGAACAAGTCCGGCAACTTGTCGCAGCGATGCTGGCCGCGAGCACGGCCGAGAACTCCGGGTCTTGCGTGGCCTCGGGGCATCTCCGCGGAAGGCACGCGCGGTGCAATTCGCCTCCGACATGGCGAATCCGGCGATGGCACCCCTCCCCGGCGATCCGCGTTGGGATGCGATGCGGGGGCCTGTGCTCCGCGCCTTCGAAGCCGAGGCGGCGCGTCTCCGCGGTGAGATGGATCGACTCCTGGGCTTCGGTGATGAGGCTGGCGCGCAGCGCCTCGAGAACGAGCTCTTGATGCTCGAGATCGACAAGAAGGCGATGTGGCCACCGCACCTGAGCGACACGGGAGAGTTCGAGCCGGGCGACGTGCGCGAGTACCTTCGCGAGCTGGGCGGCCAGAGCGCGGGAGCACCGAGCTTCGACGATCTGACGCCGAGCCAACAGCGAGAGGCCATCCTCGCGAACGCGTCGAAGTACCTCACGGAGCGCGGCGAGGCGTTGGCGCAGCGCGCAGGCCAAGCGGCCCTAAACGGCCGCGGCGGAGATGCATTCGGTCAGCTCCTCGCGATGGGCCTTGGTGGCATGGTGCCATGGGCGCGGAGCCCCCGTTCGTCGCGAGGACGACGAGACAAGGGATGTTCGACGTGCCATCCGCCCGTCAACTCGGAGCCGCACGTGACGCTCTACCGAGGCATCCAGGTGAGGCGCGGTGAACCGGTGCAAGGAACGTTTCGAAACGAAAACGGCGGTCAGATGGGCAGCACGAGCCCCGGCGACGCGATCGCCTACGGCATCAATCCCAGGGGCGGCGGCAGCCGGAGCGGACGAGTTGGTCCTCATTCGCGTGCGCGTGCCGGCTTCAAAGCTGCGCGACGGCTTTGGCGCGCCCTACGGCCAGAGCCCTGACACGCACTGGATCATTTCCCACGACGTCAACATTCGCGAGCTGCCCGGCTACCGCGAGATTCGCGTGCGGCTCGATCGCGTAGCGGGCCCGCCACAACGGGGCAACAACGACCGCGTACCAATAGAGGCTGCCGTTGATCATTGGACCAAGGAGCTTGGCAAGCCCTGACGCGGCGCGCCGCTCAAGGCCCGGCGCCGGGTTCGCGACGTTCAGAAACCTTCGCCGCTAGGGCTCGGCGAGAAACGCTGCGGCGATGAAGCGCTCGTCGCCGCGAATGGGCTCGAACACCTTGAGCGTTTGGAACGCGTGCACGAGCGCCCCGATACCCGGCGCCTCAGCCTTCGCCGCCGAGCGCACCACCCCGAGCGCGGCCTCGTGATCGCCCAGCTCGATCAGCGCGGCAATGGCGTTGAGGCGAACCTCTTGCGACGCCGCCAGATGAGGCGCCGCTCTCGCCAGGTAGCGGCGCGCGCGCGCTTCGTCGACGCCGAGGTGCGTGTTGGCGTCGATGACCGTCCAGAGGGCGAGCGCATGGACCTCGGGTTCTTGCGGGCCGTCGACCAGCGCATCGAGGAGCGTGATGGCGTCTTTTGCGCCCCGCCTTGGGCCAAGCTCGCCAGGGTCCGAGCTGCTCAACAAAACGCTGACGGACCTCGCCCGCCAGCGACGCGAGCAGCTGAAGTCGTTCGTCATGAGAGAGCGCGAGCAGCGTGCTTGCGTGCGTCGGCTCCGTCTCGTCGAAGGCGGCGCAGGCTTCGGCGCCGTTCGCGGCGCGAAGCGAAGTCACGGACGTCCAGGGGCTATGGCTCGTGGTGGCATCGTCTGCGTTCACGTCGCGACTATATCCGACCGATCGGCCCACCGCTCCGAACGGGAGTCCTAAGTGATTCTCTTGGGCGCGCTTGGGCGTTTCGGTGCGTGGCGGGCGGCCGTCGACGCGAGGCCGCATGACCCTGTGGCGCGTCGTCTTCACACGGCCACCCGGAGCGGAAAGTTTCTCGTCAGGCTGGTATCCGAACGGGTGGTCCCCCGGCTTTCGCGGCGGGTGGAGGACGGCATAGGGCGTGCGAGAGCCCCCGTCGAGGTGCTCCGCATGGGACCGAACGGACTGCTCTCGCTCACGTTGCTCGTCGCGGCCGGCGCCGCCTGCACCGGCGTCATCGGCGGCGACGACGAGCAGCCCGGTGCCGGGGGCGGGGGTGCCGCAGGCGCAGCGGCGGCCGCGAGCGCGACCGACATCGACCCGACGTCGGTCTACCTTCGTCGCCTCAACGCGCGCGAGTACCAGCAGACGGTCGCCGATGTCTTTGGCGAGACCGCCGATCTCTCCAAGGAGTTCCCGCCGGAGAGCGCGCTCGACGGCTACGACAACAACGTGCTCGCGCTCCCCGCGAGCGGTCCACTCGTGGAGGCCTACGCGAACCTCGCGACGCAAGTCGCCAAGGGGGTGCTCACGTCGCCAACGCGTCGCGCGAAGATCCTCGGGTGTGAGCCTCGCGGCGCGACGCGGGCGAGCTGCCTCGACTCCATTCTCACGACCCTTGGTCGCCGCGTCTTTCGACGACCGCTGACCACCGAAGAGCGGACCGACCTGCTCGCGCTCGCGAACGCGGCCGCGAGTGATCCAGACCAAGACGCGCCGGCGCAGCTTCTGCTCGAAGGGCTTCTTCAGTCGAGCAACTTTCTCTATCGCGTCGAGGTCGGTGAACCGCTCGCCGACAAGCCCGGCCGCTCGCGGCTTACCGGCTACGAAGTCGCCTCGCGACTCTCCTACTTCCTCTGGGGCAGCGCGCCCGATGACGCGCTGCTCGACGCGGCCGGCAAGAGCGAGCTCGACACTTCCGCCGGGGTCGAGAAGTCCGCGCGAGCCATGCTCGGTGACGCGCGCGCCAAGAAGGCCGTTTCGAACTTTCAACAGCAGTGGCTCGGGCTCGGCCGCCTGGGGAGCGTCTCCCGAAGCGCGACGTACTTTCCGAAGTGGACCGCGACGCTGAAGACCTCCATGGCCGAAGAGACGCGGCTCTTGTTGGAGGACTTCACCTTCCGAGACGGCACGGCGTTCCTCGATCTCTTGACGGCGAAGTACTCGTTTGTGAACAGCGAGCTCGCGGCGCACTACGGCCTGCCCGCCCCCAGCGGCAACGGTTTCTCGAAGGTCAACTTCAGCGCCACCGATCCCCGCGCCGGAGTGCTGACGCACGCGAGCCTTCTGACGGCGTACTCGCAGAGCGAGACGCTCTCGCCGATCCTTCGCGGCAAGTTCATTCGTGACGTGTTCACGTGCGAACATCCGCCGCCGCCGCCACCGGGGGTTGCGCCCATCAACGAGGCCACGCCGACGAGCGTCCGCGAGAAGCTGGAGCAGCACCGTACGAACCCAGCCTGTGCCGGTTGTCACAACGCGATGGACCCGGTCGGTTTTGGTTTTGAGCGCTACGACACCGTCGGCGCGTACCGGACCGCCGATTGGCTGGGCCGTCCCCTCAGCGGACAGGAAGCCTCGAAGGTTTCCCGAACCCGGGCTTCGTGGGGCCCGAGGAGCTCGCGACGCGGCTTCGCGAGTCACCGAAGGTCTCCGCCTGCGTGATTCAGAACGTCGTGCGCTTCGCCATGGGCCGGAGCATCGCCCCAACCGACGCGCCGCTCGTCGCGGCCCAAGACGAAGCCTTCCGGAAGAACAACCTCGACTTTCGCTCGATGCTAGTCGCTTTCGTTTCGAGCGAGGCGTTCCGAACCTTCAAGACCACACCCGCGGGAGGCCAGTGATGTCGACGTTCCGACTGAATCGACGTGCCATGTTGCGTGGCCTCGGCGCGGGCATCGCGCTGCCCATGCTCGACGCGATGCTCGACAGCCGCGGCCTCTTGCACGGAACGGCGCTCGCCGCGCCGACGCCGCCTCCCGTGCGCCTCTTCACGTTCTTCTTTCCCATGGGATGGGGCAACCTGAACCCGCTCGGAAACTTCATGAACATCGTGAACACCGGGCCCCTCGCTCCCTACAAGAACGAGATGTGCTTGCTCACGGGGCTCAGTCGTCTCGGGCAGCTCCAGGACGACACCAGCGGCGAGGAGGGGGACGCCCATGCACAAGGACACTGTACCTTTGCCACCGGTTACGGTCGCGCCCCCGTCGGCGCCGGCGGTCCAACCGTTGATCAAGCTGCGGCGCAGGCGCTCGGCGGAACAACCGCGTATCGCTCACTGGTACTGCGCATCGGTGGTGAGAAGGACAAACGGGCTCGCTTCAACAACATCTCGTGGAGTGCACGCTCGACCCCGGTGCCCTACGAGAATGATCCCGTTCGCCTCTTTCAGCGCATCTTCGGCTCGTTCACGCCGTCCGCCGCCGGAGGTTCGCCAACGCCTGCGCCGGCGCTGCCCGACTATCGGAAGAACATCCTCGACTACGTGCGCGCCGACACGAAGCGGCTGCAGGCTCGGTTGGGCCAGTCGGACCGTGCCCGACTCGACCAGCACCTGACGGCCATCGCCGAGCTTCAGCAGCAGATCAACGTGCTAGCTCAGGGACCCTCGCCGGCCCAGACGCCCGGCTGCCAAAAGCCGGGTACCCCGTCGGCCGCGCTGCCAGAGCTGTCGAACGAGCGCGCCCAAGCCCTCCTGTCGATCTTGTCGCTGGCGCTTCAGTGCGATCTCACCCGCTACGGCTCCATGGCGTTGGCCACGAGGACCGATCAGCGTGAATACCCCTGGATCGGCGTCGGCGGCGCCGGCCCGCCCCCGGACAACGAGGTGGGTCACCACGGAATTTCCCACGACACGAGCGCGGCGGGCGAAGCCAAGATCACCAAGATGGTGGTCGATCAGTGCGAGCAGTTCGCGTTCTTCCTCAAGCTGCTCAAGGCGGCCCCGGAGGGCGCCGGCTCGGTGCTCGACAACTCGCTCATCTTCTTCACGAGCGAACACAAGACGAGCGCCCACGACAACGTGGGGGCCGAGCAGGCGTGGCAGAACAACAACTTCGCGATCCTCGCGGGGCGCGCCGGCGGCAAGCTCACAACGGGTCGCACGGTGAACGCGAACGGCGCTCCCTACGGGAACACCTTCGTCAGCATGCTCAACATGGCCGGCGTCCCGACCTCGTCGTTCGGACCGCACGCACCGGGCGCAATTCCGGGCCTCTGAGCGACCGACCACGCATCGATCGACGGAGCCCGAACGCCTTGCGGCGCCCGGGCTTGCGTCCCGACTTTCTTCCGACTGCGCCTTACTGCAGACGGAGCGTCTTGCAGGCTGCGAGGGCCGCATCGGCCTTCTCTTGCGTGTCGACGCTGGCGGAGCATTCGTAGGCCTTCTTGCCGAACTCGCGGCGCGTCCGGACCCAGTAGTTGGTGCCGAGGCTGCCGGTGTTCTCGAAGGGTGAGCCAGTAGCCATTCGCTTCCGTCTCGCCCTTGACGTTCTTCGGCTTGAACATCTTCGCCTCGCTCTTGGCAGCGGCGAGCGTCTTGGGGACCGAGCGGCCGGCTTCGCCGACGTTCAGACCGCCGACCGACGCGCCGAGGATCATCTGCGAGTTCTTGTCGATGCCGTCGCTGACGCTGATCTCGCCAGGAACGTCGAGCGCGACGCCGATCTTCTCGAGCTTCGTGGCGGCGGCGGGGCCCGCGGCCTTCTTGGCCGACTGCTCCATCGCGGCGCCGAGAATGACGGCGAACAGCTTCTCCTTGTCGGCCTTGTCGGTGACGCAGGCATCAAGGTCCTTCTCCGACTTCGCGTCGCCGATGCACGTGCGCGCCTTCTCCGAGAGCGCGTCGCAGGCGGTCTGGTAGACCTTTTTGTCGGCGTCGCCCTTCTTGTTGAGGCTCGTGAGCCGATCGGCGCAGGCGCTGCCGCCAGTCGCAGCGCCCGTTACCGTGGCGGTGCCGGTGGAGGTGCCTTCACTCTTGCCGCAGCCGATGGCGGCGAGCCCGAGGACGGTGAGGGCGCTGAAGGTGGCTACAACGGTGGCGTGACGCTTTTCCATGAGAGGGGCTCCTGTTTCACGCCGCGGAGGCGTATGTGCCATCGACCTACGGAGTTCCGACTAGCGCCCTTCCCCGCCGCGAGCGGCGTTTGTCGATGCCAACTCGCAAATGACTGTTCGCGGGAGAGCAGCGCAGGCGCGGTGTATCACCCCTGTCTCGCTCGACTGTATCGTCCTCGGGCGGGTGTATCGCGAGCGCGCGCGACGAAACACGGGCATTTTCTCGACAGATCAGCGACGCGTCCGTTGGCACCGCTCTCGCAATCAACCCACCACGCGCAACACCGCGCGGCGGAAGGAAGATCGAGATGAGGACCTGCATGAAGCTCGCGGCACTGTCGACCCTGGCCCTGGTGATCGCATGCGGAGGCGAGAGCCCGTCGCTCGACGCGCCGACGAGCGCCGGTCCGGCGGATGGCGTCGTGGCAAGCGGAGGGTCCACGACGCCGGAAGGTCTCGGACCCCAAGGTCCCGGCGTGACTTCACAGGCGCCGAACCGTGACGGCATCAACTCGCTCGTCGCCGGCGCCGGGCATCTGACGACCGACAAGACCGCCGATCCGGACCCGATCGCGAAGGGTCCGTCGGAGACGCTGCAGGTGCCCGGCGAAGGCGGCACGACCTACAGCTGCACGTACACCGACTACAGCCTGACGAAGGTCCCCGAGAAGTTCGTGGCGCTCAACCCCAACGCCGACGTGCTTTGGCCCGGCTCGCTGGTGCAAGGCAAGTCGATGGCCGGCGGCATCCTCGACCCGATCCCAGTGAAACGCGCCCCCGGCACCATCACGCTCACGCTCGCCTCCGGCGGCGGCGGACCGTTCTTCAAGAAGATGGAGGAGCCGTCGCTCTCGGCGGCCATGCAGGCGCAGAACGAAATACTTGCAAGCTACACCGGCGCCACACCGGCCAAATTCTCCTACAGCTTCCAGTCCATCTATTCGTCGGAGCAGCTCGCGGTAGCCGTCGACGCCAACGTGAAGGGCACCAACTGGAGCGCGTCCGCGGCGCTCTCCGTCGACAAGAGCGACGAGAAGAGCCGCTTCCTCATCCAGTTTTCGCAGGAGTACTTCACCATGGCGTTCGACCCGCCGCAGGGCGCCGCCGGCGTCTTCGCGCCAGACGTGACCTCAAAGGACCTCGAGCCTTACGCGGCCGCCGGCAACCCGCCGGTCTACGTCTCGGGCGTGACCTACGGGCGCATCTTCTACATCTTGTTCGAGTCGTCGGCGTCGCAGCTCTCCCTCGAGGCTGCCGTGAAGGGCTCGTACAGCGGTCCGTCAGTCAGCGCCGACGCGGCGGCCTCGGCCTCTTGGAAGAAGCTCATCAACGAATCGACGGTCAAGGCCTACGGGCTCGGCGGCAACGCCGAGATGGCCATCGGCGCCGTCACCGGCGGCAGCCAGTTCGAAAAGATCGCCACGTTCCTGACGAGCGGTGCCAACTTCAGCACGCAGAACCCAGGCGTCCCGATCTCGTACACGATTCGTCACCTCACCGACGCGTCGCAGGTTCGCCTCGCCCTCACCACCGAATACACGGCCAAGAACTGCACGCCCATGACGACCGGCTGCGATGGCGTGCTCGGGTCCGGCAAGGTCGCCGACAAGTGCGGCGTCTGCGGCGGCAACGGCACGAGCTGCGACGCGTGCCCCGCGGGCACCGTGAAGAAGACGGCCGGCAATGGCGCGTACGTCAACTTCAACGTGGGCGCGGCGAGCCACGGCGCGCGCGTCGCGTTTCCCGACGGCAACTACTACGGCTACGGCAACTACAAGTGCAACCGCATCCTGTGGGGCAACATCACGCTCGTTTGCAGCGACGGCAACTGGGTCTACGACGGCAACCAGGGCTTCAACTCCGACAGCTGGTGCACCGCCGACAAGAACCAGAGCTGGAGCGACAACACGAACTCCATCTCAGCCGGCTGGAAGCCCTGATCGCGGCAGACCCAGGGAGACCATGAACGCGAAGCGCCCCTCTCGAGCGAGACGGGCGCTTCGGCGCTTTTGTTTTGGCGCCTCGCGCGTCACCGCTTCGTGAGCACGCGGTGGAGCGAGACGGTTCGATCCAACGAAGTCTCGAGGCTCGCGCCGGCGCGAACCACCTCGGCGAGCTGGGGCGCGGCACACGTCGCGAGCGCCGCTGCGCTGACGACGCGCCGCTCGGTGGGCGCACTCCCGGCGGAGAGCGCGTCGATGGAGCTGGCGAGCTCGTCGACGAGCGTCAGCGTGTCCTTGGCGAGCCCGGCGGCGCGCGGCGCAAGGTCGACGCCGAGACCGACGATCTTGGGCAAGTCGCGGCGGAGCGCGGCGACGACCGGCGCCAGGTGCTCGGCGCCCGGCGAGAGTGCGATGTCGACGTCGGCGGCGCAGGTGGAGAGCCGCAAGGCTCGCGTGGCACACTGCGTGGCGCATGCGCCGGACGCGTTGGGAAAGCTCAGCGCGCCGCTGCAGCTCGCGCCCGACGTCGCGCCGCAGGCAAGAGCGCTCGTGACGCCGCTTGTGCCCGTGAGGCACTCGCCGGCGCATTGTTCGAGGAGACCCTTCGGAGCGCCGCACTGGACGCCGCGAACAGAGAGCTCGAAGGACGCGCCCTGTGGCAACGATTTCACGAAGGCGACGAACCGCTCCTCGGCGACCTGACACGGATGCGCGCGGCGCTGACCGGCTGGGGGCTGAGATCGCGAGCGAGCGTCATGCAGGCGCCGCGCGTCTCGCGATCGAGGGCGTCGACGGTGGCCTTGATCTCGTCGGTGAGGCGCACAACCCGCGCCACGCGCGCCGCGATCGCGGGATCGACGCCGAGGAGGCCGGAAAGGTCACCGCTCAGCGCGGGACATGTGAGCGTGGTCCGCTCCGGCATCTTGCTGGGCCCACCTTTGCCGGACTCCGGGGGGCCAACGCAAGCGGCTGTCGCGAGGAGCAGCGGGGAAGCCATGAGCAGACCGAGGATGGGAAGCTTGGGGACCATGCTGCGCCTCGCCGATCTTCGCCGGCCTGGCCGGCACGCCGGATCGCATGTTTGGGTAGTTGAGGACTCCGTCGGCGCCGGCTCTCATGGACCGCCGGTGAGGTCGTCCTTTCGGTTCAAGGGCCGAGGTCTCGCGGCGATGATGGCGTGCCTGCTCTGGGGCGCCGCCGCATCGGCGCAAGCGCCGGCGGCACCTCCTGTCGGCGGTAGCCCCGTCGCGCCGGCCCCCGCGGGCGGCGGCATCGAGACCGTCGACGGCGCGCGGATCCCAGGCCGCGTCGTCTCTGAGGTGCCGGGCCGCTACGCCATCGTCGAACGCCCCGACGGGGTCCGCGAGGCCGTCGACTGGCCGCGGATCAAGACCATCGACGGTCGCGAGCCCAAGCCCATACCGGCGGTGGGTCCGGGCTCGCTGGTGCCGGAGAATTTCACGCCCGAGAAGATCGAGAAGCTCGCGGGCAGCGGCCGGCGCGCCTCCGACACGTTGCGAGGCCTCCTGGCCCCCAAAGATGGCCAGAAGCTCATCGGCTCCGTGAAGGACGCGCAGTCGCTCGTGGAAGCCGCGGGCCTGAAGCGCGGCCCTCCGAACACCGCCGCCGTCGGCGCCGCGATGCTTGGACTGCCGATGTGTTTCAGCATGAACCACGGCAACCTCAATGGGCCGCACGCGCTCTACTTCGGGCCGCTGTGCAGCTACCTCATCGTGCCGGGCTCTGCCGTCGGCCTGGCGCTCGCTCCGTTCCTCGGAAAGCCGGCGCCGGAAATGACGGGCCCGAGCGTGCATCACCTGGATCTGTCAGCCTACGCCCTCGACTACGAGAAAAAATCTGCGCTCACCGGCACGTTGCACCGAAAGCCTCAGGGCAGCATCGTCGGCAACAACCTCGGCTACGACGTTGGCTACACGTACATCCACCCTCGCGTCGGGCTCATGGCCTACGGGCACGTCACGTTGCAGCAGACGTCGATCACGCGAACGGACTTTCTCTCGGTCTCGAACCAGTTCTTCAAGGTCGACGCGCAGGTCGGGCTCGACCTGATTCGCCTCCTGAGCGGCGGCCGCAAAGACAGCTATTGGACCCAACACAACGCCTTCGTGCGCGCGGGCCCGAGCTTCTTCCACGATTGGATCGTCTCGCGCGACGTCGGCTCCGACACCGACGTCCGCTACATGCTCGCCAATCCGCTCAACCAGTCCATCGCGCTCGTCAGCGCCGGTGGCTACGAGATCGCCGCCGAGGTGGACTTCAGGTTCCCGCTGTCTCTTGGCGGCTTCCATTTCAAGTTCGAGCGCGGCACTTACCCGAGCATCACG
Organism: Myxococcales bacterium; assembly: GCA_016703425.1. NCBI lineage: Bacteria > Pseudomonadati > Myxococcota > Myxococcia > Myxococcales > Myxococcales bacterium. The sequence goes on from JADJCA010000009.1 coordinate 53,055, forward strand.
TTCCCGACCTTGAACCCGCGCGACTCGGCCTTCGTCGCGCTCGTGGGCTTCGACGACTTGCGCGCCGGCGACAGCTACACATGGCAACGGCTCAAGGCCGAGCTCGAGCTCCCCATCGACTTCTCACGCTGGGGCGGGCTCCTACTCGGCGGTCAGCTCCTTCGCTACGAGAACAACTTCGGCACGGGCGTCGACAACCGAGGCATCTCCCTCGACTATCGCTTGAGGTTCCAATGAGGGCCTTCACGTCCGCCGTTTCGATGAGCTTCTTGTTCGCAGCGACGCTCGCCGCGTGCTCAGAGGATCCGCCCTCCGACTGCGGCGACGCATCGACGGGAATGGCCATGGTGGCGCTTCGCGGTCGCGTCGACGAAGAGATCCGTTGGTGCGTCGACATCCACGCGGCGGCGCGCGTCGATGCCACGGACACGTCGGCCGGCGTCGACGAGTCCTACGCCGTGAGTCGCCCCGGCGTGTACCCCTGGACGAACGTCACGTTCAAGGAGGCCAACGAAGCCTGCGGGCGCGCGGGAAAGTTCGTCTGCAACTACGACGTGCTCAAGCTCATTGCTCCGACGGGCGGCGAATCGCAAAATCGAATTCTCTTCGACGAGACCGCCATCGACGCCGTACCGAAGAACAACGGCGAGACGGTGGTCGCGAATCGCCTCACGGCGGTCAATCCCTACGACATGGTCATCGCCGGCAACACGGGAAAACCACCCTTCCCCGAGTCGACGCGCTCTGTCGCCTACTTCGCCAGCGCGCCGCTCAAGGACGACCGCTACGTCGACGAGACGCAGGCCTTCGTCCTCGGCGCCATCGCGGGCGGCCGTGCCATCGGCGGTTACCTGGTCGCCCAGCCGGCGCCGGAGCCGGCCTTCAAGCATCCGCTCCTCGGCTTCCGCTGTTGCATCGACGCGCGGATGCGCACCGCCTTCGAGCCGCTCGGCGCCGATCCGGGGCGAGTCCGCCCCGCACCCGACGGGGAGGTGCCTCTTGCGAAGTAGACTCGCTTCCGCGCTCGCCGTGGCCGTCATCACCTTTGCTGCGTGCACGCCTGAGACTGGCACCGACGCGCACTTCGCCTTCACGGTGGCCCCGCTGCCGCCGGTAGCCGGCGCGCCGATGCAATTGACGTTCTCCACCTCGCACATCGGGCTCGTCGAGCTCTACCAAGGCAGCGAGAAGCTCGCCGACGTGGTCAACCCCCGCGACGACCGCAACGACCTCTACGTCTTCGTGGCGAAGAGCGCCGAGGTGCCGCGCGCCGTGGCGTACGGAGGTGGAGGTCAACGCTTCGAAGCCGTGGCCACGCGGGGCGTGAAAGGTCCTCCGCCGCCCGACGCGTCGGCCCCCGACGGAACGGTCGACGCGGCCCCGACCTTTGCGGAGGACTGCGCCACCGCCACCGACCTCACCGCCTCCGCCGACGCGGGCACGTCGTGCGCCACCTTCGGCGGTCTCCTCGTCAACGTGCGCGTCGTGAACCGTAGACCGGGCGGCGTCGAGGTCTTTCGCGATCAGTGGTCGCCGCCGACGCCGCCCTGCAGCTTCACGCCGCTCGTGAACGTGGGCTCCGTCGGCGTGCCGGTGCCGCTCAATCTGCTCGACAATGGCGTCTTGCGCTTCGTCGATCCGACCAGCGGACAGGTGCTCCGGCAAGTGCGGATCGCGCAAGGCGCAAAATGCGATCTGGAGATTCGGTAGCACGCCGCAGCGCTACGGCGAGGCGAGCTGCTCGGCTACGGCAGAGAGGGCGAACCCCAAGAGGTTCAAGCCGCGCCACGAGAAGGGATCAGCCGCGGCGGGATTCGCTCGCCCGAGGCCGATGCCCCAAATGCGATCGCGGGGGCTCGCTTCGACGAAGACCACGGAGCCACAGCCGAGCAGGAAGGCGCGAAGCTCGGCGTGCTGGGAGAACTTCTGGACGTTGCCCAAGATGACGACGGCAGATCGACGCTCGGCCCAGCGGCTGGCGTCGAAACCTCGCACCGTGCGCCCAAGCCGCTTCGCTTCGGCTGGCGTCGCGGCCGCGAGGATCTCACCAAGGGCGCGCTCGTCGCCGAAGAGGCGCGCCTTCTCCGCCATCATGTAGTGCTCCGCCGTGGCGTAGCGATCTTCCCCGACGCGGAACTCCGCTTCGTACCACTGGCTCAAGCAACTGGCCGTGACTCGGCCTACGCTTCGCGTGTGGCCGTAGAAGGGGAAATATTTGAACGACTCCCCTTGCCGCACCCGGGCCCGCAGCGCTTCGATGTCTTTCGGAAGCTCCATCAAATATGCGTAGCGCATGCAAGCTTATATGCAACTAGAATAAAAGCTTTAGCGCAGCGTCTATCGACCCGATGAACAAGAACACACTCCTCTTCGAGCGCTACGAGACCCAAGCGCTCGTCTGGCCAAGAAGCGGCCGCCACATCCTCGCGCAGTTCGACGACGACACGATCGTCGTCTACCAAGCGTACCGGCCCGAGATCGGTCACTTTGCCGCCCAGAATGGCCGCTTCGGTGGCGCCTTCTCGTTTGCGCGCATGACGTGGATCAAGCCGAACTTCCTCTGGATGATGTATCGCTCCGGTTGGGGTCAGAAGCCCGACCAGGAGGTGACGCTCGCCATCCGGCTGACGCGCGCCGGCTTCGAGTGGCTCCTCGCCGAGGCCATTGCTTCGTCGTACGCGCCCGACGCCTACGCCACGGAAGCCGACTGGCAAGCCGCCGTGCGCCGGTCCTCCGTGCGCCTCCAGTGGGATCCCGATCACAGCCCCGGCGGCGCGCCGCTCGAACGCCGCGCCATTCAGCTCGGCATCCGCGACGCGGCCCTCACACGCATGACCGACGAGTTCATCGTCTCGATCACCGATGTCTCCGACTTCGTGGCGAGCCAGCGCGGCGCTCCCCTCGACGCGCTCGAGTTGCCGCGCGAGCGTCTATCCCCTGCCCGCTCCGCTGGTCGCCCACCTCGGCGCCAGCGGCTAGCGGAAGGTCCCGCACAAGGGCTTCGCCGCGCCCGCTCAGGGCGCGCTCCACACGCGGATGTAGTCGACGACGAGATCGCCCGGCGCCGGTGCGCGGTTCGCGTCGCCAGCCCACGGGCCGCCGCTCGCGAGGTCCACGCGCAGGTGCATCGGCTCGTTGAAGATCACGTCGTAGTTTCCGCCGATGGCGGCGAGGTCGGCGCGGGTGATGCGCGACGAGACGACGCCGTCGATCTTGGATTCGAGCCAATCGGCGGTGCGCGTGAAGCTCCAGACGTGGAAGCCGGCGGCGAAGTTCGTGAGGCGCGCGGGCCACTCGTAGGACTTCTGGCAGTGCCCCCACGGGTCTTGCGGGCAAGACCAGTGGACTGTGAAGAACGGAATCCCTTCGTCGCGGCCGTTGTTCACGAACTCGAAGATGTCGATCTCGCCCGTCTTGGGCCAGGCCAAGTCGCCCGTGCCGTTGCCGAGGAGCCACACGCCGGGGAAGCCGTGAGCGTTGTCGTCGACCTTCACGCGCGCCTCCACGTGCCCATGAACGAACGATTGGTATTTGCCGCGCGTGGAGACCTCGGCACCGCACATGGGGAAGCCCTTCGGATTCGCGCAGGCGCGGGCCGCGAGGGTCAAATTGCCGCCCGAGACTTGTGACAACGGGCCGGCCGGGATCGAAAACCACGACGCGCCTCCGTAAGCGTCGGCCCCCGGTGGATTCTGCCAAGGCTCGCGATCGCTCCACTGCCTGAGGTCCGTGTCGAACTCCTCGCGGAAGGCGAGCGTGCGGGGCCCCGTCGGCGGATAGGTCGGCGCGGGAACGCCCGTTGGTGAAGGCGGCGTCGCCGGTGCCCCGCTGCCGCTCGCGACAGTGAAGGACGCGCCGCGGTCGAGATAGGCGACGGCGTTCGACCAATCGGGACTGAAGACGCCGATCGACAAGTAGTAGGTTGCCGCGGAAAGCGACGCGGGCAGCGCGAAGTCGTGGCTGTAGACGGCCGCCTGTCCCGAGACAAACGCCTGGCTCGAGACGACGTACTTGTCGACGACGTTGTACGCCTCGTCGACGAGCTGCATGAGGACGTGCAGGTTCTCGCCGCCACCGGGAAGCGCAATGCTCGCCTTCGCCGTCACGGTGCCGCCTGCTGCGACGCTTGCCGGTGAGACGCTCGCCGCGGAGATGCCGCTCGTCGCGGCCGGCGCCGCCGACTTGCTTACGGTGATGGACAAGGCTTCCTCGTTGGAGTGATAGGAGAGCGAACCATCGACGCTCGTCGCGCTTGTTCCGATACGGTAGGCGCCTTCTGGGGCACCGAGGGGCACACGCAGCGTTTGCTTGACGACGACCTCTTGGCCGCGCTGCAGCGCGTTTGCGGTCATCGTCTCCCGAGTCACCACGTCGGGGCCGAAACCCAACGTGTGGCTTAGGACAACGTCCGCGGTGAAGCGGCGCTGCGGTGTGAACGTCGTCGTCAGCACGAGGACGTCGCCGGGAGCGACGGTCGTCTTGTCGGACGCGGTGCTCGACACGCTAAACGCGCGGCGCCGCAGCTCGCCTTCGGTGGTCCCGTCGGCTTCCGTTGGGGTGGTCTCGCATGCGGCGAGGGACAGGAGTGCTGCGAACAGGGCGGAGGAGATGGCGGTACGCATGGCCACCGCTATCGCAACCGGTGTGCCCTGAGCCACATGCCGCAACCACATGATTTGGCTACGCAAAAAACGGCGACCCGTTCGCCAATTGCGCAAGCGCTCGGACCCGTTGCGCTATTGGTCCTTGCGGGGGCGCGGCATGCCGAGGGCGTCCAAGCGACTGAGCAGCGTGCGCCGCGAGATGCCCAGAAGCTTCGCCGCCCGCGTCTGGTTGTGGGCCGACCGATCGAGCACATCGACGATGCGGCGCCGCTCGGCTTCGTCGGCGGCGCTGAGCGGACGCGACGAGACGTTCTTTCCCGAAACGCTGTCGAACCGGAGATCGGCACCGGAGAGCGTGCCCTCGGGACAGAAAAGGACGCTGCGGGCGATCACGTTCCTCAGCTCGCGCACGTTGCCCGGCCAATCGTGCGTCGCAAGCGCGCGAGCGCGTCATCGGTGAGCCGCACCGGCGCACGCCCTGCCTCGACACAAGCCTCGTCGGCGAACGATTGCGCGAGTGGCGCTACGTCGCCGGGACGATCGCGAAGAGGAGGCACGAAGATCGTGGCGCCGTCGAGGCGGAAGTAAAGATCGCGACGGAAGCGGCCCTCCTCGACGAGGGCGCGAAGGTCCACGTTGGTGGCGGCCACGATGCGCACGTCAACGATGCGCGGCGTCACGCTTCCTACGCGCGTGACCTCGCCCGACTCGAGGAAGCGAAGCACCTTCGCCTGCGTCGAGAGCGGCATGTCGCCGACCTCGTCCAAGAACAGCGTGCCACCGTGGGCCGCCTCGACGAGTCCAGCCTTGGCTTGCGACGCGCCCGTGAAGGCGCCGCGCTCGTGCCCGAAGAGCTCCGCTTCGAGGAGCGACTCGACGAGAGCGGCGCAGTTGACCTTGATGAACGGTCCCGACGCGCGCCGCGATGCCTCATGAAGCTGAGCCGCCAGGCGTTCCTTGCCGACGCCCGTGTCGCCGATAAGAAGGACGCTGAGTTTGCTCTTGGCCACGACGTCGACAACGCCGCTCACGCGGATCATCTGCGGGTCGCGCAGCGCGAGCGGCTGACCGACGCGAACGAGCGGCGCCGAGCCGGACCGGACGAGGAGGAGCACGGCGGTCCCGACCTCGACGGGCACCCCGACGGGCATCGGTACCGGCACGTCACTCGGAAGGCGCTGACCGGCGAGCCAAGTGCCGTTGGCGCTGCGCAGATCTTCGATGCGCACGTCGCCGTGATTCACGTGAAGGCGCGCATGCCTTCGCGAAACCGAATCGTGGTCGAGGCGCACCTCGGCGGTGCCAGGGCTACGACCTACGAAAAGCGTTCCCGTCTCCGGCAGCTCGAAGAACAGAGAGCCGCCCTGCGCCCCGCCCCAGAGCCCAACGAGGTGCGCCTTCTGCCCCGCCTCCGGAGACTCCTCCTTGTCGACGATGTTGGTCGGCGATTCGTCGCCATCGGTGGGCTCGCGGAGAGGCATCGCGACGCTGAGGTTATCAGGACGGGACGCCGCGTATCGCGCGAGGCTCGACCCGTACCGCGAGACAGGGGGTGTATGGGTGACCGGCAGGAGCCAACATCGGCCGCTTTTGTCGAGGTTTTTGCCGCGACCATGGCAAGGCCCGCCCGTGTTGGCGGCGCTTACTCGAGGGTCACGACGAGGTTGTCCACGAACCCCGCGACGGGCGCCGAGGGGCCCGGCACATACCCCCAACCGATCACCATCGTGGCGGTCTTCCCCAAGGCGAAATTTGGTGCGAGCGGCACGGCGGCATCGACGGCCACGCCGTCGACCTTGAGGGTCGCCACGAACTGACTGCCCGTTGAGCGCGCGAGCTCCAGCTCGAGATGAACGAAACGCCCATTCCAATCGAGCGCGTGGGACGCGTGGTTCGGCGGCGCGGCCGCGTCCTTCGGCCCCGTCTCCTCCAAGCCGATGGTTCCCAAGCTGGGCACGAGGCCGATCGCGTAGTCGGTGTCGAACGACACGGTCGCAAAGCGCCCCAACGCGCCCACCTGCGTCATGACGAGCTTGGCGTCGAAGGCCATGGCAAAGCGCTTGGTGACTCCAGTGAAATTGCGGACGACGACGGCAAAGCCGACGTCTCCCGCGGCCACGCTCGCGACGCGTGCCACGAGCGCGCTCGGCGGCGAGGTCCATTCGTCGGTCGCTAGATCGAGAGTGCCGCCGGCTGAGGTCGACGGAGAGAAGGAGACGAGATCCCCCGCGCGGCCGAAGTCGACGCAGAGACCGGCGTCGACGGTGTCGCAAAACGGTGGCCCGGCGGGCGTGGCGTCACCGACGTCGCCCGACGACGTGTCACCGGCGGCCGCATCGCCGCTTGCGCCGTCAGGACCACCATCGCCGCTGCCGGCGCCGCGCGCGCAACGCGACTCCACGCACTGATACCCCTCGGGGCAAGGACACGCCTTGTTCGTGTAGTCGAGCTCCGCGATGACGCACGCGGCCGGCACGAGGAGCAACGTCGCGAAGCGCGGGCGCATCAGAAACCCTGCCGCAACAGGACCCCGCCCGGGCCAACCCCGATAGACGCTGTGTCTCGGCTGCGCGCGCGAGCGTCCAGCCACACCCAGGCGACGCCTGCGGCGAGCAACGCCCCGCCGACTGCCAACGCAACGTTGGCCCCAAGCGCGAGGCTCTCGGCCGAGTCTTGCTTCTGCCTCGCATCGATACCAACCGGCGAGGCTGTGGCATCGTCGTGTTTGCCCGTGGCGAGCACGCCGCTGATCACGCCAGCACCAAGCCCGGCGGCGCCAACGCCGACGACCACGAAAGGCCACGGACTCACGCTCGCCTTCGCCGGCGTCTCTTTCGCTCGGCGCTCCGCTTCCATCCGCGCCCGCTCCTCGGCGAGCCGCCGCTCTTCGCGTTCCGCCACCTCCGTTAGCTCACGCCGCATGGACACGATGCGCGCTTCAAGGACGACTCGCTCCTTCGCGGCCGGGGCCAGCGCGAGATAGCGCTCATAGGCTGCCACCGCCTCGCGCCTGTCACGGAGCGCCTCGTATGCCTTGCCAACGTTCAGATGAAGGATCGGCTCAGAGGGCGCGAAGCGAATCGCCTCACGAAGCTGGGCGACCGCGTCTGTGAAGCGCCCCGCCAGATAGGCCGCGACAGCCGACGCGTTGAGCGCTTTGGCGCGATCGATGGCCTCGGCGGAAGCGGGAGGCTCGTCAGAGGCTGCCCAGGCATCGGGCGCCACCGAGAGAGTGGCCGCCAGGAGCGGCAGGAGGAGCCAACGACTTGAGGGGAGGAGGGCCATTCGCTAGCTTCGAGAGATCCTATGCGGCCCGTCGGCGTGACGTCCAGCGCGGGGCCCGAACAGGTGGGCCGCTACGAGATCATCGGCGCCCTCGGCGCGGGGGGCATGGCCGAGGTGCTCCTCGGCCGATTGCGCGGCCCAAGCGGCTTCGAGCGGCTCGTCGTCATCAAGCGGATCCTTCCCCACTTGGCGGGCAAGCAGAAGTTCGTCGACATGTTTCTCGACGAAGCGAGGGTCGTGGCCCAAATCCGGCACGCCAACGTCGTTCATGTGCACGAGCTTGGGTACGAGAACGGCGACCTCTTCCTCGTCATGGAGTACCTGGAGGGAGAGAGCGCCGGAGGTCTGCTTCGTCGGTTGACCGTGCAAAAGGAGCGGCTTCCGCCAGCGCTCGCGGCGTACATCGTGGCCGAGGCCTGCGCGGGACTGCACGCCGCTCATGAGCTGGCGACGCCAAGCGGAGAGCGGCAGAACGTTGTCCACCGCGATGTGTCGCCGCAAAACCTGTTTGTAGGCTACGGCGGCGATGTGAAGGTCCTCGACTTCGGCATCGCCCTCGCCGGTGACCGCATCGTGCGCACCGAGGCAGGCCAGCTGAAGGGCAAGTTCGAGTACATGCCCCCGGAGCAGTGGCGCGAAGAGCCGCTCGATCGGCGCGCCGACATCTTCGCGCTGGGCGTCGTGCTCTTCGAGTTGACGACGGGGCGCCGCCTCTTCCGTCGGGCGACGCGTCTCGACACGGTGAAGGCCATCTGCGAGTTGCCGATTCCGCCACCGTCGTCGCTCGAGGCCGGCTACCTCCCCGAGCTGGAGCGCATCGTGCTTCGCGCTCTCGAGAAGAAGCGCGAGGATCGCTACGAGACCGCCGCCGAGATGCGGCGCGATCTGCTGGCCCTCGTGCGACCTCGCGAGGCAGAGCCCGACGCAGCGCTCGCCGCTCTCATGCGGCGCGTCTTTGGCGACCGCATCGCGGAGAAGGCTGCCATGGTGGGCGCGGCCCGCGGCACCGGTCCGCTCGCGTCGGTACCGCCCGCCGACGTCGACGAGACCGTGGAGGTGCCGGTCATCGAGGGCGACTTCGACACGCGCGTGGTGACCGATCCGCGCGAACAGACCACGGGCCCCGCGGCCGCCAGGAACAAGGCGCGCCCGCGCCTGTGGGCCTACGTCGGGCTCGCGGTGGCGACGCTGGTGGCGGCGGGGGCCGCCGCCTTCGTTCGCTCGACCTCGACCTCGAACATTACTGGACGGAGTCCCGAAGGGACGGAGGAAAGGCATGTCGACGGGTCCGCTAGGACCCTAGTCACCTCGACCGCGACCTCGACCGCGACCGCGACCGCGACCGCGACCCCGACCCCGACCCCGACCCCGAACATTACTGGACGGAGTCCCGAAGGGACGGAGGAAAGGCAAGTCGACGGGTCCGTCAGGACCCTAGTCACCTCGACCTCGACCGAAACCTATCCACGCGATGCCGCGGCGAAGCCCCCCTCGGCGGAGGGCAAATCCGCAGGGCCCGCGAATCGCCCCAGGCGGTCGCCGCCCAAGCCAACGCCTGCACCCAAAGCGAGCGCGACGGGCTTTGCGGTCATTCCGTTGTGACTCACTCCGCCGTGCAGCGGTACCGATCCTCCTGGAAGCCTTCGCCCTTGCAACGCACCTTGAGGGCCGCCTCACTCGAGCTTGCATCGAGGGCCTTCGTCTCGACGACCGCTGTCATGGTGCAATCGCCCCCGTAGCCGAAGTCTTCGTACGCCGCGTTGCTTCCCGTGCGAGATGCGGGGGGGGGGGGGGGGGGGGGGGGGGGGGGGGGGGCTTCGGCAGCGACGAAGCGGCGCGTCACTCGGGGCCGCGGACGCCGAGGCGCGCCATCATGCGTTGGAGGAAGCGCCGATTAACACCCGCCAACTCGGCGGCGTGCGTCACGTTGCCGCCGGTTCGCTCCAAGATCCCTTTGACGTAGAGGAGCTCGAACTGCTCGGTCCACGCGTCGCGCGCTTCCTTCAGCGGCAACCGCAAGGCCTCAAGGTCCTCCATGCTTCGGAGCGCTGGCGCCGGTGCAGGCTCGGTCTCGGTCGAGAGGTTGCCTAGCAAGAGGGCGCGTTCGACGGTGTGTTTGAGCTCGCGCACGTTGCCGGGGAACGATCGCCGCGCGAGCGACGCCAAGAACTCGGGCGGCAGCGGGCCTCGCCCGCCGCGCGCTTTGTGGAAGCGGTCCGCGAGCTCCGCGATGTCGGCGGGACGTTCGCGCAAAGGCGGCAGCAGAACCTCGACGACCGCGAGGCGGTAGTAGAGATCTTCGCGAAAGGTACCGCCATTGACCGCCTGCTCCAGCGGCCGATGCGTGGCCGCGACGACGCGGACGTCGACGGAGCGCTCGACGTTGGTGCCGACGCGACGGATCGTCCGCGTCTCGAGCGCGCGGAGGAGCTTGGCCTGGAGCGACAGGGGAGCTCGCCGATCTCGTCGAGGAAGAGCGTCCCTTGGTGCGCTTCTTCACAGCCGCCCGCGCGATCGCACGAGGCGCCGGTGAGCGGGCCGCGAGCGTGACCGAAGAGCTCGCTCTCGAAGAGGGCCTCGGGAATGGCGCCGCAGTCGACGGCGACGAACGGTCCGCGGGCCCGGGGTGACGCGTCGTGGATGGCGCGCGCGGCGACCTCCTTCCCTGTGCCGGTCTCTCCTCGCAAGAGCACCGTCGCGTCGCTCGGCGCCGCGCGCTCGAGGATCGCAAAGACCTGCCGCATCGCGACGCTCTTGCCGAAGAGTCCGCCGAAGGCCTCACCCGTCGATACTCCCGGCAGCGCGAAGCCGTCGCCCGACCCTTCGACGCGCACCGTGGTGCCTCCCGCTAGGATGAGCGCTCCCGGCGGGATCGTGGCGAGCGAGACGCCGAGGCCCGCTACGAACGTGCCATTGGTACTGCCGAGATCACGAAGCGACAAACCGCGCGACGTGGCTGTCACCTCGTAGTGGATCCGGGACACGGCCCGGTCGTCGACCGCGAGCTCGCAGATCGACGACGAGCCGACCTTGGCCGTTCCCTTCGTTAGCGGCGCCCTTTTTCCCCTCGATGGTCCGTCGACGACCACGAGCACAAACGGCTCGGCGCGGCCCTTTGGCTTCACCAACTTGGTCGTGGCATCGTCGGGGAATCCGTCTTCGTCGTTTTCGCTCACGGCGACCGAGAGACTACCTCGCTTTTCGAACGCGACGAGCGACCGGCTCCTCAGTACGGGTTTTGCCGAGGCCGAAGCGGCGCGGAGCTCGACACGGGCCGAGCCCTCGGACCAGCGCTTCGCTTCGGCGCGTCGACGGACGGCGAAGGTGCCACGTCTCGAGTTTGCGGTTCGCCTTGAGCCGAAGCCGCGGGCGCGAGCGCTGGCGCCTCACCGGGGGTGCTCTCCTGCGCCCTTGGCGGCGCGGCCGCGGACCGAGAGACGGGAGCGGACGCAGGCGATACCCGCGTCGAGCGATACGCTCGGAAGCTCACCCCAGCCCCAGCGGCGACGATAGCCGCCAGCGAAAGCGCGACGACGACGCGACGGCGCGGTGGCCCCCGCGTCGGCAGCGCCAGCGCCCTCGCGTGCGCCTCGAGGAGCGCTCGGCGCTCCGCCGTGAAGCAGCCCCTCACATCATCCTCGGTCCCTAGCAGGCCCACCGACTTCGCGGCCGTTGAGAGCGCCTCCGCGAATTCCTCCGCCGTCGCGAATCGGTCGCCGGGGTGACGCGCGAGGGCGCGGGCCAGCACCGCGTCGAGGGGCGCAGCGTTGAGTTCGGGCCGCGCCGTGGCCAGCGACGGGATCGGCAGCGTCAGAATTCGTTCGAGCGTCTGCGCGTCGTTGTCGCCGCGAAAGAGCCGCTCCTGAGCGAGCGCCTCCCACGCCACGACGGCCAGCGAAAAGACATCTTGCCGGCGATCGCCGGCCTCACCACGCACGTACTCCGGCGCCAAGTACCCGGCCTTACCTTTGAGCACCCCCTCCGTCGTCGCGCGATCGGTCGCGAGGCATTTCGCGAGGCCGAAGTCCGAGATGCGTGCCACGCCGTCTACGCCGACCAAGACGTTTTGCGGGGACACGTCGCGGTGAACGAGGGCAAGCGGATCGCCCCGTTCGTCGCGCAGCTCGTGGAGCGCATGGAGTCCGGCGGCGCCGTCGAGGATGATACGGACGACGGCGCGCGCCGTCGCCGGACGGTCGCTCCTTCGCCAGTCGCGCACGAGCTCGGCGAGGTTGGCGCCTTCGACGTAGTCGAGCACCAACACAGGCGCGTCATCGACGAGCTCGACGCCCCGGAGCTGCACCACATTGCGATGATGCAGGCGCATCGCGATCTCCGCCTCGCGATGCAGCGCGAAGCGCACGTCGGGATCCTCTAAGAGGTGCGGGTGCGGACACTTTCGCGCGACCCGATTGCCCTCGCGGTCCTTGGCGAGCCACACGGTCGCGTGGCCGCCGGAGGCGAGCTTGACGGCCCCCTTCACGGCGCCCTTCACGGCAGTGTTCCTTCGAGCATCACGAGGCCGCCGTGACCACGCGCCGCCAGGCGAGCCCGCACCGGGAGGGGACTCCACACGAGGAAGGTGAGACCCGTCGCAACGAACACGCCCGTCGCCGCCAAGGAGACCTGCGTCATGAGCTGCGCGGTCTTCCCGTCGTCGGCCAAGCGCGGGCAATCACCGGCCGGCAGCGCGTTCGACGCGGCACCGGCACCGCAAGCGCCACGTTCGAAGCGCGCGCGCGTGTCGCGCAGATCCAGGTACGAGACCAACGCGAAGGCCCCCGCGGCCATGGCCGCCCCGAAGGTGACGGTGGCCACCACGTGGTTGGGGTCGGACCAAAAACCCGGGCCTTGTTCGGGGCGCAACTCAACCCTCGGCGGCCCGACAGGTCGGTCGTCGCCTTCCGGGGCCGGCACCGCCACGACGCTCTGCGCCTTCGCCTCGAGCTCCACTTCACGGCTTCGCTCGCCGACCACCACGCGCACCCGATGGTTGCCAGGCGTCACCAACACCGCCTCGCGCGGCCTCGGCACCTCAACGCCGTCGACGAAAGCATGGCACGCGAGGGCCTTGTCGCAGGGGATGAGGTACCGAGCCACGCTTGAAGCGAAGGCCGCCTCGGCGCGCGCCGCAGCGGCCCGCGCTGCACCATCGAGCTGCCGACCGTGCGCCCGATCAACGAGCTCCATGGCGAGGACCGGATCACCGGCTTGCCGCGCCGCTTCGAGCGCTGCCTCGATGGCTGCGTTGGAAGGCACCCACGCATCGGCGCGCGCAAACTCTCGCGCCGCGAGCGCAAACTCACGCGCTGCGTGCGCGCGAAGGCCGCGCTCGTAGCAGGTCCGCGCCTCCGCGGCAGCGTCGACGGCCTCCGCCGCTCGCGCGCCGGGGGCCGCCACAAGAAGAGGCGCTGCGACGGAAAGTACGCGCGCCGCGGCCCTCAACCGAGTCGACATCCTCCGCGAAGAGTAGCCGACGCGCGCGCCGGTAGGGCCCCGCCGCGAGCGAGCCCACCAATTCCTGTGCGCCGGCTCGCGAGCGCCCCGACGCCAACGCCCATGAGGTAGAGTCACGCGCCGTGCGCTGCTTCTTCGTGCCCTTCGGCTTCGGCGCCGTTCTCGCGGCCGGCTGCGGATACGACTGGGCGCTGCGCGCGTACGACGCTGCCGCGCCGGCCGATGCCTCGGTGGCCGACGTGACGACCGACGCCGCGGCCCTCGACGCGAACGTCACCGAGGGGGGCCCTTCGTGCGGCGAGCTTGCCGCGAAGCAGTCGATCGCGCTCGACCGCGCGCGGAGTTGCACGCTGGCCTCGGGACACTGCCTCGCCAAGGAGACCGACGGCTGCGGATGCGGCCATTTCGTCGCCGTCGCTGGAGGAGCGGCGACCAACGAATTTCGGGCGGCGGCGGCGGCGTTTCGCGACGCCGGCTGCTTGGCTAGTTGCGACCCGACGCCGTGCCCCGCGCTACCCGCCGCGGGCGTATGCCTGTCGCAAGCGACGCCCGACGGCGGCGTCAGCACCCGCTGCAGCCCGTAACGCCGACGCAACGAGCGCCGCGAGGCGCAGATGCTGCGCCACCGCTTCGCCCGCTAGCGCCCGAGCAAGGGGTCGTTGGTTCGGAAGTAGGCTCGCGCATGCGCGACGATCTGAGCGTCGGTCGGGTGGTCGGCGGTCTCGACCCCGACGATGCGCGCCTCGACCTTTGGGTCGTGCTTGTGCATGTGCTTCACGAGCGCAAGCTTAGCCGTACCGGGCCCAAGCACGAGGATTTCCTGGGAATCCGAGAGGGCGCGGGCGATGGCTTCGAAGAACTGGGCCGCCTCTCGCGTCTCGCCGCGTGCGTGCTGATCGCGCGCGCCGTGCGACGAAGTGACGTGATGCTTCGGCGCCTTGAAGGTCGCCTCGTCGAACGCCTCCGCGGTGATGTGAAAGACACGGGCCTGCTGGTGGTCGAGCCACACGACTGCGTGAAAGGTCATGCCGCTCGTATAGCAAATCCGGTGCCCAAAGTGGGGGCGCGGGTCAACGCTCGCCGGAGCCCACGCGATTCTTCACGACGTAGAAGTAGCGCCTCGCGATGCCGGCGGCCGCGGCGGCCGCCGAGACGTTGCCACCGCTCTTCGCCAGCGCGCGCTCGATGTACGCGTGCTCGAAGGCGTCCACCACCTTTTGCCGAGCCACGGGCAGCGTGAGGTCTTGGCGCAGCACGTGATCAAAATCGCCCAGCACCGCCGTGGGCGCATCCTTCGACGCCGCAAGGGCCGGCGCGTCGTCGCCCACGGCGATGAGGCGCGCCACGGCGTTGCGCAGCTCGCGTACGTTCCCAGGCCAATCGCTCCGCTCGAGGCGCGCCATGGTTGCGCTCGAAAGGTCACCGCGCCCGCCGAGCTTGGTCCAGAAGTGGCGGACGAGCAGCTCGACGTCTCCCTGTCGCTCGCGAAGCGGCGGAAGCTCGACATGCGCTACGGCGAGGCGAAAGTAGAGGTCCTCGCGTAGCCGACCCTCTTGGACTTCGACCTCGAGGTCGCGCCGAGTCGACGCGATGAAGCGAATGTCCACCGCGACGGTGTCGGCGCCGCGAGTCACTTTGCCTCGCTCAATGACGCCGAGCAGTTTGCCTTGCACGCCACCGTCGAGCTCACCGATCTCATCGAGAAAGAGCGTTCCGCCGTTCGCCTGTTCGAGGAGCCCCGCGCGGCCCGATTCATCACCGAAGAGCGCTTGCTCCGACTCGGCGGCGCTGAGGGCCGCGCAATCGAGAATCGAGAAGGCGCCCGCCTCGCGCGTCCCCTCTTCGTGCAGCGTCTCGGCGAGGAGCTCCTTGCCGGTGCCCGTCGCTCCCTCAAGGACGACCGGGACGTCGCTCTCGGCGAGTCGCTTGAGGATCGGGTAGAGCTTGCGCATGGCCGCGCTGGCGCCGATGACGCGACCGAAGCGCATCGCGCGCGCGAGCTGCGCCTGCTCGTCAGAGCGACGCACGACCGAGACCTCGGTCTGCCCCACGCGCAACGTTTCGCCGCCTAGCGCGAAGGCCGACGCGATGCGCACCCCGGACAGAAACGTTCCGTTCTTGGACCCCAGGTCTTGGACGTGAAGACCCGACGCCGTAGACTCCACGGTCGCGTGCCGCCGACTTATCTCCGCGTCGTCGATCGAGAGGTGGCACAAGGCGCTCTTCCCGATGAGGCGGCGCGGCGTTGCACCATCCACCACCAGCGCCTTGCCAGCGTCGGGACCGGACGCGACGACGAGCTCAAAGGTCCAGCCGCCGGGGGGCGCCTGCGTGAGGTCCGAGAGCCGCGTTTCGGCCTCTTTGGTTGCCATGACGGGACGGTATCATCAGCCCAACGTGCGGCGTAGCCAGCGGACTCGCCGGAGCGATCACCGCGAAATCAGTCGCCCGCGCGTCGATCGGGTAGACTTGCGGCCATCTCGTGACCGCCTCGTCGCGACGCATCGGCGACCGCTACGTGCTCGGCCCGGACCTCGCGTCGGGAGGCATGGCAACGGTCCACTTAGGCAAGCAGCTCGGCGCCGAGGGCTTCCATCGCATCGTCGCGCTCAAGAAGCTCCACGGTCGTTTCTCGGCCGACGCCGACATCGTGGACAGCTTCCTCGCGGAAGCGAAGGTCGCCGCCAGCATCCGACACCCCAACGTCGTGGCGATCCAAGACGTGGTCCGCGAAGGCGACGAGCTGTTCTTGGTCATGGACTACGTGCCAGGCCTTTCGCTCGCGCGCCTCATGGCCGGTGCCGAAACGGTCCGCAAGGTTCCGCCGGCGATCGCCTCAGCGGTGCTCCTTAACGTCCTCGAAGGCCTCGAGGCAGCCCACGGGGCCGCCGCCGACGACGGAACGCCGCTCCGCCTCGTGCATCGGGACATCAGCCCGCAAAACATTCTTGTCGGCGCCGACGGGGCCGGTCGGCTCATCGACTTCGGAGTGGCACGCAGCGCTGCGCGTCTCAAAAACACGCGCGAAGGCCTGGTCAAGGGCAAGCTCCTCTACTTGCCACCGGAGGTCGTCGAGGGCGAGGCCCATGGCATCGCTGGCGATGTCTTCTCCGCGGGAGCGGTCCTCTGGGAAGCCCTGGTGGGCAAGCCGGTCTTCGCCGCTGAAACCGACGGCGCCATCACGGCGCGGATTCTCGTCGGCGACGTGAGCCCGCCGAGCCGCAGCGAACCCTCCGTCTCGGAGGCCCTCGACGCGGTCGTGCTGAAGGCGCTCGAGCACTCGGCGCGCAAGCGTTGGAAGTCGGCCGCCGAATTCGCAGCAGCGCTCCGCGTGGCGGCGCCGCCGGCACCGGCCGCGGCGGTGCGCGCGTGGCTCGCCCAAGAGTGCGGCCCAACGCTCGAGGAGCGAAGCGGCCAGGTGCGCGCCTTCGAGGTGGCGGCCCTGCCGGACGTGGCATCGCCGGCGCGCGCGTCGCTCGGCGCGGCGGAGGAGCTCGAGACCCGGCCCAAGCCACGACGACACGCCGCTGCGTACGGAACGACGGCGCTCGTCGCCCTGCTCGTCGCAGGAGGCGCCGCGCTGCTCTCCTCCCGGCTTCGCGGCGAGAGCGACCTCCGAGAAGCGCACGCGCCCGACGCCAACGCGCTCGCGACGGCGCGCGTCGACGCGATGGCGCCGGCGGCTCCTCTCGAGGCGTCCGTACTACCTGCTGCTTCGGCGCCCCCTTCGCCCTCGGCAGGCGGAGCATCGACGGCCGATGCGGCGCTTGGTCACGAGGCTGGCGTCGTCGGCGCCATCGCGCGGCCCGCTGCGTTGCCACGACCCGCACCGAGTGCGAGCGCGCAGAAGAGTCTCGACTGCCGCGTGCCGTACCGACTCGACAGCGAGGGCAATCGCATCTACCGAAGAGAGTGCCTCCAATGAACCGCGCCCTGGGCATGGCCGCGCTTTTCGCTGCGCTCTTCGGCGTTCGCGGCGCGCATGGCCAAGACAGCGGCCCCGCGCCGCCGGGCCCCGCCGTAGCCGAGCGCTGCGCGCGCGATGCAGAAGAGGCTCAGCCGCTGCGGCGTCAAGGTCGCTACGCGGCGGCCATCCTCAAGTTTCGCGCGTGCGCCAACTCCGAGTGCCCGGCGGTCGTCGCCGCCGACTGCGCACGCTGGGAGGCGGAGCTCGCGGAAGCCGCGCCCACGCTCGTCCTTGGCGCCCGAGACCGCGAGGGGCGCGATCTCGCCGACGCAACCGTTCGCATCGACGGCTCCGAGCGGCGGCCCGTAAGCGGCAAGGCCCTCGCCGTCGATCCTGGCACCCACGAGCTCGTCTTCGAGCGCCTCGGAGAGACCGTCGCCTTGACGGTCGTGGCGCTCGACGGACAGCGGGGACGCGTGGTCGTCGCCGAGTTTGGTCCGCGAGACGTGCCGGCACGGCCTCGCGATCGTGCGGTGGCCCCCACCCCAGCGCCGACGTCGCGAGACTTGACCTGGCCCCTCGTCGCGAGCGGCGTCGCCGTCGCCCTCGGCGTCACCGGGACGACGTTGGTGCTGGGCGCCGACGCCCGCTACGATTCGCTGCGCGCGACGTGTGGGCAGACGGGCTCGTGCACCAGCGACGAAGTGGCGAGCAACCGACGCTCGTTCGTCGTCGCGGACGCCTTCCTCGTGGCCTCGGCGCTCGCCGCTGCCGGGGCCTTGTGGCTGTTTCTGTCGCCGAAAGCGCCCAACGTCACCGGGCGCTAGCCCTCAGAAGGTCGTGAGCAAGACGTTGTCGACGAAAATCTCGGCGGTGCCCTCACCGAGGATCGTGGGGCCCAACGCCAGCGTCGCGAAGTCGAGCCATTCGATCGATCCCAGGCTCCCCTTGAGCCCGAGGCACGCGGAGAAGAGCGCGCCGCCTTCGGCAGCCACCACGACCGGCTCCATGGCGTCGCACGAGAAGCCTCGCTCCTTGAGGGCTTCTCGCTCTCCGACGGCCAAGCGCACGCGAACCCAGGTTGCCGCAGGACTTGCCGTGAGGACCGTCAGCGGCTGGAACGACGCTCGATCGGGCGGCGGCGCCGCGGGGCTCAGATCGTTGGTCACGGCCAGGTAAAGGGTGCTGTCACGGAGCACGAGCAAGACGCCAGCAGGGATTCCCACGGCGGACTGTGTGAGGAAGCCCACGGGCATGATGCCGGTGAGCGGCCCGCCTTCGACCGGCAGCGGCATCTCGTTGACAGTCGGTCGCGCCACCAGCGAGACCTCTACGCCGCGACGTGCCGTGCCGCGCTTTGCCTTGCCTAACAGGTGCAAGAGCGCGGCCTTCGCCCGCTCGCCGGAGGCGCGCATGCGCAAGACACTCGGCCTCGACACGAGCGGCGAGCGATCCGTGGCGGCGGGCGACTCTCGAGTCACCGACGCATCCCTGTAGAGCACCGGGTTGTCGACGGCGCCGCCGATGTCCCACCGCGCGCCCACGGGCGACTCGTCGTCGAAGTCGTCGCAAAGGTCCGGGACCTCGGCGAAGGGACCATCGCAGAGCCGCGTGCTGACGGACCCAACGTCGGCCGCCGACGGCGACGGCGACGCGTCGGAAGCGGGCCGCACCGGCGTCTCGAGCGAGTCGAAGGAGTACGCGAACACGCATCCCGCCAAGAGGGTCGCGGCGAGCGTCGCCACCGACAAGACGCCCCCTTTGGTCATCGCGGTCACCGGCGAAGAGTACCTCGCGACGAGACCAACCGCACGAACGCCAGCGACCGCGAGCGGTGAGAGGACGTTGACACAGCGCCTTCGTCCTCGTCCCGCTTGCCGCCGTCAGATTCCGAGCTTCATGAACATGGCATCCTCCCCCAAGCAAGAGTCACGGCAAGAAACGCGCTCCACCAGTCGCAGATGTCGCGCGCAATGGAAAGGACGACGAATCGCGCGCCTCCACTTAAGTGCGAGATGGAACGAGTGATGGATGCATCGACCTACCTCGACGCCGCAACGAAGCCCGCGGCAACGACGCCGCTCGGGCGGCGCAGCGATTGCACCACGACCGGCATGCGTGTTCCGTTGACGCTCCGCGCGCGCGCCCTGCCGCGAACGACTCCCTGTCCTCTCGATGAGGCGGCCCCGCTCGACCGGCGAGGCTTTCTCTCGGCGATCGTGTTCTTCCAGATGTTGCCGGCCACAGCCTTGGCGCCGGCAATCCGCCCCCTCTTCGCTGAGCACCACGGTGGCCGCGAAGGACCGATGCACGCGTTCATGGCGCTCAACATGGTGGGCGCCATCGTTTTGACGCTTCTGTTGGCCTCATGGCCCCGCTTCCGGAAGACCGCGGCGGCGCGCGCGCCGCTCTTCGCCCTCGCCGACGCACTGTTGCTCCTCTGCTTCGCGCTGCCGATGCCCACACAATGGCTCCTCGCAGCGCGCGTCCTTGAGGGCGCCCTACACGTCGGCCTCACGGTGCTGCTCATGAGCCACGCGGCGGAGGTCGCGCGAGCGAGGCAGACGCCGAGCCTCACCACGGCCGCGGGAACCGCGGTCATCTTCGCCGTCGCCGCGGGCAACCTCGTTGGAGGACTCCTGGTCGCGCTCGACGCGCGCGCGCCGTTTTGGGCCGGCGCAGCGCTCTTGATGCTCGTGGCCGCGACCCTCTCGGGGCAGCGGCTCGCTGTTCGCGCGGCTCCGGCGGCCGCCGCTCGGGCGGCGCTCCCGCGAGCGAGCTTCCCGTTGGCCGCCGCGTTCCTGTCTCGGTTCGCCGTGGGATGCCTCATCGTCAGCTTTTCGCTCTTCGCGCACCGCGTGCATGGGCCGTCCGATCGGCACGTGGGACTCTTGTACGCCTGCCTCACGGTCCCCTTTGCGTTCGCGATGTTCCCCGCCGGCGCTCTCCTTCGGCACCGCCCCAGTCGAGGAGCCCTGGCGCTCGGCATGCTCGCCTTCGCTGGCTCCGTCGCCTGCCTCGGTCACGTGCCAGCGGCGCTCCTCCCGCTGCCCATGATCGCGGGGGGCGTGTCCTCCGCGCTGGTCTTCGCGTCGGTCTTGGCCTTCGCCGCTGACGAGACCGAGGCGCCCGCGCGCGCCCGCTCCATGGCCATGGTCAACGCGGCCGGGTGTTTTGGCATGCTCGCGGGGCCGATGGCCGGCGGCATCGTCGCGGCGATCTTCCGGGACCCCTCCGACGCGGGCCGCGGCTATCGGGCGGCCTTCCTCTTGGCCGCCCTCGCGCTCTCATCGTGGGTCGTCGTGTCGCTGCGCTGGGTAGCCGCTCGCCCTGCCGCGCCGCGCGGCCCAACGCCCGCGGCGGTCACCGCTCTCAGCCGTCGGCAATGAAGCGCTTGAGGGCCGCTCGCTCCGACTCCGGGTCCAAGAGCTGCTTGACGCGATCCTTGTTCACGTCTGCCACGATGATCTTGCCGACCTCTTCATTGACCGAGCTAAACACGCCGCGGCGATGCATCCGCTCCGTTTGCCGATGGTTGTCTTCTGTCGGCGTGAGGTAGTGCACCGAGTCGATCTTGTAGCGATGGATCAAGAAGAGCTGGCACAGGCTCATGAGCCGCTTCTGACGAAGCGCCTTGTCGAAGGTGTTCTGGTCGCGAATGGAAAGGATGCTGCGTCCGTACCGATCTTGAATCGGCTCGAACACCACGTTCGCCGTCTTGTCGCCCGCCGGCGCCACGACGGCGAGCTCGAGCACCTGCGCGCCCGGCGTATGGGGACGAAGGCCGACCGTGAGCCGGCCGTCGACGCCGTGCTTGAGGCGCCAGAAGTCGAGCCACTCCTCGAGGAGCTTCGGCGGCACCTCCGTGAGGACGTGATGCTGAAACTGCGTCGAACCAATGCCCATGGCCTTCGTCGTCGAGGTCCGGCCCGAGAGCGACAAGAGGGCGGCGTCGGCGCGCGGTCCGCCGACGAGCGTCTGCGGCGTCCGGTAGGGCGACTCGACGAGCCGGAACTTTCGCTGGAGCCGCGCCAAGGCCAGCATGCCGTCTTGGCGGAGCGCCGACGCAAACTCCTCGCCGGCGAGGCCGTCAATCTGGTGGCCGCCGTAGGTGATGAAGTTGAACACGAAGCCGAGCTTGCCGAGCTCCTCGGGGAACCGACGCATGGCGTCATCGTTGAGTCCCGTCGTGTCCCAATTGAAGGACGGCGACAGGTTGTAGGCGAGCATCTTGTCGGGATAAACGGCGTGGATCGCGTCGGCGAAGATCTTCGCTTCGTGCAAGTCGGCGGTCTTCGTCTCCATCCACAAGATGTCGGCAAAGGGCGCGGCGGCCAGCGACTTGGCGATGGCGTAGTCGATGCCGCCACGCACTTGAAAGTAGCCGTCGGGGGTCTTTGCGTGCTCACAGTCCCAGACGACGTGCACGCCGATGCCGCGTGCCTTCTCACGAATCGCGTAGAACGAGGCGCGCGCCGCGAAGGTGAGCCACTCGGCTTCGCTCAACGGAAACTGCACGCCCTCGCTCGCGAGAAAGCGCATCTCCTCCGCGACGGCTTCGCCGTACGTCTTTACGTTGGCCTCTTTTTGCCAAACGTCGACGAGCCGATCGAAGACCTTGTCGAAGGCCGCGTCGGGGGAACGACGCCCTTCCTTCTCGTAGGCCGCGGCGGCGTCCGCCGCGAGCGCGAGGAGCCCGCGCTCCTCCAGCCAAGCGGCGGTCGCGGAACACTCGTCTTCCGAGAGGGCGTAGAGCTTGTGGCCCGTGAGCTCGAGGACTCCTTTGTCGTGAAGCGCGCGGAGGACACCGAGGGTGGCCGCCTTGAAGCTCGGCAAGTTGACGTTCGTGGCCCCCAGAATGAACGGCTGATCGCGTTCGTCGCTGCGGCCGTCGAGGAGCGTCGCCGACTCGGCGTCGGTGCGGGCCACGATGATCCCCGGCACCTGCATGATGTCGAGTTGAAACCGCGCGGCGCTGAGGCGCTTGATCTGCTCGTCTTCGGAGACGAGGACCTTGCCGCCCTGGTGGCCGCACTTCTTCACGCCGGGCTTCTGATCTTCGATGTGGTAGCCCGGCACCCCGACCTCGACGAAGCGGCGAACCAGGTTGCGTACGTGCGCGTCGCCGCCGTGCCCCGTGTCAGCGTCGGCGATGATGAAAGGCCGGAAGTCGACGTTCGGCGCGACGTTGCGTTGCTCGTCGGTCATGCGGGAGCGCGCGTGAAACTGATTGCGGTCCGCCGTAAGCAGCGCTCGCACGATGGGCGCAGCCTCATCGGGCACCTGGCTGAGCGGATAGCTAGCGAGGTCCGGTCCTGGGTCTTCCTGCACCGAGCCCTTGGCGCTGGTGGCCCAACCGCCGAGGTAGATGCCTTCGATGCCCATGCGCTTCATGGCCACGGCCTGGCCCGGCGAATACGGGCCGAAGGTCGTGATGCACTTTTTTCCCGTGTAGAGCTCACGGAGTCGCGCGTAAAAGGCCGACGACGCGTCGCGAGCGACGGCGTAGTCGTTCTGGATCGTCCCTCGTTGCTCGACCACCTCGCGCGGCGTGTAGAGGCGCGTGGTCTCGCGAAAGCGAGGCTGCTCGAAGTAGCGGCGCATCTCCGCGACTTGGTCTTCGAATGATTGCATCGACGCCGTTATACATCGGCGTTGGGCCGGGGCACGGCCCGTCGCGGCTCCGCGACACCGCGCGCCTCGCTTGATCCGGCCCCCGACGAGTTATCACACACTTGTCGACATTGTCCGCACGGCACGCGAGCTGCACGGCTCGGTGTGGAGGTTTCCCGATGCGTCTTTCGCTGCTTGTGCTGTTCGCGCCCCTCGCCGCCTCGCTTGCCGCTTGCTCGGGTTCGGGTTCCCCCGAGGGTGCGCCGTCGTCGTCGGACGAGCTTCGGCGAAGTGAGTTCGTTGACGTGACGGAACGCGATGACGACACGACGCTCTCCGTCGAAAAAGGCAAGAGCGTGCGCGTGACCTTGCCGGCCAACGCCACCACGGGCTACGCGTGGCGCGTCACCAGCACGAACCGCACCTTCGGCTATCCCTCGCCGCGGGACGGCACGTACGAGGGCGCGCACGACGGCCCCGTTGGCAGCGGCGGCCACCAAGTCTTCGTCTGGAAGACCAACGGCGCGCACCTCGAAGCCGCGGCAACGGTGCACCGCGTGACGCTTGAATACCGTCGCTCCTTCGAGAATGACGAGACACCGGCGCAGCGAACGTTTTCCTTCGGCGTGAAGATCAAGGCCGCTGGCGCCACCGACGAACCGGAGGCCCGACGCTGCCCGACGTCGAGCTCCATCAACTGCATGCCGCCGACAACGAACCCGCATTGCGCCTCCGACTTCCGCGCGTGGGCCCAGGCGAATTGCGGTGTCAGCTACCTCGACTGAGACGCGCGAGCTCGGTGGTGATGGCGGCGAGTTCGCCGAGGCGACGCTTCGCTCGCCCTTCAATGGCGTCGGCCAGAAGCTCGCCCGTCACCCCCAGGCGGACGGCAAAGTCGCTCATGGTGCCTACGGGGCCGCGCGCGAAGGCGCGCGCGACGGGACGCAGATCGAGGTCACCGCGAAGCGGCACGTCCGTTCCGGAGGGGTGCTCGCGGTTCAGGAGCTCGTGGGTGTACGTACCCCAGCGGCAAACGGCGTCCGTTGGCCGGAGGAATCGACGCCAGCGCTCGTGGAACGAGGCGAACGTCTCACCGGCCACGATGCGAGCCGCGTCGACCTCGAGGTGGATCGCCGTGGCGGGATTGAGCGGACCGCGGGGGGCGACGAAGGCCTGAAAGGCTTCGTGCTGGGGCAGCCGAACGGCGGACCATTGCACGACCTCATCGGGGCACGCGCCGCGGCGGCCCGCGCTGTAGGGCCAGGCGTTGGCCTCGGCGTGGACGCAAACGAGATCGCCTTCGTGAAGGAGCGACGGTAACCCGCGACGCTTCGGCGGCACCGTGCCCTTGCGGGGCGACCGGCGGTGGCGTGAGCCACCGCTTTGCGCCGCATAGGCGAGCTGCGACTCAACCATGGCGCGAAAGGGCTCAAGCAGCGCGAGGAACTTCTCCGGTTCGCCGTCGAGTACGCCGAGCACGTGCGCCAACGCCTCGACCGTCGACACGTAGTCGAGGGCAGGCTCTCGGCGAATGCGGTACGCGCTGGGGGCCTTCGGCCGGAAGGCGACGCGAGGCAAGCTCCGCAACGCGGGGTTCCGTCCGATCAGCGACTTGGCCTGCCACCAGGTTCCGTCGACGACGACCAACGTCCGCGGGCCCTCGAAGCGAGCCCCCTCGACATCGATGGCGCCGTCGCCGGGGTAAAGCAGCACGGCGGGACGCTCCGCGTCGGAGAGCGCCGAGAGCCCGTCGAAGGAGAGCCCCACGTGAAGCTCCGCCTCAGGCAAGCAGAGCGACGCGATGCGCGCCGTATTGATCGGCACGGACCGTTCGCGCGGATGCTGGAGGATGACCACGCGCGTCCGACTCGTCAGCGGCGTGACGAAGCGGCAATAACAAACGACTTCAGGGCGACCGCAGCTCGTGCAAAGGGCGCGGGGTTCACGACCGTCGGCGAGCGTCATCGGAGCGGCTCCGCCAAGAGGAGGCGATTCTTCGGCGTGACCTCTTCCGCCAAGAGCTGCGTGTGCACGCGGTACCCGCGCGCCGCCAAGGCGCGCGCGCGCGTCACGTCGATGGCGAGCGAGAGATCGACCCACCCGCCAAGGCCCCCGAGGTCACAGGTGACCTCGTCGTGGCAACAAGGCAGAACGGCGACTCTCGCGCCAGCGGCGGCGGCGCGCGCCAAGACGACGTCCGTGAGAGTGCCGCAGCCGTGGGCCGAGACCACGACGTCGGTGGCAAAGAGCGGCACCGACTCAATGTCAGCCTCGACGAGGGTGACCCGGCCGGCGAGCTTCGGCCACGCGGCGCTCATGGCCACGAGCAGCTTGGAGGCGCTCGCGGGAATGCGCCGATCCACGGCGAGCGCCGACGCCGAGGTGTCGTCGAGCAAGAGGAGGAGCTGCGCGACGAGTCCGTGCCCACAAGCAAGGTCGACGACGCGACCACCGCGGAAGCGACGGCGCACGCGGCGCGCCACCTGCCACGACTCGAAGAGCTCCTTTCGCGGGAGGCAATTCGCCTCGCACACGACGCGCGCGACGCGGTCGAAGAGCGAATCGGTCGCGAAGTGACGAGCCGTGGTCGGCTTGAGGCGCACGCGGCTCCGCGGGTCGAGCACGGGGGCAGTCTACCCGATTGCTCTGCGCGGGCCCGTCAACGAGCGCGACGGGCCGTTCGATAGCGCGACACGCTACGAGCTGCCCCGCAACCCGCGCGGCCCGACGGCGCCCGGGTCGAGGACAGCGCGAACCTTCGCGAGGAGCACCAGCGGTGTCGCCGGCTTGCGCAGGAGCACGTCGGCGTGAGCGGCCCCATGCCCGTCATCGTCAAGATGACTGACCACGTGGAGCACCCGGATGCGTGGTCGACTCGACCGGAGGACTGCCACCTGCTCGTCGATGGGAAGCACTTGCTCGTCGGTGATGAGCACGTCGGCGGCGGCGCCCCCCTCGGTCACCTTCTGCACGAGGTCGTCGGCCGACGCCTCGATGACCGAATACCCCTGCGACTCGAGCGCGGCCCCGAACGTCCGGCGCACCGCGGGATCGCCGACTACGAGCCAGACCGTCTCGCCGCCTGGGGCGGCCAGCGTGCTGGCGTCGGTCCGCGAAGCCATCGGCGAGACTCCGGCGGCCGGCAGGCGCACGCGAAACGTCGTCCCGAAGCCGAGGCGACTCTCGAGACGCACGGTGCCGCCAGCCTGCTTCACCGCTCCGTACACCATGGCAAGGCCCAGGCCGGTGCCCGCGCCGAGGAGCTTCGTCGTGAAGAACGGCTCGAAGACCCGCGCCTGCGTCGCTTCGTCGATGCCCGTCCCCGTGTCCCTAACGAAGAGGTCGACGTAGAGACCGGGCGGCAACGATGAGCGGCCGCCGCCGCCATCGTCCGTGAGCCGCGCGCACGCGGTCTCAATGGTGACGACACCTCCCGCAGGCATCGCGTCGCGCGCGTTCATCATCAAGTTGAGCAGCACCTGCTCGAGCTGGCTCGCGTCGACGCGAACGGGAGGGAGCTCGTCAGCGAGGGCCGTCGTCAGCCGGATGTCTTCACCGAGCAGCCGCGCAAACACACGCTCCGAGAGGGCAACCACCTCGTTGACCGAGGTGAGCGACACTTGAGGCGCCCGCGCGCGGCTGAACGTGAGCAACTCCCGCGTGAGATGCGCCGCGCGTTCCGCGGCGTCGCGAATCTCGTTCAGGCTCTCCCAGGCGGGCCCGACGCGCTGCGCGTCCATCGACAAGAACTCCACGTTGCCGCGGATGACCGTGAGCAGGTTGTTGAAGTCGTGAGCGATGCCTCCGGCGAGCCGGCCCACGGCCTCCAATTTTTGCGCTTGGAGCAGCTCCTCCTCCAAGCGGAGCCGTTCGGTCAAATCGCCGACGACGCGCGCGAAGCCGCGCAGCGTACCGTCATCGTTGTAGACCGGCGTTGTGGCGAGGCTCGCCCAGAAGCGCTCGCCGCTCTTTCGCACCTGCCAGCCTTCCGCTTCCCCCCGGTCCGAGCCGCTCGCCGCGCGGTGCGGCGGAGCGTCGACCGCCTCGAGGGCGCGAACGTTGAGTGTCGCAGCCTCCTGCTCCGAGTAGCCGTAGAGACGCTCAGCGCCGGGGCTCCACGTGACGACGCGACCGTCGGGCGTCGTCATGAAGAGGCCATAGTCACGAACGCCGAGGACGAGCAGCCGGAAGCGCTCCTCGCTCGCGCGAAGTTCAGCGGAGGCGAGCTCACGCTCGATGGCCAGCCCCGCGAGGTGGGCGGCACCACCGAGCAACTGAAGGACGCCTTGCGACGGGCGCAGCGCGCGGCGAGCGTAGATGGCAAAGGTCCCCAAGACGGGCCCGCCGCCGGCGGCGACGATCGGCAACGACCAGCAGGACCGGAGGCCGTAGTCGGTGAACGCCCAGCGGAAGTTCTTCCACAACGGATCGGTCTCGATGTCGTCGACGACGACCAGCCGGCGCGTGAAAGCGGCGGTGCCGCAGGAGCCGACCTCCGGGCCGATGGTCACGCGGCTGAGCGCAGCGTTGTAGGCCGCCGGCAAGCTCGGCCCGGCGCCAAGGCGCAGCGTGTCGCCTTCGAGAAGGAGAATTGAACAGAGCGTCCCCGCTTGAAGGTCTTCCACCAAACGCGTGACCGCTGCGAGGACCGCCGGCAGAGGCTCACCATGGGCGATGGACTCGAGGACGCGGTTGTGGCCGAGCGTCCATTGGTGCGCGTGCTTCTGCGCCGAGATGTCCGTGTGCGTCACGATGGCGCCGCCGCGCGGTTCGTCGATGGGCGTGGCGCTCATCGCGAACCAGCAACGCTCCCCCTCGATGACGCATGGGTACTCGAGGTCAAAGCGCAGCGTTCGTCGCGCCAGCACGTCCCGTAGCCCCGCGGCCGCTCTCCGAGCGCTCTCGTCCCCTACGCAGGCCGCGAGGTAGTTCGCGCCCACGCCGGTGGCGGCCTCGAGGCTTGAAGATGCGGGGCCGCTGACATTCCGAGCGGCGAAGGCCCGCCAAGCGCCGTTGACCGCAACGATGGTGCCCTCGTGGTCGAGGATCGCCACGTGGGCGAGCGCCGCATCGAACGCACCAAGCATGCTGTTTTCTCTGTACCAGGAGGCGGTGCAAAGCAGGCGATCGTTCCGCCCCGAAGGCGACGAAACGGCGTGGCTGAGGCAGTCAGTGGCCGTTGAACTCGCGCACCTGCTTCACGATGAGGTGCCCATTGCCGAGGATCTTGACCTCCAAGTCGAGGGACCGCGGCTTCTGGTTGTCGAAGGCCACGTAAGTGCAGTCGCCGCTGTAGTAGTCGGGCTTGGCTCGGCAATACGCCACCTCGACGGCCTGCACGGCGGTGACGATTTCCTGGAGCTTCGCGTCCGGCAGAACGCTGCCCTGCAGCGGGGGTTGGCCCGCCGCCGGCGCGGCTCGGCGCACCAGGGTGAAGCGCGGGGGGCGGTTAATGTCCCCAAACGTGGCGATGGTGTTCTCCGCGAGGGTGCCCGGGTTTGGGTTCGTGACGAGGTTGTTCCCCTGCTGCACCGCTAGCGTGTAGCCCATGATGTCGTCGCTGTTGACGACGCGCGTGATGACGACGGCGTTGGCAGCGACGTCGTCCTCGAGGTCGTAGGCGGGCACGATGGAGAGGCCCATCCCGCTCGTGGCGTGCGAGAGGCGAGCGAAGGTGCGCTCCTCCACGGCGCGACGGTTCCACAGGCTCGCGTAGACGCCCTTGATGGCGCAGTGGACGGTCTTCGGTTTGACCTTCGACTTGGTCACGGCGCCGTCGGCTTCCGTCTCGATGCGACACGAGCCGTCGGGGTTGTCGACCTTGTCGGGCTCGGCGGAGAAGCTGTCGTAGAGACCGGCGCCGTCGAAGTTCGGGACGTCCTCGGCGTTGGAGCTCGAGCGCACCTTGAACTTGGGCACGCCGGGCATGAGCGCCGCGATGCGATCCATCACGCCGCTTCGCGTCGCCGTCGGCAACTCGGCGAGGAGGATCGCCGACTTGACCGCGTCGACCATCGTTCCGCGCTCGTTCGGCGAGAGATCGCCGCGGCGCTCCGCCGCGATGAGGGCATCGATCTTTTGACGCACGGCGCCGTTGGGCGCGTGCGCGACGAAGTCGCGGTACGACGCGACGGGGACGCCAAAGCCGCGCGGCGTCAGGTCGTATCCGAAGCGGTGGCTAATGGACGTGGCTTGCTCGACGCGGCCCAAGACCTTCTTGTTGGCGAGGAAGCCGAGGCCTTGCGCCTTGCCGCCCCAATGGGCCGTCAGCTCCGTGCAGCCCGCGGGGTTGATCGGGCACATGTCGTCGTAGCTGATGAGCCGTGTTTCGGCCACGACACCGAGCTCGACCCATGGCCGCGCGAGGCGTTCGGCAAGCTTCTGCCGCACGATGGCGTCGGTGGTGGCCTCGAGCTTGAAGCCGTCCTTTCCGACCACGAGGTGCACCGGCTTGTCGGCGAAGGGCGCGAGCACCGCGTTGGTGGGGCTCGCATCGCGGAGCACCATGTTCGGCGTGCCCCGCTCCTTGGACTTGAGGTTCACGTGCGATGTGGCGTCTTGGTAGACCTTCGTGATCGCGCCGGCGACGACCGACAGATCGAGCGGAAGCTCATTGAAGACCGGGAGATCGGTCGGGCGGAGGTCGTCGACGTTCGTCGGAAAGATCCGGAGGGTGCCCCAAGCTTCGCCGGCGTTGACGGGGAAGTAGTTCACGGACCCGAGAATGTCGTCGATGGAATAGATGGCGAAGCCCATCGCTTCGATCTCGGCCTTCACCGTGCGCGTCGTCTGTTGGGGTCCGGTAGCCACGAAGGCGAGCTTCGCGCCGCGTACGCGGAACGCCGACTTGATGACCTTCAGCGCCTCGACGATTCGCCCCTCGGCGATCACGTCGTCGGGATAGAACTGAACGGCGTAGGTCAGCTTCTCTTCGGCGCCAAGCTTGTAGGTCTGGATGGTTCCGGCGAAGAACTTCTTGGCGTCGACGAAATAGGTCGAGTCGTTGAAGGCGCCCGTTTCCATCGTGAGGCCGAGCTTCTCTTTCGCGAAGTAGTAGTGGTACTTCGCGTAGTCGGGCGTCTTGCCGCCAGCCTTGAAGTTCGCGTTGATGAAGCTCGGACTGAGCGTGGGCCTGCTGCGCGCATCGATCAGGAACTTCATCGAGCGACCTGATTGACCGAAGCCGCCCCCCTCAACGCTGAAGGCCTTGTAGCGCGCCGCCGAGGTCATTTCGCTCACGGACAGGGCGTTGGCGGTGAGCTCGTCCTCGCTTTCTTCGTCGTCCTGCCCGGCCGTGCTGCAGGCCGGTGCCAACGCCAGGAACGCGAGAGCAAGAAGCGAGGCCATAACGCGCATGGCGACCCACGAAGCACGGACCATGCCGCACCTTGTGGTCAGAAGTCGGAGCGAGGACGCATGTGTCCGCGTAGCACTGGCTGGTCTGGATCGAACACTTGGATCCTGGCCCCACCACCGTTGCCCCTGAAATCGCCGATAACTTTCCACTCCAATGGGTGGTGCGAGGTGTGCAAGAGCCAGACATCGTGCGCCCCCTGTTCCTCACGTTGGGTTTCGCCGTTGCTTGTGGAGCGCCCGGCGCGACGGAGGCTGAGGAGCCTGGCAGCGACCTCGGCGAGGTGCGGGTCAAGCAGCAAGAGGTCTCGGGGGCCGGCACCCCTCCACTGCTCGAGGTGTCGGCGCTGGGCCTCCGCGACGGCAAACTCCTGAGCCTCGGGGACCGCGACTTCAAAATCGCCGTCGATGGCAGCCTCGACGGCCGCAAGGTCTCTTTCGCAGACGACCAGCTTCGAGACCTCACCGGCGCGTTCCCGGCGAACCCGCGCGGCGCTCAATGGGAGGGCATTACCTCCGATGGCTCCGGGCGGCTGTTCCTCCTCGAAGAAAACCCGGGACGCATCTTCGTCCTCGATCGAGAAGGACGCGAGCTGGTCCACACCGTCACGTTGCGCGTGCCCGTGACGAACGAAGAGTGGACCGCTGCGTGGAACGACAGCGCCAACTCGCGCGGCGAAGGCCTCGTGTTGCTCAAGAATGGCCACGTTCTGGTGGCCAAAGAGAAGGACCCGAAACGCATCGTGGAGTTCGGGCCCGAAGGTGAGCGTGCCTCGGGATACCGGCCCGGCAGCGAGGCCGCGAACGCGAGGTTTCCCACCGAAGGCCGAGCGTCGACGATGGTGCCGCTGATGGCGTGGCGCCTAAAGGGCGACGCCGACAACTTCGCCGACATCAGCGAGCTCGCCGTAGGGCCCGGCGGCCTCTACGTGCTCAGCGACGAGTCGCGCGCCATCGCCCGACTTCCCCTCCTCGACAAGGACGACGACGCTGCCGAAGCCGACGAAAAATGGAAGCTGCCCTTCAACGGCGACGACGAAAAGACCGAAGGGCTCGTCATCCTCCCCGGCGAAAAGCGCGTCGCGCTGGTCGCCCTCGATGGCCCGAAGAAGGACAACCTCATGCGAGTCCCGCTCGACTGACGATCCGACGACGATGAGCCGCCGAGCCAACGGCGCGCTGCGTTGCGCGCGCTGCCACATGCACCGCACGCTCTGCGTTTGCGCGCTCATTCCGCGCATCGAGACGCGGACGCGCGTCGTGCTCATCACCCATCGCTACGAGGATCGAAAACCCACCAACTCGGGCCGGCTCGCCACCGAGTGCCTGGTCAACAGCGAGGTCCTCGTGCGCGGCCACGAGGGCGCGGTCACGACCTTCACGGCGAAGGACGGCACCGAGCCGCTCCTGCTCTTTCCCCACGAGGACGCCGCGCCGCTTGGCCCCCGCGAGCCCACCGCACGCCCCGTCACGCTGGTGGTGCCCGACGGCAACTGGCGGCAAGCGTCGAAGGTACGAAAACGCGTGAGCGGCCTCGAGGCGACGCCATGCGTCATGCTCCCCGTCGGCGAGGCGCGAGCGCCGCGACGGCTCCGCGCCGAGGCACACGACTATGGCCTCGCAACGCTCGAAGCCGTGGCGCGCGCCCTGGGAATCCTCGAGGGTCCCGAGGTGCGCGGCGCCATCGAGCAGCTCTTCCGGGTCATGGTGGAGCGAACGTTGTGGTCGCGCGGCATGCTGGCCGTGGGTGAGGTCACGGGCGGCGTGCCCGACGCCGCGCGGCTCCACGATTGGTCGCGGTGACGAAGCAACGCCGGCGAAAACGGTCTATATAGGGGCCATGTCTGACGACCAGTCGTTCGCGGCGCTCTTCGAGGCGCAAAGCAAGGGTCAAACGATGCACCGCTCGGTGCGCGTCGGGGAGGTCGTCGAAGGCCTCGTCGTTCACGTCGGCGCCGAGACGATCTTCGTCGAGCTCGACGGCAAGCGGCAGGCGATGCTCGAGGCCGTTGAAGTGCGGGCCGAAGACGGCACCATCGCCCTCAAGATCGGCGACACGGTCCGCGCGAAGGTCGTCTCGGTGGATCAAAACTCCGGCGACGTGCGCCTCGGGTACTCCTTCGGCAAGAGCGGCGACCTTGGGCAAATCCAGCGAGCCATGGAGTCGGAGATCGCGATCACGGGCAAGGTGACCGGCTCCAACAAGGGAGGCATTGAGGTCGACCTCGGCAAAGGCGTCCGCGGCTTCTGCCCGCTCTCGCAGGTCGCGCAGCGACCCGGCACCGACATTCCCGGCCTCATGGGCCAGTCGCTCGAGTTTCTCGTCACCGAGATCAAAGACGGCGGCCGCGGCGTGGTTCTATCGCGCCGCAAGCTCCTCGACGCGCAAGGGCGCGAGTCGCGCGAGCGCGTCCTCGCCACCCTCGAGAAGGGCAAGACCGTGCGCGGCACTGTGACCGCCGTGCGCGACTTCGGCGCGTTCGTCGATCTGGGCGGCGTCGAAGGCCTCATCCCCGCCTCCGAACTCTCCCACGAGCGGGGCGTGAAGCCCGCGGAGCGACTGCAGCCCGGCGAAGAGGTCGAGGCGCAGGTTCTCGAGATCAAGGACGAGGAGCCGAGCGCCAAGTCTCCCAAGGGTCAGAAGCGCATCACGCTGTCGCTCAAGGCGCTCG
The DNA here is from genome assembly GCA_016703425.1 of Myxococcales bacterium. NCBI lineage: Bacteria > Pseudomonadati > Myxococcota > Myxococcia > Myxococcales > Myxococcales bacterium. Next base: position 85,946 of record JADJCA010000009.1, read on the forward strand.
TGGAGGCGCCGGCGCGCCCCGCCCCGAAGCCCTCCGCGGGCGGCGCGGGGCTCGCCATCGGCGCCATCGTCAAGGGCAAGGTCGCCCGCATCGAGACCTACGGCGTCTTCGTGCAAGTCGACGGCACCGAGGGCCGCGACGGGCGCGGCTTGATTCCCGCCGCCGAGCTCGACGTCGCGCGCGGCGTCGATCTGCGCAAGGCGTTCCCGGAAGGAACGGAGCTCACGGCCAAGGTCCTCGAGACCGGTGGCGGCAAGCTGAAGCTGTCGGTGCGCCGCGCCAAAGACGACGCGGAGCGCGCCGAGTTCAACGCGCACCGCGAGAAGAGCAACGAGAAGGGCCTCGGCACCTTCGCGGACCTCCTGAGGAAGCGGAAGTAGCTGGCGTGGCCGAAGCGGCTCCGTCCGACGAGCCGACGCCGCCTGTCGCGCCGAGCGTGACGCCCATCGTCCTCTTCGATGGGGTCTGCGGCCTGTGCGATCGCGTGGTCACCGCCCTCATCGCGCGCGATGGCCAGCGGCGGCTTCGCTACGCGCCACTGCAGGGAACAACCGCCGCGGCGCTGCGAGCCCGGTACGCCACGATCCCGACCGAGCTGTCGACCGTCGTCCTCATCGACGAGGGTCACGTCTACCTGCGCTCGCGCGCCGTCTTCCGCACACTCGTCCTCTTGGGCGGCCGCTACCGAGCCTTTGGCGTGCTCCTTCGGCTCCCCGCGTGGCTTACCGACGCCGGCTACCGCGTCGTGGCGCGCGTCCGCTTCGTCCTCTTCGGGCGGCGTGACGCGTGCCGCGTGCCGACGCCCGAAGAGCGCGGCCTGTTCTTGCCGTAGCGACGCCCAACTCCCGAGCGGTGAGCAGATGAGCAAGCGGCTCGACGACTCACTCGGCGGGTGGCGTCGATGCGTGACGGGGCTCGCGGCGCGGGCGCGTCGTCTCGCGCATCGACGAGAGATCGGGCGTCGGCGGTGGCTCTCTGTCGTGCCGCGCGAGCCAGTCCATTAGCGCCGCCTCGGGCATGGGCTTCGCGAACAAGAATCCTTGGATATCGAGCGGACCGCGCGGCGTGAGAAACGCGAGCTGACTCTCCGTCTCCACACCTTCAGCCACCACGTCAATGCCGAGCCCTCTCGACAAAGACAGGATCGCCTGCATGATGGTGTCGGTCTTGGCGCGGCCCAAGTGACGCACGAAGGCACGGTCGATCTTGAGCGAGTCGATGGGGAGCCACGTGAGGTAGCTGAGCGACGAATACCCGGTGCCGAAGTCGTCGAGGGCGATACGAACGCCCAGCGCGCGCAGCTTCGTGAGCGCGACACCGCTCGCCTCCGAGTCCTCCATCACCAGCCCCTCGGTGATCTCGAGCTCCAGCGACGACGCCGCGAGCCCCGAATCGCGGAGCGCGTCCTCGACAGTGGCGACGAAGCCTGGGGTGCGGAATTGACGGGCCGACACGTTGACCGCTACGCGAAGCGGCCGGCCGTCGTCGGCCCACTGCTTGGCGCGAAAACATGCGGTCCGCAGCACCCACTCGCCGAGCGAGACGATGAGGCCCGTCTCCTCGGCGACGGGAATGAACTCGGCCGGGGAAATGCCGCCCGACGCGCGGGTCCAACGGAGCAGCGCCTCGACGCCCATGACCCGTCCCGACGGAACGCCGACCTTCGGCTGATAGTGGAGCGCGAGCTCACTGGGGCCCTTGCCCTCGCGAGCGCCGTCGAGCGCCTCGCGTAGGCCGGACTCAAGCTCCAACCTCCGGCGCGCGCGCTCGTGAATGCTAGGCGTAAAGAAGTGCACGCCGTTGCGCGAGCGCTCCTTGATGTCGTGCATCGCCGCGTCGGCGCGTTCGAGGAGCGTATCGGCGGCAGTTCCGTGTTCGGGAAACATCGCTACCCCGACGCTGACCGACACGAACATCTGGTGCTCGCCGATGGTGAAGCTCTCGCGAAACTGTTCGACGATGCGACGAGCGATGGCGGCGACCTCGTCGCCGTCGGCTACGTCGGCCAGGGCCACCACGAACTCATCGCCGCCCAAGCGTGCGGCGAGTCGATGCTCCATGCTGTCGCTCGCTGCGCGGATGCTCGAGAGAATCCGGGCCGCAGCCTCGCGCAAGACGGTGTCGCCGCCGGCCTGCCCCAGCATGTCGTTTACGCGCTTGAAGAGATCGAGATCGATGGTCAAGACAGCGGCGGCGCGGCGGCCGCGCTCGGCCTGCGTGAGAGCGCGTTCGAGAAACTCACGAAAGAAGAGGCGATTGGGCAGCCCCGTGAGATGGTCGAAATACGCGAGATCGATGACGCCGCGCTCGACCTCGCGGAGATCCGTGAGGTCCTGCGCCGCGCCCACGAGGCAAACGCCGCCCGTCTCATCGACGACCAGCTCGGCCTCTTGGTGAATCTGTCGAACGCGGCCGCTCTTGTCGACCAAGCGGTAGTCGATGGCGTGGCTGGCGCCCGCTTGGAGCGTGGCCTCGACGCGGGCGTAGTCGTCGGGATGCACGCGTTCGAGGAGCGCGCGGAGGTCGCTCCAGGAGCCGGCGTCAGCCACGCCAAAGACCGCGTTCGCCTCCGGGGACCAGCGGAAGCGTCCTCCGTCGAGCTCCAGCTCCCACTGGGCGAGGCGCGCGAGCCGCTGGACCACCGCAAAACGGGAAGCGCCGGCGCGCGAGCTGCGATAGTCGAGGGCCGCGCGGAGGATGTACCTTACGCGGTGAGCGAGGAGGCCATAGTTGACTGGCTTGGTGACGAAGTCTGTGGCCCCCGCCGCGAAGGCCGCGCGCATGGACGCGTGGTCATCGAGGCTCGTCAGCATGACGATGGGAATTCCGCCGCCGCCGGGCAGATCGCGGATGCGGCGGCACACCTCGAGGCCGTTCGTTTCTGGCATGCACACATCGAGGAGGATGAGGTCGGGCCTCTGCTCTTCCAGCGACGCCAGCGCGGCCCGTGCGTGCTCCGCGACGGCCACATCGAACCCTTCGGCGCCGAGCGCATGCGCCGCGAGCATGGTCAACATGGGGTCGTCATCAACTACGAGAATTCGTGCACGTTCCATGGGATCTTCAGGGTGCTCCGAATGAGGATGCTTCGAGGGTCAAGGACCGAAGGCCGCGCGAACGCGTGGCTCCCCCGCAGTTGGGAACGGCGGAAGCCGTGAACCCTTGAGGCCTTTCACGAAACTTTCGCTGGTGGTCGGCGGCGTCCTGCTGGCCACGTCGCTTTGGCTCGCGCTTTTCCCGCGGACGACTCGGCCGCCGCCGAAAGTGGCCACCCCTTCCGCGCCGACCCACGACGACGCAGGCGAAGGTGCGAGGTTGGACACCGGTGTCGCAAGGCGCGCTCCGCCCCCGCAAGGGAGTGGGAGCGGAGCGCCTCGGCCGCCTCCCGCCAGCGCGGCCGCAAAGCCGTCACCGAAAGGCGCGCTCCGGGCGCAAGAGGAGCTGCTGGCGCGCGGTGATCTCGCTGGCTTCCGCCAGACGTTCCTCCCGCCGCTGGACGCCAAGGTCGGCGACGCTGAATTCGAGGCATGCAAGCGGCGCCTCGGCAACCGCCCCGTAACGCCCGATTGGGAGATGGCCGAAGAGGAGATGACCGACGCCGGCCGCGTGGTCCGCGTCAGCGTCTTCGGCAAGTCCATGACGGGCTTCCACGAGGTGAACGGTCGCTGGCTCGCAGACGCCGTTTGGTGTGTACCGTCGTGGTGAGCCGTTGTCCTGGTCAACGCCCTGGTGCGCGCCTCGCTGGGAGGCCCGCCGAAAGCCGGTGGCACGGTACGCCCGGGTGCCGATGGTGCTCCTCGTGGAACGCGAGGCTGAGGAGCACGGGCGAGCGCGCAAAGGCGAAGGCCGCGGCGAGGCGAGCGAGCCACGGGGGCGTGTGGTGCGCCATGTACGAGGCCCAGAAGCTCGCCGTGAGCTGCATCGCGAGCGCCACGAAGGCGTAGTGGGACAGGGCGGTCCCCAGCGACCCCGAGAACGCCGCCGCGGCGAAGATCATGGTCGCGACGTGTTCCACGAGCTGCGCGCGCCGCTCGTGGGGCGCGGCCCGCCGCCACGCCTCCCGGCGAAGGCGCACGAAGGTTGCCGGGCCACACGCGAACGAGCCCCATAGGGAACGCGTGGCCCCCAAGCCTTCGATGTCGCATGGAGCGAGCGGCCGCGCGTGATGAAGGAGGTGCATGCGCCGCATGGCGCGCCCGCTGAGCAACATGAGCGCGCCGGCAACGGCGAGCAGCGCCGCGTTGGTGCGGCGAGGGAGGCCCAGCGCCCGATGCGATAGGTCGTGGGCGAAGGTGAAGAGCGCGAGGAACATCGCGACACACAACGCGAGGCGCACAGGCCCGCCGACGAACGCCAGGGCGAGGGCGACGGCCGCGATGCGAAGGAGGTGCGTCGCGACATCGCCAAGAACGGTGTGCGTCGACGGATTCATGAGCGCCGTTGGAGCGATTTCCGTGCCGAGCCCCGAGCTCCGGCAATAGGCCCGCGTTTGGCGAGCTCACATTGACCCGAGCCGCGTCCCTTAGGCAGTTGGTGTCCACGACGTAGACAGTCTCATTGGCTCGGGGCGCTGCCATCACCGCGGCCTCGCTGACTTCGCGACGCGGCGAGACGGGCACGCGACCTGCACCGGCATCGCCCATGCTTACCGCCTCGGTGTTGCTCCTGGTCATTGGGCTCCTCGGGTCCGTCGACGTCGTCGTATTTCACGAGCGTCACGCGCGGCTCACGGTCCGCCCCGAGGGCCGCCACGAGGCGTGGATTCACGTCGCCCGCGGCGCCGTCTACGTGCTCCAGTTCCTCCTGATCCCGAACGTGCGACTCACCGGAACGTGGGCGCTCGCGCTCTTTCTGCTCTTCGCCTTCGACGCCGCCATCGCCATCGCCGACATCGCCGTCGAGCCCGCCGCCAGGCGCTCGCAAGGTGGGCTGCCGGACGGCGAATACCGCATGCACATTGTCTTGAGCGTGCTCGTGGGCGCGATGATTCACGCCGCGCTCGCCGAAGCCTTCAGCCTGCGCCTCTTGCCGACGGCGGCCTTGTTCGCGCCTCAGGCTCCCCTCCCCTTGCGGGTCGCTCTCGCGGTGATCGCCCTCGGCCTCGTCGTGCACACGCTGAAGGACGCCCTGACGCTCGTCGCCGGAGCGCTGCCGCCGCCCCGCCCGGTCCACGTGTCGGTTCGAATCCCGACGACCGTGCGCGAGCTCTGGCGCCTCACGCAAGATCACGACCTTCACCCTCGCTGGGATCACCGATTCGATGACATCATCATGCTCGGTGCGCCGGGCGAGCCGATTCAGACGGGGACGAGGATGCGTTATCGAAAGTCGGTCCTCGGCATGACCATCTCGGGCGAAGGCCGGTACAAGTTGCACCGCCCCGAGCGTCAATCGACGTTCGAATTTTCGTCGCGCGATCCTCGTTCGCTCATCGCCCGCGGCGTGGGCCTCTGGCTCTATCGCCGCGTCGCGGAAGGCCTTGTGGAGTTCTCGACTTCGTACACCTACGAGGTTCGCTGGGGCGCGCTCGGACGCATCGTTGATCACGTGCTCTTCCGGCCGCTCTTCCAGTGGGAGACGGAGCGTTCCTTCCGGCGCTTAGCCACGGACTTCTTCCGCATGGAAAAGCCGCTCGTGCTTGGCGCCACTGGCCGACGGCGACGCTGCTTTCCGGAGGCCCACGGAGAGCGGCGAGGCGCCCTCGCGACGTCATGACGCCGGCCATCGTCCTCACGTTCTTTCCGCTCTGCGTCGTGGCGCTCACCATCGGCCTCGTCGCCCTTCGGCTCGGCAAGGAGACGCGCGGCGGGCTCGTGGTCCTCTCGAGCGGGCTCGCAGTCTGGGCCACGGGCCTCATCCTGCTCTTGACCGGCGCACGCATCGCCGAGCGCGTACTCCCGCTCGGAATGCTCCTCGCCGGCGCCGTCCTGCACGCCGGCACCGACGTGGCCCGGCAACGCGCACCACGCCGTCGCTCCGTGACGCTCGCCTACGGCTTCGGTGTGCTCGTCGCGCTCACGGGCTTCTTCGCGCCGCGGCTGCTCTACGGCGAGGGCGCGCGAGGCCCCGGCCCGGTGTTCCTGCCGTTGGCCGTCGTGGCGAGCGGCGTGACCGTCGCAACGCTCGTCTTGCTGGCTCGCCTTGTGCGCGACGCAAGCTCGCTGGAGCGCCCTCGACGCCTCGCCGTGCTCTTGTCGTGTGCCTTCGGTTCGCTCGGCGGCGGAGGCGCCATCGCGCTCCGCGTTTGGTCCATGGGCCGCGTCGAATGGTCTGCGCCGCCGCTCTTCGCCGCGATCGCGCTCACGGGATACGCGGTGTTCTCGGGCGAAGAGCTGCGTGTGCGCCAGCGCCTCGTGCAGGGCGCCGTGCAAGCCGTCATCACGGCGGCGCTCTCCGCCGTGGGCCTCACGGCCTTCATCGCCGCCCTGCCGTGGCTGCTGCCGGGCGGCGCGGTGCCGATCGCGACGGGCAGCGGCGCGTCCATCCTCTGGCTCGCGTTCGTCGTCTTCGTGGCGGCGCTTCCGCTCGAGCCCTTGCGCATGCTGCTCGTGGAAGGAGCGGCGCGCGCGCTCTTCCAAAGCCCCATCACCGTCCCCGAGCTCGCCGATCGAGTCGAGCGCACCGAGACCCGGAGCCGATCAGGCAGCGCGCCTCGCGGCGCTCGGCGGCGTCGTCTCCGCCGTTGCGCACGAAATTCGAAATCCGCTGGGGGTCATCGCCGCGCAGGTCAAACTTTTGGAGAAGAGCGGCGCGGCCACGGCGTCGCTCGACGGGATCCGTCATGAGGTCGACCGCGCCAAGCGATTCTTGGACGACCTCTTGCGCTACGGAAAGCCGCGACCGCTCGACATCCGAGGCTTCGACGCGCGCGCCGCCGCCGAGCTGGCCACCGGAAGCGTCCTTCGATCGATCGGCGACGGCGCGCCCAGGGTCGAGTTCTCGGGCGAGGCCTCGCTGGTAGCAACGGCCGATCGCAACGCCTTCAGCGACGTGGTGACGATCCTGGTGTCGAACGCCTGCTTCGCCGTCGAAGGCGACCCCGACTTGCCGCCCGTTCGCGTGACCCTGGAGCGTGGCGACCGCGAGCTCCGGCTCGTCGTTGAGGACGACGGCCCCGGCGTGCCCAAGGAGATCGAAAACGCCCTCTTCGAGCCCTTCGTCACGGGCCGCGGTCGCGACGCGAAGCGGCCCGGAACGGGCCTCGGCCTCGCCATCGCTGCGCGGTGGCTCGAGCGTCACGGCGGAGCGCTATCCCACGAGCGACGAGCCCGCGGCACGCGATTCGTGGCGCGCTGGCCCACGACCGACTGAGCGCTGGCCCGGCAAGCCGCCGGGTGATCCGGCGCGCGGCGGCCGAGGGCCCAGTGATACGGTCACGTACGTGCGCGAAACGATCCTGCTCGTCGACGACGACAAGGCCTTCCGAACGGTCTACGAAGAGCTCCTTCGTGCCGAGGGCTACGAGGTCATCACGGCCGCTAGCGAGCCCGAAGCCGCGGCGACCTTCGAGAAGCACAAGCCTCGGCTCGTGATCCTCGACTTGATGCTGCCCCCAACGGGTACGACGGAAGCGGGGGCCCGGCTCCTCGAGCTCATGTTGCGCCTCGTGCCGACGGCCAAGGTGGTCGTCGCGTCGGGTGCCGGCGAGGGCTCGCTGGCGCTCGCCTTGGTGAAGCGCGGCGCGCACGATTTTTTGTCTAAGCCGGTAGACCCCGACGTTCTCGTCGCGGTGTGCGCGCGCGCCACGGCTCGCCTCTCGCTCGAAGATCGCGTCCGGGAGCTCGAGGCCGAGGTCATGATCGGCGATCGCGCCGCCGTCGGCCTCTTGGGAGAGGCGCCCGCGTTCGTCGATGCGCGCACGTTGGCGGAGCGCGCTGCAAGGACTGACGTTCCGGTCCTCATCACCGGCGAATCAGGCACCGGCAAGGAGGTGTTCGCGCGGTACGTCCATGCGCAGTCCCCACGGCACGCGGGCCCCTTCGTCGCCGTCAACTGCGGCGCCTTCGCCCGCGAGCTCATGGAGTCGACGCTCTTCGGCCACCGCCGCGGCGCCTTCACTGGCGCCGTCGCCGACGCCAAGGGCCTCTTTGCGCAGGCGCACGGCGGCACGCTCTTTCTCGACGAGATCGGCGATCTCGAGCCGTCGCTCCAGGTGAAGCTCCTCCGGGCCCTCGAGAGCGGCGAGATCCAGCCGTTGGGGGCGCCGAAGCCGGAGCGCGTCGACGTGCGCATCGTGTCAGCGACGCACAAGCCGCTCACGGAGATGATGGAGCAGAAGGCCTTTCGCGACGACCTCTACTGGCGCATTCGCGGCATCGAGATCGCATTGCCGCGGCTCGCCGATCGGATCGGCGATCTGCCGCTATTGGCGCAACACTTCTTGAACCTCGCAAGGACGCTGGTCCCGGCGTCGGCAACGCCGCGTCTCTCGGCGGAGGCGGCGCGTCGCATCGAGGAGTACGCGTTCCCCGGAAATCTGCGCGAGCTTCGCCACGAGATGCAGCGCGCGATGGTGATGGCCGGCGGCCGTAGCGAGATCTTGGAAGACGACCTCTCGCCAGAGCTTCGGCGCCGCAAGGCGGCGACCTCCAACGCCGCGGTGGCCGACGACGCCCCGCTCGATCAAAAGGTCGCCGAGCTCGAGAAAACGGAGATCGAACGTGCCCTCGCCAAGGACGGCGGCAACCGAAGCCACGCGGCGGCGCGCCTCGGCCTCTCGCGGCAGGGCCTCCTCAACAAGATGGCCCGCTACGGGCTCAAGTAGATCGCTAGGTCACGACGAGGCCATCGTTCCACTCCGCGTCGAGACCACAGAGCCAACGCGCGGCGCGGTGGCGCTCGAGGGCGAGGCTCTCGAGGCGGTCCACCTTTCCCGCCTTGGCCGCCGCGATGGGCTTTCCGGCCACCACGAGATCCCCGGCTTCTATGCGCGCGCGACCAAAGTCGAACGGAGCGAGTCCCTGCCGCGCCGCGAAGGTCGAGACGTCCAGGGGGCCCGGCCGGACGCGCGCTTCGACCGTTCGCCAATGGACGGCCAAGGCTTGCCTCGCGAAGGCGATGGCGTCGAAGCGCTCATTCCAGGAAGCGTGCTCAAGCAGTGCCACGCCCGCCTTGGTACCGAGCCCCAGCGACTGCATCAGCTCCTCCGGCTCCACCTTTCCCTCGAGCGGCGGCGCGCGCCTTCGGCCTAGCGCCCACGCGAGCACCGCCGCCGCTTCAATCGACCAAGAGCGGTCCACGTCCTCCGACGATTGCGACGTCTCGAGCGGCGCCTCGAGGTAAGCCCATTCGGCGGGAGTCCCCTGCTCGCGCGCGTGGCGACGTAGCCATTCGCACAGCGATTGCTTGCGGCGCTCCGCCTTCGGAAGGTAGCCGCCAACGACGAGCGGCTGCGTGTTCGGCAGCGACGCCCGCCACGCGATGGCGGAGAGCAAGAGGGCGCGCTCCAAGACAGCGCGCGCCGTGGGCCGCGGGGCAGGCACGGCGTCGGCGAGCCGTTGCAGGTTCGCCGCGCGACGCTCGTCCTCCGACATCGCGAGCACCTGACCGAAGGCGGCGCGACTCGCCAGCAGCGCGAGTTCGGGATCGGTGCGCACGCGGGACAAGTCGGCCCCGTAGCGGGCGCCGTGACGAAGGCAGGTCTCCGCCAACGCGTCGTCGCCAACCTTCACGGCGACGCGAAGCGCCTCGTGGAAGATGGCCGGCTCCCTCGCTCCGGCCACGGCGGCCGCCGCGATCGAACGCGCCGCCATGAGACGAGGCGCCGGCGCGCGCCAGAGGACCTCGAGGCAGCTCATGTGGACCTCCGGGGCGACGCCGCGCACCGCCATGAGGTCCTCCGCGAGGGAAAGTACGGCGGCGCCGTCGCCCCTTCGCGCCGCCTCGAGGGCGAGCCTCGCGGCTCGGATCACGAGCCCGTGGGCCCCCCAGTTCGCGCGCGTGCCGAAAGAGAAGAGGGCCATCCGCTCGGCCTTCTCAAGCCGTAGCAGCGTCGACCGGTGCGCAGCGTCGCCGACAGCGAAGCCACCAATGACGGCGCGGCGCCGTTCGTCGCTCTCCGTGAAAAACGCGGCCCGCAGCGCCCCCTCGTTCGCCCACGCCGGGTCCGCGTCCATCGCGCCATGGTAGGGCTTGCCGTTCGGGCGCGCCTGATACGACTAGACTATCAACTCAATACACTCGATATATTGGAAGAATCGCCGCACGCGCCCCATGCTCCCCCTTGTCGGTGACGTCCCCGGGACGGACCGCCGGAGGAAGAAGCGAGCATGGAAGCGAAGGAAACCGTCGTCGACGTGGCCGTTTTGGGTGCCGGGACCGCGGGCTTGGCCGCGTACCGCGCCGCAATCGCTCGTGGAAAACGGGCACTCCTCATCGAGGGAGGCCCCTATGGCACGACGTGCGCCCGCGTCGGCTGCATGCCTAGCAAGCTGCTCATCGCGGCGGCCGACGTCGCCCACACGGCGCGCGACGCAGCCCTCTTCGGCGTCGACGCCACCGTGAGCGTCGACGGCCGACGCGTGATGGACCGAGTGAAGCGGGAGCGCGACCGCTTCGTCGGCTTCGTCAAAGACAGCGTCGACGCCATCGCCGCGGGCGACAAGCGGAGCGGCACCGCCCGCTTCGTCGCGCCGGGAACGCTGGACGTGGCGCTCGAAGGCGGCGGCCGCGAGGTCGTTCGCGCAACCGCCGTCGTCGTCGCCACGGGCTCCGAGCCCGTTGTGCCCAGCCTCTTCGACGCCATCCGAGATCGCCTCATCGTCAATGATGACGTCTTCGCCTGGGAGACGCTGCCGGAGTCAGCAGCGGTCTTTGGCGGGGGCGTCATCGGCCTCGAGCTCGGACAAGCGCTCGCGCGCCTCGGGGTCCGCGTGCACGTCTATGGCCGGGGCGGCGCCGTTGGCCCCCTCACCGATCCTGCCGTGGCAGCGTCGGCCAAGGAGGCCCTTGGACGAGAGTTCTCCTTCGACGCCGCCGCGCGCATCACACGGGTGGACCCGGACGGAGCTGCCGGTGTTCGCGTCACCACGCAGGAAGCGGAAGGCGCGATCACACGAACGTTCGCGGTTGCGCTCATCGCCGCCGGCCGCCGGCCTCGCCTCCGCGGCCTCGACCTCGAAAAGTCCGGAGCGACGCTTGCGAACGGCGTTTTCATTGTCGACGAGGGCACCCTCCAATCGGGCGGCAGCGCCGTCTTCTTCGCTGGCGACGTCAGCGGCATCCGGCCGCTCCTGCACGAGGCCGCCGACGAGGGCCGCATCGCCGGCGACAACGCGGCTCGCCATCCGGCCGTCGTGGCGCAAGCGCGGCGAAGCGCCCTCGCGATCACCTTCACGGATCCGAACCTCGCCATCGTGGGCGAAAGCCACCGCGCGCTCCTGGCTCGCGGCGCGAACTTCGTCGTCGGCGCCATCGACTTCGCGGACCAGGGGCGAAGCCGCATCACGGACAAAACTCGCGGCCGCGGCCACCTCTACTTCGACGAGACGACAGGCGAGTTCTTGGGCGCCGAGCTCGCTCACGCGCGCGCCGAACACATGGCCCACCTGCTCGCCTGGGCCCATCAGAGCCGGCTCACCGCGAGCGCGATGCTGGGCATGCCCTTCTACCACCCGGTCGTGGAGGAGGGCCTCCGCACCGCGCTCCGCGACGCCGACAGCAAGCTCCGCGAGCGCGCCAAGCGTCGCTCGCTGTGATCCGCACGACCTAAGAAGACAACCCCACCAAAGACCTCAAGACGACCACGCGAAAGGAATCGCCATGAAGAACCTCGAAGGAACCCGCATCCCCGACCTCACGCTCAAGACCCGCGACGGCGCCGCCTGGCGCGACGTCTCGACGAAGGAGCTCTTCGCGGGTCGTAAGGTCGTCGTGTTCGCCCTCCCGGGCGCCTTCACACCGACATGCTCTTCGAGCCACGTCCCGCGGTACAACGAGCTGGCCGACGCCTTCCGAGCCGCCGGTGTCGACGACATCGTGTGCGTCTCCGTCAACGACGCCTTCGTCATGAACGCTTGGGCAGAGGATCAAAAGGCTGACCGCGTCCGCTTCCTTCCCGATGGCAACGGCGAATTGACGCAGGCGCTCGGCATGCTCGTCGACAAGCGGAACCTCGGCTTCGGCCCGCGCTCGTGGCGCTACTCGATGCTCGTCGACGACGGCGTCATCACGAAGATGTTCATCGAACAAGAGGTGGAAGGCGACCCGTTCCAAGTCTCCGACGCCGACACGATGTTGCGATTCGTGGCCCCCAAGGCCAAGACCCACGACATCGTGATGTTCTCGCGCGCCGGCTGCTCCTATTGCGCGAAGGCGAAGACGCTCCTCGGCGAGCGAGGGCTCGCCTACGAAGAGATCGAGGCGTCGCCCCGACGCCTCCGCGCGGTGAGTGGCCGCGCGACGACGCCGCAGATCTTCATCGATGGCCAGTACGTCGGTGGCGCTGACGAGCTCGCGAAGGCTCTCCTTAAGCTCGACGAGCGCTGAGGCAGGTCACAGGCTAGCGTAACGAACGACAACGACGTCTTCGTGTCCCGCGGCGTCTTCGGTGTGGCCCACCACGGCCCAATCGCCCGCCGAAGGCGCGACGTCGACGAGCTCGCGAAGTTTGGCGATGGGCTTGAGCTTGATGGCGGCGCGCACGTCCCCGGTGGGACTCAGGCGGTAGACCATCGGCGCGGCGGCCGAGTCGAGCGCCGAGAGCACGACGAGATCGCCCGACGCGTCGCGACGAACCTTTGGGTAAGCGGGAACGTGCGGGCCGCCAAGCCGCTTGGCCCAAGTGACGCCACCATCGGCTTGGATGCGCATCACCACAACGCCGCCTTCGCCAGGCACGTCCCGACCGCCGAACGAGACGGGCCCCTTGATGGATGCGGCGAAGAGCACGGTGCCGTCATCGTCTTGGAGCACGTGACCGCCCAACGGGGCGTCGCCCGCAGCGGTCGACCAGAGCCCCGAGCGGAGCGGGACGCCCGTCGGCGAGAAGCGCGAGAATGCCGGAGAGCCATGTTCCCCCGGATTCGCCGACCAAGCTGAAACTGGCCGTCCATGAGGAGCGCTAGCTCGCCGTCGCCCGACGTCCCCATGGCGAAGATCTCATCGTCTCCGGGGCCGCCGACGATGCGGTGCCCTTGCAGGTCGCCGTTGGAGCGGAACGCCATGACGGCGACGTCGCGCGCGTCTAGGGCGGCGACTGCGCTGCCGCCGATCTGCGTGGACGCGCCGAGCGACGCGACGACGGCGACCTGATTGTCGCCCACGGACGCGAGGAAGGCGTTTCCGGTGGAGAATGCGAACCCCTTCTGAGGCTTCAGCGCTTCGTCCAGGAACGCCACGAAGCCGTCGCGCGGCGAGGTGGCCCCGGCGGAAATGGTCACGGGCCCGAAAGGAATAGCTCCCTGAAAATTGCCGGCAACCACGACGTTGCCGTCGGCCGTCACCGCGATGGAGGTCGCGAGGTCGCGGCCGTTGCTGCCGAACGAGAACGTGGCCTTCGCGTCGGGCCCCTCACGGGGCGCGTCGCTCGGCGGAGCGACGGTGGCATCGACGCCGCCATCGCCAAAGACCCGCGGCGCTGACGTCGTCTCGTCGGAGGAGCAGGCGGCGACGGCGCCAAGCACCGCCGTGAGGCAGGCCGCGCCGAGCGAGTGGTGAATTCGAAGCATGCGTCAGTCTACACCGGCCTACGAGCGCCGGCCTTCATGGCGCGCCTTGCGCTACTGTACGTGGATGTCGCGACGCCTTGTGACCCTGGCCATCCTCTCGAGCGGAGCCCTCCTGGCCATCACGAGCGGCGCTGCGACACCGGACGAGGCGCCGGAGGAATCGCGCGCCCAGGTCGACGAAGCGCTCAAGGCGCTGGGGCGGGTGATGCGTGGCGCGAAGCGTACGCTGGTCGCCGGCGCGCCTGGCTCGCTCGAAGAGGTCATCGCCAAGTTTGCGCCGGCGAAGTTTCATCCCGTCGACGAAGGGAAGACGCCGCCACGCAAGAAGGAGGGCGCGTGCCCCACGGAGATGGCGCTCGTCGCCGAGCGCGTCTGCGTCGATCGCTGGGAGGCCTCGCTCGTGACTCGAAAGGACGACGGCACGGAAGAAGCGGTCTCGCCCTTCGAGTCACCGCCATCGGGCCAGAAGTTCTTTGCGCGGAGCGTCGCCGCTGCGACGCCTCAGGCCTACATCAAAGGGCCCGAGGCGCTCGCCGCGTGCCGCGCATCAGGAAAACGACTCTGCGAGGCGGCCGAGTGGCGCGCCGCATGCGGAGGCTCACAGGGCTTCGCGTTTCCCTACGGTAAGAAGAAGGAGCCGCGCCGCTGCCGCGACCGCGGGACGGCCCCGATGATGGTCTTTCACGCGAGCACGCTCAAGAAGGGCTGGGGCAGGACCGAGCTCAACGATCCACGCCTCAACCAGCTGCCGAACACCGTCAGCAAGACCGGCTCGCACGAGGGTTGCGTCAACGACTACGGCCTGTTCGACATGGTCGGCAACCTGCACGAATGGACGGCCGATCCCAACGGCACCTTCCAGGGCGGGTATTACCTCGACACGGCGGAACACGGCGAGGGGTGCGCGTATCGAACGATCGCGCACCCCTTCGACTACAGCGACTATTCCATCGGCTTCCGCTGCTGCAGCGACCCGACGTAGCGATCGATGCGCCTGCGTCGGGCCGCGCGCCGTCAGCGCGTCACTTGGAGAGGCCACCCATCACGGAGAAGATCTCGCCGATGCCTTCGATGTATTCGCCATCGTTGTGGCACGCGTAGAAGGAATCCGTGTACGTCTTGGTGCCAGCCGGCGACTTGACGCTGACCTTGAGGAGCGGTTTGTCGGCGCCGCAGCTGTCGCCGACGTAGATGGACGCGTGTGAGAAGGCTTCGAGGACGCTGTCGGCCTGCTTCTTCGTGAGGGTCTTTGAGCCGCTCGTCGTGAGCCAGGGGCCGTTGTTGGCGAAGACGCAATACGAATAGGTGAACGCCCTGGTGGCGACGTCGAGCTTGTACTTCTGCTGGCCGGCGCAGTTCGACCCCGCCGGCGCCGGGCGCATGAAGCCGCCGCCGGGGCTCTCGGCGATCACTTGCGTCGCGTCGTCCGGCAAGATGCCGGGCGCGCGCTCGAGGTCGTTCGACCAATTGCTCCACGCGGCGCCGGAGCGCGTGAGGTGGATGCCACCATCGGTGGTCGTCTGATACCGGTAGCGCCCCGCATAGCCGCCGGCGTCGACGCCTTCGGAGGCCTTCAGCGTGAGGTACTTTGTGCCCGCGGTGAACGTCCCGTAGAAGGTCGTGAAGGACGGGCAAGGCGCCACGGCGCAGCGGATGCCGCTGTCGACGGTCGCCTCGAAGTCGCCCCACGCGCTGAGGCGCAGCGAACGGAACGTCGGCGGCCGCACGCCGCTCTTCGCCGAGTACAGGCCAACAACCTTCTTCGCGGACGCCGAAAGAGCTTCTTCCGATTCGCCATCGGTGGCATCCGCTTCCTCTCCGGGCGACGATGCGCAACCGGGCGCGGCAGCGAGGGCGGCGAGAAGGAAAAGTGCAGAATGCATGGCAAGCTTCATGGGGTTGGCTCCGGGCTCTTGGACGAGCAACGGTGTGGCATCGTGGGTAAGTGTCCGCAAGGCTTTCGACAGGGTAATTTCTTGCGCAAATTGCGCGTGGCCATGGCGTTTTTGGCCTCCCTGTCGGCCATCGCCAGGCCTTCCACGACGCACGCGTGCGCGCCGGCGATGCCGAAAGATCAGCCGCCGCTGCGCATTCGCGGTGAAGAGGCGCTCATCGTTTGGGACGAGGCCCACAAAGAGGAGCATTTCGTCCGCAAGGCCATCTTCGACACGAGCGTGAAGAGCTTCGGCTTCCTCGTGCCGACGCCGACGCGTCCCAAGCTCGCGGAGGCGAGCCCCGCGGTCTTCGACGCGCTCGCCAACCTCACGAAGCCTGAGGTCGTCGAAGAAGCACGCTGGTCGGTGCTTCCGTCGCTGCTCTTTCTGTCGATGCGAAGCAAGTCCGAGACAGTCGCCGCCTCAGCTCCGGCGGAAGCCGTTCGAGTCCTCGAGGAGACACGCGTCGCCGGCATGGACGCCACGGTGCTCGCAGCCACCGACGCCGACGCGCTGGGCCGTTGGCTCGGCGAGCGCGGCTTCGAATTCCGGCCAGCGCTCCGCGACTGGCTGAAACCCTACGTTGATGCCGGTTACACGCTTACGGCGTTCCGCTACGAAAGGCCCGACGTCGCCGGGCCGGGTGCCATCGCCGTCCCCATCGCTCCCACGGCCGTGCGCCTCTCGTTCAAAAGCGAGCGACCGTTCTATCCGTACCGTGAGCCGAGCGACGCGGCGGCCGTGCCGGGGCGAACGCTGAGCCTCTTCTTGGTCGGCCCGCGACGGCTCGACGGCGCGCTCGGTGCCGGTGCAGCGCCTTGGATCAGCGCGAGCACGCGCTTCGCGGATGCCGTCGCCGCCGCGCCGCTAGCGGCGACGCTCGCCGGCGTTACCTTGCCGGACAAGCCTTGGGTCACGCAGATCGTCGACGAGACGAGCCTCCGCGCACGCGAGGACGTGTTCTTCGGTCCCGGCGACGCGCGCGTTCGCCCTCCCCCATTTGTAATCTACAAGGACGGGAGCTCTTCTTGCCCTTGGAGCTCATCCTTCCGGCCATCCTCCTCTTCGTCTGGCGCCTCCGCAAGCGGCGCCGTCCGATGGTATAGGCCCCGGCATGAGACGCCTCGCCACCCTTTCCCTGCTCTTCGCCGGCCCCATCACCTTCGCCTCCCACGCCTGCTCTAGCGATGCAGGGACAAGCGCCGGGGCGCCTGCCTCCGATGCGGCTTCCGCCCTGGACGGGCCCCTCGGCTCTGACGCGGGGACAACCGTCGGTGACGCGGAAGGCACCGGTCCCTTGCAAGACGAAGCGGAGCCGAACAACGGCGCGCTCTCGGAAGCGGGGACGCCCGAGACCAACACGATGACCGTTCCGGGGATCATGCAAGGAGCCATCGACCCGGCTGATGACGCTGACATTTTCTCGCTCTCGCTGGCGCCGGGAGAGTTGTGGCAGTGGACCCTCGACGCGAAGGGCTCGCCCTACGTGCCGCACGTGACGGTCTTCGACACGGCGGAAAACAACCTGAACCCCACGGTGCTCGTGAAGGCTGGCGCCGCGAGCGTGGTGCCCACGCTCGAACACTTCGTCCTTCGGCCCGGCAAGTTCGTCGCGGCGGTGCGCGACGCGCGGAACGTCCCCGCGTCGTCCTCGGCCCACGCCGGCGGCCCGAAACACACGTATTCGCTGTCCGCGAGGCGCCTCACGCCTCAACCGAAGAAGGTCACGTTGCCGGAAATGGTCACGGGGGCGCTGCCGACTGCGTCGAGCGTTGCCCTGTTCACCTTCAGCGCCAAGAAGGACACGTCCGTTGAGATCGTCGTCAAGGCCGCGCGCAAGGCGCAGCCGTCGGCCCTCGACTCCCGCATGTCGCTCTTCAACCTGACGTCGAAGACCGCCGTGCTCACCAACGACAACGCGGGCGGGGCAACGAGCGACTCGGAAATCCGGGGGCCCATGCCGGCCGACGCCGATTACCTCGTGATCCTCGAAAACGAAGGTGCCCAGGTCTTCGATCCCGCGTCGGTGCCCGACCTTTCCTATGAGCTCGACTTCAAGCTCAAGTGAGTTCCGGTATCCTCGCGCCTTCCTCGCGTCGTCCTCGTCTTTCGCGGAGCCATCATGGACCACAGCACTGAACGTCACGATCGCAGCGTCACCCCTCCCCGCGCCGTCGTCTTGCGCGTGCTAGCTGGCCCCGACACGGGGAGTGAGCGAACGCTCTTTCCCAGTGACAAGCTGCTTGTCGGCACGAGCCAGAGCTGCGCGCTCAAGCTCGGCGACCGTCGCGTATCGCGGAGGCACTTGGCGCTCGAGCAAACGCCCGAGGGGCTCTTGGTGCGCGACCTCGGTTCGACCAACGGCACCTTCGTCCGCGGCGTGCGCGTGCGCGAAGCCTACGTCGTCCCCGGCGACACCATCGAGATCGGCGATTCGCAGCTCGCCACGACCGACGTCGACGCGCCGGCCGACGCCGCCCCCCCGGAGGCCGACAGCTTTGGTCGCATGGTGGGTCGCTCCATCGAGATGAGGCGCCTCTTCGCGCTCGCCGACAAGCTCGCGAAGGCCGAGATGCACGTGCTCATCGAAGGCGAGACGGGCACCGGCAAGGAGCTGCTCGCCGAGGAGCTTCACGCACGGAGCGTCCGTGCGCAGGGCCCGCTCGTCACGTTCAGCGCGCTGGCGGAGGATCCGCACGCGTCGGCGGCGCTGCTCTTCGGCGCCGCGCCGGGCATGTTGCCATCGGCGCCCGACGGCAAGGCCGGCCTCCTCGAACAAGCGCAAGGCGGCACGCTCATCCTCGACGAGCCGAGCGAGCTGACGCCGGACATCCAACGGCGCCTCGCCGGCGCCCTCGCGCGGGGCGAAGCGCAGCGCGTCGGCGGCGCGGCCTTCAAGCTCGACGTCCGCATTCTGACGACGACGAACGCGAACCTCGACCGCGCCGTGGAGCGAGGGCTCTTCCGCGAAGATCTCTTCTTCGCGCTGGCGGCGGCGCGCGTGGAGATCGCGCCGGTCCGGCGACGCGCGGCAGACATCGCCGTGCTCGCGCGTCACTTCTGGGCAGCGGCCCACGGCACCGGCGACGTCCCGTCGTCTTTGGTGGCGCACCTCGAGGCCTACCCGTGGCCGGGCAACGTGCGCGAGCTCGAGAACGCCGTGGCCCGCCACCTCGCGACCGGCGAGCTCGACGTCGGGGCACGTTCCAAGTCGCTGCCGCCCGAGGCTGACACGACGGACGTCGTCGCCGAGGTCCTCGCCAAGCGCCTTCCCCTGGTGCAGGCGCGGCAAGAGGTCGTCGTGCGCTTCGAGCAAGCGTACGTCGACCAAATCTTGCGCGAGCACAACGGCAACGTGACGCGAGCCGCGCGCGCCTCGGGACTCGCGCATCGGTATTTCCAGGCGCTCAAGGCGCGCCGGCAGAAGTAGCGCCGCCGCGCGCCCGGCGGCGGCGCCCGAGGCAGAGCGCAAACGCGGCGCCGAGCGCAAGGAGCGACCACGGGGCGCTCTCCGCTTTGGTGGGCACGACCGCACAGCCATCACCTTGCGATGCGGGCCCTGGCGGCGCGGCCGTCGTGGCCGGGAGTGGGCCCTGTGCACTCGCATCCGGCTTCGCCTCTGACGACGAAGGGGCGCGCGACTCGAGAAAGCCCGGGTCCACCTCTCGGATGAGAGGCAACACTCACGAAAGACCCATGGCGCCACGTCGCGGTCGCGTCCGACGTCAGCGGACCTCGGCAGAGCTCGGGTCATTGGACTCTCTGCCATTGGACGCCACGAACACGGTCAGCGTCCGAACGCCGCCGCTCGATGGCGGCGGCGGCACGTCGCCGTCCTCACTGGCCGGCCGCGCGGTGAAGTACGCCAACGTGCTCTATTCAGGCTGTCCGCGCTGATCCGCGTGACCGCTCGCGAAGGTCGGTGCCTCGAACGAACCGTCGACGGCCCGGTACACCGGAGGCTGGTACCCGCCGTCGCCGTAGAGGCGGTTGCCCATGAGGTTGTCGCAATGGAACGTGCCGCTGATGACGTCTCCGCGAGCAGGTGATGCTGGACCCTTGATCTCCGCGGCGCACTTCGTAGCCGGCACTCCCGGCTGGCGCTTGGGGATACCGAAGAGCACGCTCTCGACGTCGACGAACTGCACCGTGCCATCGTCAGACGAAGTGAGGGTGTATGTGCCGGGGCCGTGGTACGCGCGGATCACGATCGCAGCGTAAGTCTCCTGACCCGCACCGCACGATACATTCAACATGGTTCCGATCAGCGCGGCGGACGTGACGCACCGCGGGTCGAACGAAGCGCCGCCGACCGCCGGCGTGATCGTCATGCGCCCCGGTGGAAGGTCGCCGCTCGAAGCGCTCGACGACGAGCCCGCGCAGCCCGCGAGCGCGAGTGCAACCACGAGAATCGGGAGGCTCACACGGCCCGTCAGCGCGTGCTCGTCCGCGTCCTCTTGCACGCACATCCATGCGGCGGGCACGTCTCCGCCGACCTTCCGATCGATCATGCGGAAGGGGTAGCAGCGGCGCGAGCGCGGCCCACGGAACTATTTCTGATGCCGCGCCGACCCAGTTGAGCCGGTACTCGGTGCCGTTGGTGCCGCCGACGTGGACCAGATCGGCGCGGCCCATGAAGTCGCCTCACTTCGGGTCCGGCTTCCAGTCCCGTTGGAACCCATGGAGCCTAAGCGATAGGTTCGCAATCGAGGGTTACGTCCACTTCTCTTCCGTCGCGGGTCTCCTCTTTGGAACGCCTTGTCTCCCAAGGCCACGAAGGCTTTCGCGAAAGGTGCGCTCGGCATCGCCGGACTCTACGAGCTCTTCCGCATGTTCCCCGACGACCCGCTTTTGGGATTCTTGGGCAAGTTGCTGGACGGGACGGGTCCCGTCGCGGGCATGGTGACGAAGAAGGTCGAAGACGCGGGCGCGGGCCCTGGCCGCGTGGCCGACTACTGCGGAATGATCACCGACTTCGTCACGCGCTTCCTACCCGTCGTCGGCTGGGGCTCAACGGCTACGACGCGCTCCGCGTCGTGGGAAACGCGTTCCGGATGTTGCTCGACGCCACCGTGGGTCCGAAGCCACCGATGCTCGAGCTCCTCCGTGGGACGTTGCGACGCGGCGAGTTCAGTCAGCTGAGTCTAGGCGCCCTCGAAGAGGTCGTGCGTCTCGACGAGGCCCTCGCGCGCGGCGACAGGGAGGCAGCGCAGCGATCGCTCGAGCGCCTCGAGAAGGGCGAGGTGCGCGACGTCCAGGGCGAGCTCTTGGAGCAGGTGCGGCGTGGCGACATCACGCGCGCCGAAGCCGAGGCGCGTGCTAACTACGGAGGCAGTAGGTAGTAGAGGGCGGCGGCGCAATTTGCGCGAGGTCGGCTGGCCCCCACCTGCGCGCATGCCATAGGTCGCGCGTGCCAAGTCCCGCCCGCGCCGATGTTTGGCTCCTCTTTTCGTTGCTCGTTGCGTGTGGTGGACGCTCACGCCTCGGAGAGCTCGACGACCCCGCAGGCAGCACGTCGCCGGGGCCCGCGAGCGCGACAGGTGCGGAAGACGTGAAGACGACCGCGCCCACGGCGGCATCCGCGAGCGCGGCCCCGCCCGCCCCATCGCCGCCGCCGCAGGTGTGTCGCGACGGAGCCCGCGAGCGCGTCGACCAGGCCAACGTGACCAAGCAGAACAGCGTCCGATTCTGGGGCTCGCCCTTCGAGTCCGGGCCCGGCGGCTTCGGGCAGACCTTTCGCCCAACGCAAGACGGAGCGCTGACGGCCATCGAGATAGCGATCTATCGATGCGGGGACGAGGCCGACGGACGCTTGCGCCTTCAGGTGTTCGAAGGGCGCGGGGTCGACGGGCCACGGCTGGCGACCAGCGAGCTCCGCGCCCCTGCCGCTACCGATTGCGAGATCACCGTCTATCTCCCCTTGCTTCACCCCAGCCAGCGGGGGCCTTCGACCTTCGACCTGACGGCCTCGTGCGCTGCCGTGAGGGCCGAACACGACTACACGTTCATCGTCGAACGGGTCGATGACACGCACTTCCTCACCGGAGGGACCGGCCCAACGGGAATCGGCGCGCTGTACGACTCCTACCCGCGCGGCGCCGCGCTCAGCTACTTCGACGGATTCTGGAACATCAACGCGAGCAACATCGGGGGCGACGAAACCTTCAAGATTTACGTGCAGCCATGAGCCGACTCATCATCACTACCGTCGTTGTGGCAAGTACGCTGGCCGCCTGCGCGGGCGCCGTCGACGGGGGCGGGGGCGGGGGCGGGGGCGGGGGCGAGGACGGTCCCTCAGCCAAGCCTGGCGTGACACCTGAGGCGCCACCCAACGTAACCGGCAGCTCCGCGGCCCCATCGGACGCTGGCGTCGATGTGCAGCAGCGTGCCGTCGATGCTTCCGTCGACGGTCCGAGGACGCGAACGTGGCCAGCGACCGACAGCGGCTACGAGCAGGCGATCACCCCGCCGGTGTGCTCGCCCGGGGTGAGCGTCTTGGACCAGTCGACATCCGGCGCCGTGAGCGCGGCGACCCGGGGCGCAAAACAAACCTTCGTCGCAGGCGCCTCGGGGTACCTCACGGCCATCGAAGTTTCGGCGCGTCGCTGCCATGCGGCCCCCGGCGACCGGCTTGGACTCAACGTGTGGCAGGGCACGAACGTCGTGGCGACGGGCGCTGTGGCCTTCTTGCCAATGGACTGCACCGCTGTACCCGACCTCGGCAACCAAGCGGGCGTGCTGTTCGACCTAAGGAGCGACTGCATGCACGTGAAGGCCGGTGAGACGTACGCCTTGGAGCTGTGGACGCCCAATCCACTCTCGCCGCAGGCCGAGCCTCGATTCTTGTTCGGTACGCACCAGACCGAAGGATACGCGGCGGGTCGAGCGTCAACCTACGTCTCTCAAGACGCGGGCTTCGCGGATCTCGCGTTTCGAACCTACGTCGCGCCGTGAGGGCTCGCGAGCTGGGGCCCGGCGTGACGCCGTGGTCGCCACTCAAGAGCGGCGCGCTCGCTCTCTGGCAAGTACACTACACTCGCGACAAGCACGGCAGGCACGAGGCAGCTCGCGGCCCCTGGGCCACGAGCGCACTGGGCGACAAGGCCTAGATCCGACCGACATTGAGCTCAATCCGCCCGCCACTGGGCTGCGGTGGCCCACCGACTGATCTCGACTCGTTCTCGGGCTGCTCAACTGGAGATCGTCGACCGACCGGCGGATCGAATTCGCGGCCGAACTCGTCGCGGCGCGGCCTTTGCTCCCCCGTTGCCGCATGAACCGCCACTCCCTTCCTTTGGTCGCACTCTTCCTCTCAACCCTTGCCGCCTGCTCCTCGGCGCCCGGCGAATCCGGAACCGACGAAGGCGCCGTCCAGCTTAGCGAGGCGCCCGCGGCCACGCGTCCGGAGGTCGTTCAGCCCATCCGCGAAGGCGTCCGCTCCGAGCTCGAGCGTATCGCGCGCGTAGAGACCCCCGAGTCTCCGCAAGGCGTTTGCGGAAACGTTCGTGTCGTGACGCTCGGTCCTCCCAGTGATGTCCCCGAAGCCGAGGGCCTGCAGCCCTACGTTCTCCGCGACGGCAAGGCGCACGAGCTCATGGTTCGCATCGAAGTGCTGCCGAAGTGCAAGAGCGCGACGATGCTCGACTTGTCCGACGATGACTTCGACCTCACCCAGCCGCACGACGAATGCACGAGCGCCCTTTGCAAGGAGCTCCTCACGCTCGAGAAGTCATTCTTCGTGGACGTCGGGCAGGACTCCTTCGCGCGCGTCATCGACACCGTCGCCACGTTGGAGCACTTCTACGTGAACCCGTCCAACCTTGAGGGCAAGAGCGCGCTGTTCGCCATCCCCAAGAAGGGGCTCGGCGCCATCACGGAGGCGAGAGCCATTCCTCAAGGCGTCCGCATCACCGGCGCGAAGGGCAGCCTCGACGTGACCGTCGCGGGCGCTCAGGCGACGGTCGTGCGTCGCTAAGCAAGGACGGGGCCGTGGCTGGCTCCCCGAGGTCGGCTGGCGCTCCCACAACACGGGCGACGTCGTCGGCTAAGAGAGGGCGCTCGGCGGCAGGCCAGGCGACCGCGGCGGTCACGGCGTTGCCCGGATGGGACTGTCGCCATGGTGCCTCCCCTGGGACGCACTTCTCGCCACCAATCGGCTGGGAGCGGCGCGGGGCCTCGGCTATGCCGAACGAACGATGCGGCTGCCCCAAGCAAGCAGGAGCTCGGCGACCTTCGCCGCTTGTCTCGGGGCAGCGCTCTTCGCGGTGAGCGCGGGCGCCCGCGCAGAGGAGCGGACGTCATCACTCAGCTGGCTGCGCCTCGAGGGCGCCGAGTCGTGCGTCGCCACGCAAGATCTAGCAAAGGCCGTCGAAACTCGGCTCGGTCGCGTGGCCTTCGTTTCGGCGGCCCAAGCGGACCTCTCCATCGAGGGGCACGTACGGCGCACAGGCTCCGTGTACCGGGCCGAAGTGCGCGTCCGCGACGCCGCCGGTCGACCGCTGGGTGCACGCACGCTCGAGGATGCGAGCTGCCCGGCGCTGCGCGAGCCGCTCGCGCTAGTCATTGCGCTGATGATCGACCCTGAAGCCGCCTCGCGCCCAACGCCAGCGCCAGCGCCAACGGCAACGGCAACGGCAACGGCAACGGCGGTCGAGCCGCAGAGAGTGGAGACCCGTGAAGTCGTCCGACGCGAAGTCGTGGTCGTGCGGGAGGCCCCCTCCGGGTGGCGCGGCGAGGGAGACGTGCACGCCGCGCTCGCGACGGGCCTTCTCCCGGAGGCCGCGTTCGGCGTGGGCGCGGGCGCTTGGCTTCGCGGCCCCGGCTGGCCAGCCCTCGCCGCGAGCGCGGCGTATTGGGTCGAGCAGTCGCCAAGCGTGCCCTCCGCGCAGAAGGGCCCCGTGCTGGTGCAGCTCGACTTCGTTCAAGCCGGCGCCGCGCTGTGCCCTTTGATCTTCGAGCATCCGAGCGGTCCGCGGCTCACGGCCTTGGCCTGCGGAGGCGGTCAGCTTGGCCTGATGCGGGGCGCTGGACTTGGTTTCGACCGAAGCGGTCGTGAGTCGCAGCTGACGCTTCATTGGACCCTCGAGGCGAAGGGCTCGGTGGGTCTCTTCGGTCCCGTGATCCTGCACGCGGGCATCGCCGGCCTAGTGAGCGGCCTTGGGCCGCAGCGCTTCGCCTATTCGACCGGCGCTGACTTGGTGACGGTCCATCAACTCCCGCGCTTTGCCGCCCTCGGCACGCTCGGCCTGGGCGTGCACCTACCTTAGCGAGGTCGATCTCGACGTTTCATAAACTGGGCTCTTGAGAGACACTCCTCTCGACGAGGAGGTTTTCGCTCCTCCGGTGGCCGCCTTGGAGCTCTCTCATGAACCCAAACCGCTCGACGTCGCCGGGCTCGTGCGTGAGCACGGGGCTGTTGTTTGGCGAACGCTCCGGCGGTTGGGCGTGCCCGCCGCCGACGTCGACGATCTCTGCCAGGAGGTCTTCCTCGTGGCTTATCGCAAGGCCGGTACCTTCGAGGGGCGTTCCTCGGTGCGCACCTGGCTCTACGGCATTGCGCTCCGCCTGGCGGCCAACCATCGGAGAAAACAGCGCCCCGAAACCGACGACGCGGCGATGCTCGAGGTGGCCGGCGGCGGTGATCCGGAGGGTGAGCTCCAACGCAAGGAAGCGCGCGCGCTGCTCGAACGCGCGCTCGCAGCGCTCGACGAGGACAAACGAGCCGCCTTCGTGCTCTTCGAGCTTGAGGAGCTCCCGATGACGGAGGTTGCGGCGCTCATTGGTTGCCCGCTCCAGACCGCCTACTCGAGGTTGTACGCGGCGCGCGCGGCCGTCGAACGTGCGCTGCGGAACGGCGAGCGACCAACGCTTCGACATCCAGGGGGTAGCTCGTGAACGAGCCGAAGCGTCTCTTCGAGTCGGCGGAGCCAGCGTTGCGAGAAGCCCTCGCCGAGCTCAAAGCCGACGTGCCCTCAGCGGCGCACTTCGACGCGATGGCTGCGCGGGTGCTGTCGCTGACGGCACCGTCAGGCGGCGATGGCGGCGGCGATGGCGGTCGAGGCCAAGGAACGGGCGACGCCGCGACGGATGCGGGCGGGAGCGGTGGCGGCGCGACGGGGCTCGCCGGAGAGATCGCGCGGGGCGCCGCGCTGAAGTTGGGCCTGTCGACGAAGCTCGCTTTGACGGGCTTCGCCGTGGCCGTCGCCGTCTCGGGTGTGGCCTTCGTGCGCGACGAGGGGCCGGCGATGCGCCCTCCCCGTCCCGCGGTGTCGGTCACCGTGCAGGTCGCCGCCCCCGTCACTAGCGCACAACCCGATGCGTCACCGCTCACGAGCCCGGGGCTCGTCGTTTCCGCGGAGAGCGCCGCAACCGCGCCAGCAGCGCCCACGAAGCTCAACCCGTCGCAGGCACCCACGCGTGACCTGGCCGCGGAGACGGAGCTGCTCTCGCGCGCGCAAGGGCGGCTCGCCCGTGATCCGCAAGGCACCGTCGCGCTCTGCGCGGAGCACCGTCGCCGTTATCCCGACGGCGCGCTGCGCGAAGAGCGAGACGTGTTGGAGGTCGACGCGCTGATTCGCGCGGGCGACGTCGAGAAGGCGAGGCGCGCCGGGGCCCGCTTCTTACGTGCCCATCCCGACTCGAGTCACGCGCGCCGTGTTCGCGATCTTGTTGAGGCGCTGTAGGGGCTATTTCGAACCAGGTACGTCCGCTAGCGCGACCGCCATTTCTTCTTCATAACTGCGAGGCTCGCCCGACACCCACCGGGGAAAAGGAGCTTCTCATGCCCATCTTCTCCCGTGCCACGTGGCTTCCACTCGCTCTGACCGTCGGCGCCTTGCACTGCAGCGGCAAGACCTCGGAAGTCGGCGCGTTCGAACCCGGCCCTTCGCCGAGCGGCAGCGGTCAAGTCGGCGCAGCTCCCGGAGGCGGCGGAGCACCGCCCGCCGGCGCAGGGGCCGGCGCAGGGGCCGGCGATGACATCACCATTCACGTTGGCGCCACCGCCACGCCCTTCGCCCACAAGGATGGCCTGTCGGGCCTCACACCGCTGGACTCACGCTTGGGCATCGTGTCGCTCACGCTCCTTCGCTCGGCAAGCGACCCGTCGCCTTGGGTGGTCTTCGACCGCGGCGTCGACTACGTGGAGGCAGGCCTCAACGACGGCGACGACACGGAGGTCGGCCGCGTCGCCCGCTCCCTGCTCGTGAACGATACGTTCACGCTCGCGAAGGTGGGCGTCACGCACGTGCGCTACCGCGTCCCTTCGACGATGCACTTGGCGATCTCCAACAACGGCGTCCCCGTCACCGGGACCTTCGACAACGTCCAGGCGCTTGCCGACGGAGTGACCCTCGGCAACGGCGTCCGCGCGAGCGGCTGGTATCGATACTCGTTCGTCGCTCAGTCCTACGCGGTGCCAGTGGAGGGGGCGAACGCGCCCTTGCCAACGAGCGCCTCCGCCGGCCCGTTCACGCTGAGCCTTGACGCGGGCAAGGCCTCGTACACCTTCCCCGTGAACCTAAAGGCTTCCGGCGACGCGACGCGGGTCAGCATCGTCGTCAACGTCCACGACCAGTTCCGCTGGCAAGACCAACCGACCACCGGCTTTACGGCAGGCGTCTTCGACTCGACACCTTCGAGCTACGAGCCGGTGAGGAAGTTTGGAGCGAACGCCTTCGCGCTGGCGATTGAGTAGGGGGCACATCGATCGTGGCTTCTTGCGACACGTCGGCGGCATCCCAGTCTCGGATGCGCTCGCGTTGTCGCGCCTACGTCGCGCCTGAAGAGGCGCGCGTGCGCAGGGCCAACGTTCCCTGAATCGGGCGTGCGCCCTAAACGCTCAGCGCGGCGCGCAGAACATCTCGGTGCACGCGAAGTGGCCACCATTGCAGGTGCAGGTGTTGCAACCGTCGAGCGACATCGTCTCGCCTTCGGTGCAGCCTTGCGCTCGGGGCCGCTGGGGCCGCGGAGCGCAAGCGAGCTCGGTGCAACCGCCCCATTGACCGCCGTTGCACGCGCACGTGTTGCAGCCGTCGCCGGCGGGGCGCGTCTGCCCTTCCGTGCAGACCGAGCCACGCCCGCCCGGCCGGCGCGGCGGTCCGCAGAAGAGCTCGGTGCAAGCCCAACGACCGCCGCTGCACGAGCACGTGTTGCAGCCGTCGACGTCGGGCCGGGTGTCGCCGCTGCGGCATGCACGAACGCGCGGCTGGGAGACCTCGCACTCGACGGCGAAGGTATGGTCGCGAACCGTCGCGAAGCCGATGTACCGCGGGTCCGAGTTCTGCGTCTTCCCCGCCTTGAGCAGGACGTTTCGCTTGGCCGACGCGCGCAGCGTGCGATCGGTGTGCACGAACGACGGCGTCGTTTCGAGCAAGGGCTCCATCGCGTCACCGTCCGTGGTCTTGCGATCGACCTTCAGTTCGACGGAGTCGTCCTGCAGCGCCGTGAAGGTGATCTTCTGGACGCGGTAGAGGTCGCCACGGTCGTCCACGTCGGCTTCGCGCGCCTCGACGGGCGTGCACACGACTTTCTGTCCGCTGGCGAGAGCGCCTTCGCCCAACGCGGTCGAGTCATCGGCGGAGCTGCCCGCGGAACAGGCAGCGGTGAGAGCCGCAAGGGCGGCGACGGATGCGAGAGCGAAGGTGTGGTTCATGGGAATGCCCCGCGCTACGCACGTCGTGTGCCATCGATCATCCAGCGTTGCGCCTACGCGGGTTCGCGCACTTGCCCGCGGGTGTTTCCGTCCCGACACACACATCGCGGCGACATGGGTGGGTCGACGTTCCATCAAGCCATTTGCGCCTTACGGAAAACGCCCACGACAACGCTTGCCGCGGCGTGCGCTTCAGGGGCAGTCCAACGGGGCTCCGTCGCATAGGTTGGCGAGCTGCCGGGGGATCCCGGTCTGGACTGAGAACCCTTGGAACGGCGTCGCCCAAACGGGGAGCGCATAGGAGAGCGCCTCGCAGGGTGACGTGGTGGTTTCCGCGGGCGGAGCGCCCACTGGCGGCAGGTCCAAGGCGTTGCAGACGACCGCTCGTGTGACGTCCCACGATGGCCTCTGGCAGGACGGCGGATCAAGCGGCGGACCGAACTCGCCGACCACGGCAAATACGCTTCTTGGCGCGGCGCGCCCCGCCACCACGCCGAGCATCTCGAGCCCCGCGTCGGTGGGGACGAGCGTCGCGGAGAGGACGAGCCCCTCGGAGTCGACGAAGCGCGAAACGAAAGGGAGCGGGAGAGCAAACGGACGGTCGACAACAAGACGACGGCCCTTGACGTAGCCTCGCGCGACGCGCTGAGGAATGTTGCCTACGAGCTCACGGGAGTCACCGGAGAAGAGATCGCAGCCGTTGAACAAGGGCGCGTACCGCGGCGCGCCATCGGGTGCCGTGGCCGCTGCGTCCTGGCCTGCGTCGGAACAGGCGTTCGGCTCGACGACGCCAGCGGCTCGTAAGACCGCGAAGCCCACGTCCGAGTCGTCCTCTTCGCCGTTGTAGTTGTTGAGGACAAAGAGGAGGCCGTCGAGTCCCCTGCCGAGGTTGCTCTGGTAGATGGTGGCGGCACTGACGTCCGCGCCGAAGAGGCGCGCAACCTTCACGAGCTGGTTGTCGGTGCCGTTCGGCTCGTCGCAGTAGTCCTTCGCCGCGAGACGCGGCTTGCACCGGAGCGGGGCCGCGTCTTGACACGTCGTCAAGCAATCCAAATCGAAGCCACCGGACCACGCGGCGTCGATGGCCGCATCAGCGCCCCCATCGAGGTTCGGCAGCGAGGCGCGGAAGACGAAGTAGTGGCGCCCTTCCACCCCCACCGGAGTCTGCGGGGGCTGCTCCGGTAGCGGGGTTCCACACGTCGCGACGGTTGGTACGGGTCCCGCGTCTTCCACCACCACCACGGCGGGGCCGTCGTCGAGCGAACCGTCCGGCTCAGGAGCGCCCCCCAAGGCGGCGCCTTCGAGGCGAACGACGAGCTGGCAAGCCGCGAGGCAGGCGCTGCCAGACAGCGCCGCGCCGAGAGCAATGCGACTCAAGGATCTCAAGCGGCCCTGATCTATATCACAGCGCGCGGGCGCTCCCGCGCGCCTGAGCCTTGGCTTCGACGGCGAACCAGCGGCAGTAGACTCCGGGGGCAAGGCGCGCGAAAACCACGCCCATGCCATCGCCGGAGGCCGAAGCCATTGAGCACGTTCGAAGGCGCGCCGCCGAACGCCGCGACGCCGCGACAGCCCGGCTGTTGCTCTTGGCCGAAAGGGGCGACACCACGGTCGAATCGTTGCTCCACGCCATTCGAGACCGCGCGCGGATCACCCTCAACTTCCACCCCGACCGTCCGCTTGCCGACGGCCGCACCGTCGCGCAACACTTGCTCGCGTCTGGCCGCTACGAAAACCAATTTGTGACAGGCATCTCCAACGGGAGTCGAACGGCCTTCGCAGGTGGCGAGCGCGACGTCTGGGAGCGTGAGCTGTTCGGCGGTGCGTATCACGGCCCCGGCGTTCGCGGCGAAGACCGCCCGAAGTATGGCGGGCTGAACGTGATGCACCACGCCGACGGCGCGTGCCCCCGCTTTGGCTCGTGCTACTTCGAGCTTCGTCCCGAGGTCCTCGCGCGCTCCACGTTTACGTGGGGTGACAGCCACCTGGGGCCCGTGCACGTCGGGACCGCGGACGCCTTCGAGCCGCTCCTTGCGGCACTCGTGGAGAGCGTCGCGTCGACGGGCGAGGCGCTGGGCGTGACGGGGCTCAGCATCGGCGCTCTCGTCACGGGGCTCACGAACGACGCACCGGCCGGCGCCCCCGCGAGGCGCGCGCACGGAAGGGCCCTCGATGCGTACATCGAAGTGCAGGTTCACGGCGACCTCGTGCTCGCGCGGGACGCCGTGGCGCTGGTGGCAGAGCCGGCCTTTGAGGGCACCGCGACCGGCGAGGAGCTCCGCGAGCTCTGCCGCCGCTACGGTGTCGAGCTCCGAGCGCATGCGGGCTTCGCGATGAGCGCCGACGAGGTACCCGCCGACTTCCGCGGACCGCGGATGCCGGCGCTCGCGCTGCGCGTCGCCCGACGCTTCGGCGGAGACCGCGCGGTCCTCGACGCGGCCATCCTCGGCCGCGCCGCCCAATCGCTGCACCATACACCTGATCATTGGCGTGACTGGGGCACCCCCGACGAGACGCTCCAGCACATCAAGCAGCTCTGGCATGTGCTCGTGCGCTACGGGGCGCGCGCCGCGCGCACGATGTGACGGTCATCCAGCTCCAGGGAGGTCGTGACCCGACCGTGCCCGTCGCGGAATGCACGGCAGCTCGCGTCGCGCCTCGCCCTCCGCGTGCGTGCTAGCCTGTCCGAGATCGCCGATGACCGACGTATCTTGTCGAGCGTTCTCGTACTTCACGGTGGCAGCGGAGCGCGGTCTCCTCGACCTTCCGCGCCTGCTTGCGGGCCTCCCGATCACGCAGACCGAGCTCGAGAACCCCCGTCATCGCGTCGACTGGGACATCTGGGCAGAGCTGTGTGATCGCGCCGCCGAGCAACTCGGCCACGATCCAAGACGGCTCGCCGAGAGCGGCGTGCTCGTGAGCGAGACCGGCGAGCGTGGCTTCGCGGGCTACGTGGCGCCCGTCGCGTCGCTCTTCGCGTCGACGG
Source organism: Myxococcales bacterium (assembly GCA_016703425.1). NCBI lineage: Bacteria > Pseudomonadati > Myxococcota > Myxococcia > Myxococcales > Myxococcales bacterium. Next base: position 117,185 of record JADJCA010000009.1, read on the forward strand.
AGGGCATGTTCGACATCGTGACCCGCTGGGGCGGGCCGTCGCTCTACCGCAGCCACACGTTCGAGCTCGAGCGCCTCCCGAAGCACAAGCTGCGCTGGCGCGTCCGCCTCAGGCCGGGGTATCGGCCATGCCTGGCGTGGTTCCAGATGACCCCCGGCGCGCTCCAAGCGTTTCCGCGCATGCTCGGGCAGCCGGATACGGTGTTCGTGACCGAGACGATCACGGCGACCGAGGCCAGCTTCATCATCACTGACACCACCAGCCGGACCCTGGGGTCGCGCGTCCGGCGGACCTGGGCAGCCTTGCGCTCATCGCGCGCGGTCAGCGACGAGCTGGCCTTCCAGGAGCGGCAGCTCTCAGGCACGCTCGACACCCTCCGCCGAACGGAAGGCGGCTTCCGATCGGCGCTGGACGCGCTCCCCGCGTATGTCGCCCTCCAACGCGACGACGCGATCGTCTACGCCAACCCGGCGCTCCGACGCGCCTTCGATCGGGCCGAGAGTGCGTTGCTGGGTACCCCGTTGACCGCCCTCATCCACGCCGATGATCGCGACCGGTTCGCGCGCCAAATGAACGAGAAACCTAGTCCCGGACGTCCCCCCCTCCTCGTCCGCCTCGCGGGTGACGCGACGATGCCACGGACGGTGGAGGTTGCCCCTCTGCCAGCGTTCGACTTCGGCGGCATCTGCACCAGCGGTGTCATCGCCATTGATGTCACCGATCGCATCCGCGTCGAAGAGACGCTCTCCATCCTCCACGCATCGCTCCCCGACCTCGTCGTGCGGTTGGCGAGCAACGGTCGCTTGCTCGACGTGCAAGGCGGGACCAATCTCGCCGAGCAGACGCGGCTCCTGCGCGCCTTGATAGGGACTCGCGACTGGGACGCGAATAGCGCCTTGCCGGGCGCGATCAGCGACCACCTCTCGCCAGCTCGCCGCGCGCTGGACCGCGCGCTCGAGACGGGCACCGAGCAGCGCACCGAGCTGACAGCCGAGTTCGACGTGCCGCGGACCTTCGAACTTCGCGTCGTGCCGCGTCACGATGGCGATGAAGCGCTGATGCTGATCCGGGACCTGACCACGCAGCGCAACGCGGAGCGTCAGCTCGCGATCTCGGAGCGCATGGCGTCGGTCGGAACCCTCGCGGCCGGCGTTGCCCACGAGATCAACAATCCACTGACCTACGTCATGGCGGGCCACGAAGAGCTCGATCACGAGCTCGCTCGGCTGGCCCGCGGGGAGGCCGTCGATGCGGCCGGACTCCGCGCGATGCTGTCCGAGGTCAGCGACGGCGTGGGGCGCATCCGCGACATCGTGGCCTCGCTCCGCGCATTCTCGCGCATCGAGCCGGAGTCTGCGCCCGTTCGCCTCGACCCGCGCGAGGCGGTCCAACGCGCGCTCGCGATGTGCGCGAACGAGCTGCGCCATCGCGCGACGCTCGAGGTCGAGCTCGGCGAGACGCCGACCGTCCTTGCCAATCCCTCGGCGTTGATCCAGGTCCTGGTGAATCTGCTAATCAACGCCGCGCAGGCTATGCCAGAGGATCTTCGCGCGGACCGAACGATCCGAGTGGTGACTGGCACCGACGAGGTGGGCCGGAGCCGCATTGCCGTCCACGACACCGGTGTCGGCATCCCCCACCTCAAGCTGCAGCGCATCTTCGACCCGTTCTACACGACCAAGCCGGTCGGCGTGGGGACGGGCCTCGGCCTCAGCATCTCGCACCGCCTGGTTAACGATCTCGGCGGAACGATCTCCGTGACCAGCGAGGTCGGCAAAGGAAGCGTGTTCGTCGTCGCGCTACCACCGGCTCCGGAGGCGCCGCCACCGACGGCTGCCGTCGCGGACGCCGAGCCGAACCGCGCGCGTGTGTTGATCATCGATGACGAGCCCATGGTCGCTAGCGCGCTTGCGCGGATCCTGACCCGTGACGGTCACGCTTGCGCCACCGCGAACTCGGCCTCCGCCGCCCTCGAGCACTTGCGGACGCGGCCCTTCGATCTGATCCTGTGCGATCTCATGATGCCTGGCACCAGCGGCATGGAGCTCTACGAGCAGGTCAGCGCCCTCGACCCCTCGCTGGCCGAGCGGTTCGTCTTCATCACCGGTGGCGCGTTTACCGACGCCGCGCGAGCGCTGATCGAGCAGGGACTGCGCCCGGTCTTGCCAAAGCCACCCGACCTCGCGGCGCTACGGAGGACCATCGCGGAGGCGCTCCAGCGTCGGACGATCGCGACCTCGACCAGCTAGTACCTCGACCCATCGATTCTGATGGGTCGAGTACGGCAAATGAGAACGAAACGCCCAGACACAAACCCGTGGAAGCGAGGCAGGTTCGACTGGGCCCGTCGCTCGCCGGGGGGCCCAGGCGAACCTGCCAATTTCACGGTGTCGGGGTACTAGCTGGGACGAGACCTTCAGCTTCCGTCGCCTTTCGAAGCTCCAGGATCGTCGCTGCCAAGACCTTGTGTGCGTCGCTACACGACCGCGCGCGCCGCGTTATGCTCCTCCCGTGTCGAAGCTCATTCTCGAGATCGTTCCCCTCGGCTTTCCGTGGGCCACCGTCGACCCCTTTCTCTTCTGCGTGCACCACGACGACGCGTACCCGGAAGGGAACGACGCGATGGGCCCCAAGGCCTCGCTCGCCGGCCGAAACCTCGGGCAGGACTTCGAAGGCAAAGACGGCTGGCGCATGTACCACGGCGAACGCGTGCCAGGATTCCCGCAACACCCGCACCGCGGCTTCGAGACGGTGACCATCGTTCGGCGCGGGCACATCGATCACTCGGACTCGCTGGGCGCGACAGCTCGCTTTGGCGAAGGCGATGTGCAGTGGCTCACGGCCGGCGCCGGCATCGTGCACGCCGAGATGTTCCCGCTGCTCAAGAAGGACGCGCCCAACCCCGTCGAGCTCTTCCAGATCTGGCTGAACCTTCCGGCCGCCGACAAGATGGCGCCGCCGCACTTCGCGATGCTCTGGAACAAGGACATCCCGCAGTGCCGCTTCGAGGACGATGCGGGCAAAGGCACCATCGTCACGGTCGTGGCGGGCAAGCTCGCCGAGCGCGGCGCGCCGCCGCCGCCACCTCGTTCATGGGCGTCTCGCTCCGATACGAACGTCGCGATCTACACCATCAAGATGGAAGCCGGCGCCAAGTGGACGTTGCCGGCGGCAACCGACGACGTGGTTCGCACGCTGTATTTCTTCTCCGGAAAGACGCTGCTCATCGGCGATGAGACGCTCTCGGTCAAGCACGGGGCAGTGGTGCAGAGCGACGCGGCGCTGCCGCTCACGGCGGGCGACGAGGGCGCCGACATCCTCGTCTTGCAAGGCAAGCCCATCGACGAGCCGGTGGCGCAACATGGGCCGTTTGTGATGAACACGGCCGCGGAGATCCAGCAGGCCTTCGCGGACTACCGCCGCACCCGTTTTGGTGGCTGGCCGTGGCCGAAGGACGATCCGGTCCACGACCGCACCGAGACGCGCTTCGCGAAACACGTCGACGGACGTGTCGAGCGCGGCGAGTGACGCGGCTTTCGCGACCGGCGCGTGATTCCACGCACTAGCGCTTGCACTCGCTCGCGCAGTTACCGGTGAGGCAGGCGGAGTAGCCCGACTGCTTGGCAACGGTCGACGGAGGCTGCGCCGCGAGGCAGGCTTGACGGCACGGATCGCGAGTCGCGCCACCGCCACCACCGCCACCGCCACCGCCACCGCCACCGCCACCGCCACCGCCACCGCCACCGCCGCCGCCACCGCCACCGCCGCCGCCGTCACCGGTGCCAGCGCCGCCTCCCCCCGCATCGCCCGGGTTGCCAAGCGTCACGACGACCGGGGCCTCTTCTTGCGGACACTTCGACATGCATTCGTTGACGGCAGGACACCCGTCGCCGGGGGCAAAACACTCCACCGTCACCGCACAACAGCGCGCGTCCATGCACGTCTGGCATGCGGGCTTCGGATACGTGATCCCTGACTTCTGCAGACTGCACGATCCCGAAACCTGGGGCGGGGCGCCCCCGTCGTCGGGGGCTCGAACCGACGCCTCGAGCCCCGCATCGTCGACGTCGACCGCAGGGCCGGTTCCGCAGGCGACCACAAGGAGAGCGGCACAACCAACGAACACGCGCTGAGCGAGGAAGGTGGCCACGCGCTCGGGGAAGCAGGCGGCGTGCCGCGGCAGGAGGCGGCCCTTGCCGCTCGCCAAAAGCGCTTGATGCGGAGCGCAGCGCAGTCCGCGTAGCGTTGCCTTCGCTTCGATCACTTCGGGCGTGTAACAAACTTGTAGCAACGTCTCGGCCATGCCCGAGTCACCATGGACGTCGACGATGGGGCTGATCTTTCGCGCCAATCACCGCTACGCGTCGGGCTTCACGCTCGACGTGAGCTTCACGCTTGCGAGCGGCGTGACGGCGCTCTGTGGTCCGTCCGGCAACGGCAAGAGCACGGTCCTGGCGATCCTTGCGGGAACGCTCAAAGCCGACGACGCCTACGTTGAGCTCGATGGAACGGTCTTCGTCGACACGACGACGGCGACCTTCCTGCCGCCGGAGCGGCGCGGCGTTGGCTTCGTCTTCCAAGACCACTTGCTCTTTCCACATGAGCGTCGGAGAGAATCTCCGCTACGGGGCACGTCGGCGTCCCAAAAGGCAGCTCGACGAAAAGCGGGTCATCGAAATCCTGGAGATCGGCGACTTGCTCCACCGAGCGCCGAATACGTTGAGCGGTGGTCAGCGACAACGTGTCGCGCTAGGGCGCGCCCTGCTCCGTGGCCCCTCGCTGCTACTTCTCGACGAGCCGCTGACGGGCCTCGACACGGCACTCAAGGCCCGCATCCTCGACTACCTCGAGCGTGCTTTCGCCGAGTGGCACATCCCGACGCTGTTCGTTAGCCACGACGTTCAAGACGTGGACCGGGTTGCCGAGCGAACGCTGTGGCTGTCCAACGGGCACATCGTCGATGGGCCGCCGTCGGGTTTTCGCGACGCCCGCGTGGATAGCGTCGCGTAGGCCCCGTCCGCAGTCAGGCAGTCATCCCAAAAGGAGCGCCCGTGACCCTTCGTTCGTCCGTCGTCTTGGCACTCGCCACCGTCCTGCTACCGCTCGCTGCATGCGAAAAGAGAGTCGAGCCGGCGCCGGGAAACGCCGCCGCCCCCGCTCCATCCGCGAAGCCCGAGGCCACGAGCGTCCTCGTGCTCAACGCCGCCAGCACCAAAGAGTCGCTGAACGAGCTCGGCGCCGCCTTCGAGAAGTCGACGGCGATCAAGGTGAAGTTCAGCCCCGAGGACTCCTCGAAGCTCGCCAACCAGATCGCCGAGGGTGCTCCCGCCGACATCTTCCTCTCGGCCAACGAGAAATGGGCGGACTTCGTGAAGGACAAGGGGCTCGCTGCCGAGACCAAGCCCCTCTTGGGCAACACGCTCGTCGTCGTCGTGCCCACGGGCAACCCTGCGAAGGTCGCGGGGCCGGACGACCTGAAGAAGGGTGCCGTGAAGAAGCTCGCCATCGCCGGCCCGACCGTTCCCGCCGGCATCTACGCGAAGGCTTCGCTCACCTCGCTCAAGCTCTGGGACGACCTCGAGAAGTCGAAGAAGCTCACCCCCGGCGAAAACGTGCGCGGCACCTTGGCCTTCGTCGAGCGCGGCGAAGTCGACGCGGGCATCATCTACGCCACCGACGCGAAGGTCTCGCAGAAGGTCGAGGTCGCCTACACCTTCGATCCGTCGACACATCCGAAGATCGTCTACCCCTTGGTGCTCCTCAAGCGCGGCGCGCAACGCGAGGGCGCGAAGAAGTTCTTCGAGTTCTTGCAGTCGAAGGAAGCAGCCGACGTGTTCAAAAAGGCCGGCTTCACGAGCCTTATCGGTTCGTAAACAAGCTACAGTTCGCCCGTGAAGCAGCCGACGTCGCGCTTCGCGTGGCTCAATCGCACCGCCTTCGGTGTGATCGTGGCGACGTTCTTCTCCGACGTCGGTCACGAGATGGCGACGGCGGTCCTTCCGCTGTTTCTAGCAGGGATGGGCCTGGGCCCCGCAACGTTGGGCCTCGTCGAAGGGCTCGCCGATCTGCTCGCGAGCTTCGCCAAGCTTGCGGGAGGCGTCGCCGGTCACCACGTCGAGCGAAAGAAGACGCTTGGAACGGTCGGTTACCTCGTGACGGCCTTCGGTACCTTCGGCCTCGCGTTCGCGCAGAGTGCGACGCAGATCGTGTCGCTTCGCGCGGCCGCGTGGACCGGCCGCGGATTCCGCTCGCCGCTCCGTGACTTCATCCTGAGCGACGCCGTTCCACCCACGCACTTCGGTCGCGTCTACGGCGTGGAGCGGGCGGCGGACATGTTGGGGCGCGCTCGTCGGGCCGCTCGTCGCTGCGCTCCTCTTGTGGATGGGCGTCGGGCTTCGGACGGTCATCGTCGTGAGCCTCGTGCCGTCACCACGGCGGCCGCCTCTTTCTTCTTCTTGACGGCAGAGGCGTCGAAGGCCGCGGACGGTCAGACGGCGGCAGCAAGCGCCGCAGCACGCTCGAGGCGCTCCGCGCGATCCCGAGGACGTATTGGGCGCTTGTCATCGGCGTCTTCATCTTCGGCCTCGGCGACTTTTCGCGCACGTTTCTCATCTACTTGGCTGTGCCCAAAAGCGGTGGGGCCCACTCGGCGGGCGCGACGGCAGGCGCCGTCTTGGGGACGGCGGTGCTCCTGTACATGATGCACAACGCCGTGAGCGCCGGCTTCGCGTTCTTGGCGGGTCATCTCGGCGATCGCTACAAGAAGCTTTCGATCTTGGCCGTGGGCTACAGCATAGGCACGGCGACGCACCTGCTCCTCGCCTTCGGCGTGCTCTCCACGGGCACCCTCGCGATGGCGTTCGTGATGTCGGGCGTCACCATCGCCGTGGAGGAGACGCTCGAGAAGGCGTCATGCGCCGAGCTCCTGCCGCGAGAACTGCGCAGCCTCGGTCTCGGCGTATTGGCCGCGGCCAACGGCGTGGGTGACATGGTGTCGAGCCTCTTTGTGGCTTCTGCACTGGAGCACGGCTCGCGACGCCTCGCCTTCGGCGTCCCCGCGCTGCTGGCGTTCGTCGGTACGGTTTGGATCGCGGTCTTTGCGATTCGAGGCGTGAAGCCCAACGCGACCACTCTATGATGATCGGGGAGATGGCGAGGACGCGATGGTCTTGAGCCCGGAAGAGTGGAGTGCGGTGCGCCTGAGCGTTCAGGTGGCGACAACCGCCGTGCTCCTTAGCCTTCCCGGGGGCGTGTTTCTCGGATGGCTCCTCGCGCGACGCGAGTTCCCGGGGAAGGCCGTCGTGGAGACGGTGCTGAACCTGCCGCTGGTGCTCCCGCCCGTCGTGACCGGGTACCTGTTGCTCGTGGCCTTTGGCCGCCGAGGTGTGCTGGGACGGCTCCTCGAGGACACGTTTCACACGAGCGTCGTCTTCACGTGGCGCGGCGCGGCCATCGCCGCCTCGGTCATGGCATTCCCTTTGATGGTGCGCGCCATGCGGCTCGCCTTCTCGGAGGTCGACGCGCGCCTCGAAGAGGCGGCGCGAACGCTGGGCGCCGGCCCCCTCGACACGTTCTTCACGATCACACTCCCGCTGGCGCGCCACGGCGTCATCGCTGGTGCCGTACTGGCGTTTGCGCGCAGCATGGGCGAGTTCGGCGCCACCATCATGCTCGCCGGCAACATCCCCGACGAGACGCGCACGATCCCCGTTTACATCTACAACGAGCTCAACTCCCCCGGCGGCGCCGAGGCCAGCACGCGCATCATCCTCGTGGCGATCGCCATCGCATCGAGCGCGCTCGTCGTGGGGGAGATCCTCGAGCGACGAGGCCGCCGGAAGCGGACCGGGTAGCCGTTGGGCGCGCAAGGCCCGAGCGTGCATCAGGCTGCGAGTGGCTGTCTCGCACGGCTCAGCCGAGGCGAACGAACGTCACCAGCACCATGAGCGCGGCGACGAGCAAAGCGCCGATGGCGCCCAAGGTCGCGTGCCTCTTCTTCCGCGCATCGAGCTCACCCTCGCTCGCGCCTTCTTTGCGCTCCCGAACGAGCGCGCGCGCGTTGAACATCTCGAGGTGACTCAAGACGGCGAGGAGCAAGACGACGGTCAGCTTCCCGTGCATCCAACCTTGCTTCATGAGAGCCGGGCTCATGGCGATGAAGGCGATGCCGCTCGCCATGGAGCCAAAGATGGCGGGAACCTCGATCTTCGTCACAATCGTCGACACGAGCGCTTCCAGTTCGTCGCGAACAACGCCGGCGGCGCTCTGGGAGCGCTTCATGAGTTGGGTTTGGGCAAACCCGGCCCCGACATAGGCGACAAAACATAGGAGGTGAACGAAAAGAGCGGCGCTCGTCATGGCGCGTCCGGTGTACCACCAGCCACTGCCATCGAGGCGTTCAAATGCGCCCGCCGACGCCGCCACGGTCGAGCTTCGCCTCTTGAGACGTCAATCGCAGGCCGCCCGGGTTGCTCCGGAGCCCAAGGGCCGGCAGACTTCCGCCATGGTCCTTTCGGCCCTTCGGTTGGCAACGGTCGCGGCGGGCGGCGCCATCGTCTTTGCGGCGAGCGTTGCGGATGCTGCGCCGCCGGCGGCAGACCTCATGGATCGCCTCGCCAGGCACGCGGCGAACATGGAGGTCCTTCGAAAGAGCGGCACCTATTCCGTTTCGGGCCGCCTCGAATCGCTCGACACGAGTGGGCAGCAAAGCTCGGTGCGCGAGCTGCGCGGTCACGTGGAACTGGTTGGCGGCAAGTCGACCTTTGTGGTGGACCACTACACGGAGGACGGCGAAGACAAGACGAACGACGCGCGCGACGAAGCCAAGAGCCGCGAAGAGAAGCGCATGCGCGAAGGCGATAACAAGCGCATTCGCTTGCCGACGCTCGCCGAGGAGCAGCCGCTCTACACGTTCGACGTCGTCGAAGTCGACGCCAACGACGCGAACCGCGTGAAGCTGGCGTTCGCCCCCAAGGAGCGCGACGAACGACGCATCGAGGGAACGGCGTGGGTCGACGCCAAAGCCGGCACGATCCTCTCGGCGGGCTTTCGCCTCTCGAAGACGTCGCTGTTCGTCGATTGGGTGCACTTCAAGGTGCAGTTCGGGGAGATGACTCCGCTTGGTCCTGCGCCCTCGCAGGTTGAGGTCGAAGGCAAAGGCGGTCTCTTGTTTCTCGTCCGAAAGCACTTCCGCGGCAGCGCGCGAGTCGCCGCATACCGTGTCCGCTGAACCCAGCGGGCTTCGGGCAAGCGAGGTTGAGCGCTCGCCGAGAGCGTGGTGGAAGCGGGACGGCCGCCCCCGGAAGGCGCCTCAAAGCGTGCGGCGCGTGATTTCGAGCAACTTTTTCGTCGAGGAGCGTCTTATCCTGACACGTGATGCGCCTCCGCCTTCCGGCCTCCGTTCGAGTCGTCGTTCTCCTCCGTCGCGATGGCGCTCGGCGTCGGGTGCAAGTCGACCCCCTCGCCCGCGCCTTCGGCGAGCGCTTACAATTCGGCGCAGAGCACGAAGACGCCGTCGGCACCGAGCGTTGCGAATGCGGCTGCGTCGGCGAATCGAGGGAGTCCAAGCATGAACGTCGAGAAGAAGGTCGAAGCGCCGCCCGCCGTCTCGCCGGAGGGCGCCGTGACCGAAGGCGATCGCACTGCGGACGCGGCCGGCGAGCGAGCCTTTGCAGCGGCGCTCTTTGGCGCCCTCGGCAAAGAGAAGCGCGGCAACCTGTTCGTGTCACCGGCGAGCGCGCGGTTCGCCATGAGCATGGTGCTAGCCGGAGCGCGCGGCGACACGGCGAAAGAGCTCACGGCGCTCCTCGGCGCCACGCCGCGCAGCCACGACGTCGCAGCGACGCTGGCGAAGGACTGGGCCAAGCTCGCAACACCGCCTTCAAACTACGAGTGGGAGAAGAACCAAGTGGTGGTCCTCCGCACGGCGAATCGACTCTTCGGGCAACGTGGACAGGCGTTCTTGCCGCCCTTCGTGGAGCTGACGAAGGCGCGCTATGGCGCGCCCATCGAGGCCGTCGAGTTCTCCAAAGATGCGAGCGGGGCGCGGCGCACCATCAACGACTGGGTTGCCGCACGCACGGAGCAGAGGATCAAGGACATCCTCACGACGGACCTGCCGCGCGAGACCAAGCTCGTCCTCGCCAATGCCATCTACTTCAAGGCGCCGTGGGTCGATGCCTTCGAAGAGCGCGCCACGAAGGTAGAACCCTTCTTCGGCGCCTCAGGCACGACAAGCGTGCCGATGATGCGAAAGACGCACGCGCGCAAGTACGCCGACCTGCCAGACGCGCACATCGTCGATCTTCCCTACGGGAGCGAGCGCCGCCCCGACATCGTGATGACGCTGATCATCCCCAAGAAGACCGACGGGCTCGCGGAGCTGGAGAAGTCACTCTCCCCGGCGACTCTCCAGAAGTGGGCGTGGGCGGCGTCCTCGCTGACAACGCGAACCGAGGTTGACCTCTTGCTGCCGAAGTTTCGGATCGAGTCTGAGCTTTCGCTAGGGGGCACGCTGGAGGCGCTCGGCGCCGGGAGCGTGTTCAAGTTTGGCAAGGCCGACCTCTCGGGCATCGACGTAACGAAGGAACTCTTCGTCGGCCTCGTCCTGCAGAAGACGTTCGTGGCGGTGGACGAGAAGGGAACCGAGGCCGCCGCGGCGACGGTCGTTGCGGCGATCGGCGGCGGGATGCCACCGGCGCCCCCCAAGCCCGTCGTTGTGCGCGCCGACAGACCGTTCTTGTTTATGATCCGCGACGTGCCACGTGACCGGATGCTCTTCATCGGTCGGTTGGCCGAGCCGAAAGGGTAGTCGCGGGCCCGCCCGCCGTCAGCGGGGCTAGCTTCGACCTTCGACCTTCGACCTTCGACCTTCGACCACGACCACGACCACGACCACGACCACGACCACGACCACGAGACAATCATCATGCGCGCAGCGCTCGTTCCCATGTTCCTGGCAGTGGCGTGCAACACCAATCCGTTGCCGACACCCGACCTGCCTACCAAGACGCAACCGAGTGCGCCGACCGCGACAGGAACAGTGCAGCCAAAATCGACCCCGCCGAGCGTGAAGACCATGACGACGCCAGCCGCATCATCCCCCGCCCCTCCCCTTGCCGTGTCGCCCGAGGCGCCGGTGTCCGATGCGGAGCGCGCGGCCGACGCGGCAGGCGAACGCGCCTTCGCGGCGCGACTGTACGGGGCCGTCGCGAAGCTCAAGCCTGGAAACGTATTCCTCTCACCGTCGAGCGCGCGCTTTGCGCTCGGCATGCTGAACGGAGGCGCGCGCGGTGAGACGGCGAGAGAACTCGGCGCCGTGCTCGGCGCAACGGCGCGCTCGCACGACGTGGCCGCGAGCATCGCCAACGAATGGGCCGCGCTCGCGGTGCCGCCCGGCCCCAACCCGTGGGAGCAAAACGACGTTGTCGTCCTTCGCACAGCGAACCGGCTCTTTGGTCAACGTGGCCGCGCGTTCGAGCCAGCGTTCCTCGCGCTGACGAAGGGAAGATATGGCGCGCCCATCGAGGCCGTGGACTTCCAAAAGGACGCCGAAGGCGCGCGCAAACTCGTCAACGCGTGGGTCGAAGAGAGGACGGAGCGAAAGATTCAGAACATCCTTGCGATGCCTCCGCGACCCGACACAAAACTGATCCTCGCCAACGCCATTTACTTCAACGGAAAGTGGGCAACGCCGTTCAGCGAGGGCATGACGAAGAACGAGCCGTTCTACGGGCCCGCGGGCACCACGAGCGTCCCCACGATGAGGAAGACCGCGAGTCGCCGATACGGTGAGACGCCGGCGGCGCACGTCGTCGAGCTGCGTTATGGCGGGGAGATTCGCCCCGACATGAGCATGGTGCTCGTCGTTCCGAAGAAGAAGGACGGACTCGCGGAGGTGGAGAAGGACTTGTCGACGACCGGTCTCGAAGGGTTCACCAAGACCCTCACGAGCAGCGTCGACGTGGACCTCGCGATGCCGAAGTTTCGTATCGAGTCCGAACTGTCGCTCGGCGACACGATCGCGGCGCTCGGGGCGCCCAGCCTCTTCGTGTTCGGCAAGGCCGACCTCTCGGGCATCGACGGAACGAAGGAGCTCTTCGTCGGGCTCGTGCTTCAGAAGACCTTCGTGTCCGTTGACGAAAAGGGGACTGAAGCGGCTGCCGCGACCATCGTGATGATGCGAGCCGGCGCGGCCATGCGCGAGAAGCCCAAGCCCGTCGAGGTACGCGCCGACCGTCCGTTCTTGTTCTTGATTCGCGACGCGAAGCGCGACCGCGTCGTATTCATGGGTAGAGTTGTGGAGCCCTCGCGGTAAGCGGCGCTCGTCGTCGCGCGCGCCTTCGGCTTGCGGCGCAGTGGGCACCGCGCGTGGGGGGCGGCCGGGAGCGTGCGGTAGGCCGGGGCGTCGCGCGACATCTGGCGGCGGGGCCACGGTCCCAATGGCGGGCGCCATGATGGGGCCGACCGTCCGGGCCGCGGTGCAGGTCGCTGCGCCGATGAGTCTCTACGAGGCAGCGGAGCGGGGTAGACGAAGGCGCGTACTGCGCTGCAGGGCGCCATGGCCTATGCGCGCAACTGTCCACCGGTCGGCCGCGCGTGTCCGTGGACAGGGTGAGCGGGCGCCGCGCATGGCACGGCGCCGGGCGCGCCGGCGGCGGGGCAGGCCGCCATTCCACATCAATTAGCATGCGAATTACGCTGCTCCGACGGCGCCCCGCCCCGCCGCCTGGCGCGGGCGCCCGACCTCGTCGGACGCGCCGTACCCACTGGCCCGGGGCGTGCTTCGCGCGAGCCATGCTCCCCCCGCTCCAACTCACGTTCAAACGCGCGAGCATTCTCCTGAACCACTGGGCCCGCCAGCTCGCGAGAGTCGCGAACCTCACGCCCGCTCGCGCCGACCTCATGATCCTTCTGCGCGATCACCCCATGCTGCAGGCAGGGCTGATTCGCGAGATGTGCGTCAGTCCGCCAGTGGTCAGTCGAATGCTCAAGGCCCTCGAGCAGCTCGACCTTGTGAAGCGGCGCCCTCACCCATCCGATCGTCGCTATCGCATCGTCGAACTCACTCCACTCGGCCATGAGGCGCTTGCGCCCCTCTTCGATGACTTGCTCCCCGAGGGCGAGCACCTCGGAACGGTTCAGGAAGCCGCCGAGAGCCTCGCGCTCGAATACCTGCGCGCCCCGCTCGAGCAACTCGCTGTCCAAACCGCCATCCCATGCGATCGGAATCTCCGCGAGACGCTGCCTCCGCTCTTCAACACCCTGCGGCGCAGCGATCTCTTTGAGTACCTGTTGCAGAACGAGCCGGCGCGCCCCTTCTCCCCGCCCCCATCCGTTGCCCCTGATCCGCCGGACCCCTGGAACTATCGCCCCGTCGAGCCATCCGCCATCGCCTCGACTAGGCCAACGCGACGGGGCCAACGCGGCGCATGGCGGACGCGCCCGCGAGGTCGTCGGCACCGCTGCCGCTCCCCCGCCGTTCGCGGGGCCCAACGCCAAGCTTCAACATCCGCAACGTCGCCCCGACGCTCGCGGGTGGTTGCCGGGGCGGCGCATTTCAACGCCCACGGTTCAAGCCGCCCTTGAATCACCCACAGACACGCGTTTGCATGGCCGCCATGAAGAAGCCCGTCTCGCCTCCGCGCCCGAAGGGTGTCCCTGCCGCCGCACAGTGGATGGAAGCCGAGCAGGAGTGGGAGCTCGCCCCCAAAGACGCGCGCGGGAAGAAGCACGGCAAGGTCACGTGGTGGCGCCGAGACGCCACCATCGTGTGCGAGTGCGAATACGCACATGGCGTCGCCCACGGCGCCTTTACGCGATACCACGATGACGGAAAGCCCTCGCGGACCGGCACCTTCGTCAAAGGAAAGATGCACGGCATCGACACGGCGTACCGTTCGGCGACACCGACGACGGAGCTCGCCTTCCCCGCCCGAGCCTTCGGCGACGCCGTCTGGCGCTACGAAATCGACCGCGACATGGACCGAGTCCTCGCGTCTCGGTGGTTCGACAAGCGCGGCCGCCCGGTGACCGCGACGGGGGAGGCGATGCCCGCGCGCCCCGCGAACGTTCCCACGCGCGCGACGTTCGAGCCCATCTCCGGCGAATGGCTCGATGGCGAGACCGACGAGTCGCTCGCGCGCCACGGCGTCTGGCGCACCTGGCACAAGCAGGGCGCGCTGACGAGCGAGGTTCTCTACGAGCACGGAGTGGAGAAGCGGCGCGTCGAACCGAAGAATGCCGAGGCGAGCCGCTCACGCGCGCCCGCGGCCCGGCGCAGCGAGCTCTTTGGTACCGACTGCGCCGGCGACTGGCTGGACGACCTGGACGACGAGCCGACGCTCAAGTCCGTGGAGCGGGCCATCATGAAGGCCGCCAAGGTGGGCCCCCGTACGTACCTTGAGGTCGACGACTGCGAAGCGGCCGTCGCCGCCGCAGGCTGCATCGCCCAGCTTAGCGACAAGAAAGGCGCGAACGGGCCGCTCGGCAAGGACACCCTCAGTGCGCTAAGCGCCCAGCTCGCGAAGATGCCCCAAGCAAGGCGGGCAGCTCTTACGAAGGACGCGGCCGCCGCCGTCAAGCTGGTCCTTGAAGACACGAAGCGCTCGGAGCTTTGCCAACGTCACGAGGAGGACGGCGCGAGGAGCCCATGGCGCAGCCAGATGAGACGGCTCCTAGCCCGCCTCGGGCCACCTCCAGCGTCCCGTCCGGCGCGACGGCCGGCATGACGTCCGGCGCCGGGGCAGCTGTGGTATGCCGCGCCCATGGCTCAAGAGAGCGCGATCAAGCCCACCCGTTCCGAAAACTTCCCCGATTGGTACCAGGCCGTCGTTGACGCCGGAGAGCTCGCCGAGAACTCCGAAGTGCGCGGCTGCATGGTCATCAAGCCGTGGGGCTACGCCCTCTGGGAGAACATCCAGAAGGAGCTCGATCGGCGCTTCAAGGCGACGGGCCACAAGAACGCGTATTTTCCGCTCTTCATTCCACTCTCGTACATGGAGAAGGAAGCCGAG
The DNA here is from genome assembly GCA_016703425.1 of Myxococcales bacterium. Lineage (NCBI taxonomy): Bacteria > Pseudomonadati > Myxococcota > Myxococcia > Myxococcales > Myxococcales bacterium. The sequence goes on from JADJCA010000009.1 coordinate 132,199, forward strand.
CACGTGGCCGGCTTCGCCAAAGAGTGCGCCGTCGTGACGCACCACCGCCTCGAGGCGGGCCCCGACGGCAAGCTCCGGCCCGCTGGCGAGCTGACGGAGCCGCTCATCGTGAGGCCCACTTCAGAAACGATCATCGGCGCCGCGTACGCGCGCTGGGTTCGCTCCTGGCGTGATCTCCCGATCCTCATCAACCAGTGGGCGAACGTCGTGCGCTGGGAGCTTCGGCCGCGCCTCTTCCTCCGCACCGCCGAGTTTCTCTGGCAAGAGGGGCACACGGCCCACGAAACCGAGAAAGAAGCGCGCGAAGAGACCGACAAGATGCTCGCCGTCTACGAGGACGTGGCACGCAACGTCCTCGCCATGCCCGTCATCATGGGCCGCAAGACCGAAGGCGAGCGCTTCCCCGGCGCCGTCGACACCCTCTGCATCGAAGCCATGGTGCAAGATCGCAAGGCCGTGCAGGCCGGCACGTCGCACTTCTTGGGACAGAACTTCGCCAAGGCGAGCGGCATCAAGTTCCAGTCGCGCGAGTCGAAAGAAGAGTTCGCCTGGACCACGAGCTGGGGCGTCTCCACGCGCCTCATCGGGACGACCATCATGGCGCACTCCGACGACGACGGCCTCGTGCTGCCGCCCCGCATCGCGCCCTCGCAGATCGTGATCATCCCCATCACGCCGAAACCGGAGACGCGCGCCGAGGTCCTCGCGGCCTGCGAAGCGCTCGCCGCCGAGCTCCAGAAGCAAACGGCCTTCGGCGACCCGATCCGCGTCGAGATCGACGCCCGCGACATGAACGGCGGCGCCAAGAGCTGGGAGTGGATCCGCAAGGGCGCGCCGCTCCGCGTCGAACTGGGAGCCCGCGACATCGCCCAGGGCACGGTCTTCGTCGGCCAGCGTGACAAGGGCCCCAAGGCCAAAGAGTCGATCGCGCGCGCAGAGTTCGTGGCCACCATCGGCGCGAAGCTCGAGGGCATCCAAAACGCCATCTACGAGCGGGCCCTCGCCTTTCGCAAGGAGCACACGAAGATCGTCTCCTCGAAGGAGGAGTTCTACGCGATGTTCACGCCGAAGAACGCCGACAAGCCCGAGATCCATGGCGGCTTCGCGCTGGCCCACTGGGACGGCTCCAAGGAGCTCGAGGCGAAAATCAAAGAAGATCTGAAGGTGACCATCCGCTGCCTGCCCATGAAGGGCGTCCTGCCCGAGTGCGACGAGCCGGGCACTTGCATCTTCACCGGCAAGCCGAGCGCCGGTCGAGCCGTCTTCTCGAAGGCGTACTGAGATGGCCGGCGCGCTCAGCGGCTTTCCCGAGTGGCTCCCCCAGGTGGAGCTCGTGCAGCAAGAACTGATCGGCATCGTCCGCCGCGAGTTCGAGCTGCACGGCTTCACGCCGCTCATGACGCGGAGCCTCGAACCGCTCGATGCCCTCGTCGGGCAGGGCGGCGAGACCGACAAGGAGATCTACGGCGTTCACCGGCTTGCGGCGCCGGAACGTGGCGGCACCTCCGACACGAAGATGGGCCTCCACTACGACCTCACGGTCCCCTTCGCGCGCTACGTCAGCGAGCGGCGCGGCGAGCTCACGTTTCCGTTTCGTCGCTACCAAGTCCAGCCGGCGTGGCGCGGCGAACGGCCGCAGCTGGGGCGCTTCCGCGAGTTCATCCAGGCCGACGCCGATGTCATCGTGCAAGGCGCCCTCGACCTTCGCTTCGACATCGAGCTGGTGCGCCTCCTCCGGCGCACCCTCGACCGCATCCAGTCGAGCGCCCTGCCGATCCCGCGCGTCAAGCTGCTGCTCAACAACCGCAAGCTCCTCGAGGGCTTCTACCGAGGCCTCGGCGTCGAGGCCATCGCGCCCACGCTCCGAGTCATCGACAAGCTCGGCAAGATCGGCCCCGAGAAGGTCCATGCGTTGCTCGTTCAAGGGGGCCTCACTTCCGAGCAAGCGACGGCCTGCATCGGCATCTCGAAGCTCGAGCTCCACGGATCGACCGACATGGACAAGGTGCGCGCGCTTGGCGTCACCCACCCTCTCCTCGATGAGGGCATGAGCGAGCTCGGTCGTGTCATCGACGCGGCGAGCAAGGGCTCGGCCGCGGGCTCCGTCGTCGGCGCGCTGCATATCGCGCGCGGGCTCGACTACTACACGGGCACCGTCGTCGAAGGCGTCTTCGAGGACCACCCGGAACTCGGCGCGGTCTGCTCCGGCGGCCGCTACGACAACCTCGCAAGCGACGGCAAGCAGCCCTTGCCGGGCGTCGGCGTCTCCCTCGGAATCAGCCGCATCATGGGCTACGCCGAGCACCTTGGCCTCATCAAGGCCACGAAGAAGACGCCGGCCGCGGTCGTCGTCGCGCTCCACTCGGAGGAAGAACGCGCCCTCTCCGAAGACGTCGCCGATGCGCTCCGCGCGCGCGGCATCGCGACCTTGGTCTCCGACTCGTCGGCCGCCTACGGCAAGCAGATCAAGTCGGCCAGTCAGCTTGGGATCAGCTTCGTGTGGTTCCCCGGTCGGGCCGGCCAGCCCGACGAGGTGAAGAACATCGTCTCAGGTACGCAGGCCGAAGCGGACCGCGCGACGTGGACGCCAGCGTCGTAGCTTTCGCGCGCACGTCGCCGTGGTTCGAGGCGTCGCTTGAGCTCCGCTCGCCCCCGGCCCATAGTCCGCGCCATGCGCCTCTACCATACGGCCTCGTCTCCTTTCGTTCGCAAGGTCCTCGTCGCCGCTCACGAGCTGGGGCTCGCGGGACGCATCGAGACGGTGTTCCTTCGGCCTAGCCCCACGAAGGCCGATGGAGACCTCGCCAAGTCGAACCCGCTCTCCAAGATCCCCGCGCTCATCGACGAGCGCGGCGAGGCTCTCTACGACTCGCCCGTGATCTGCGAGTACCTCGACTCGCTCGCGCCGCGGCGCCTCGTGCCCGACCACGGCCCTTCCCGCTTCCGCGTCTTGCGCCAGCAGGCCCTCTGCGATGGCATCCTCGATGCTGGCATCCTCGTTCGCTACGAGCACGTCGAACGGCCCGAGGCCCTTCGCTGGGACGGCTGGATCAAGGGACAGACCGAAAAGGCCAAGCTCGGTCTCGACGCCCTCGAACTCGAGGTCGCCAACTTCTCCACGACCGAGATCGATCTCGGGCAGATCTGCGCCGCGGTGACCTTCGGTTGGTTCGAGTTCCGAAAGCCCATCGGCGACATTCGCAAGGGCAGGCCGCAGCTCACTGCGTTCTTCGAGCGCTTCTCCGAGCGGCCGTCGATGAAGGCCACTTTCCCAGCGGCCTGAAGCGTTCCATAACGCCACCCGGTGCTTCATCGACGCATTGTCTCTGTGCTCGCCCTCGCCGGCGGCGCCTTCTTTGGGTGCTCCAGCGAGCCGTCGGGCGCGACCTCCTCCGACGCGCCGCCCGGAGGCAACGACGCGGGGCGGCTCGATGCCGCGAGTCCTGTGACCAGCGACGCGAGCGCGCGAGACGCCGCGTCGGCGAAGGACGACTCGGGCGCAGGCCTCGAGGCGGGCGCCGGCGACGCCAAGCTCGATGCGACGAAGCCCCCGTTCACGTGCACCGGCGACGGCTCTTTTCCGCTGACGCTCGCCATTCCTGAGGCTTCGGCGGCCACCGAGGTGGAGCTCAGCGCCGGCGTTCGCGAGCTCTTCGTCGTCGCCGACTCGGGTCACACCGGCGAGGCGCTCCTCGTCGCTCTCCCGTCGAAGACCACGCGCTCGCTCACGCTGCCGCTCGACACGACCGCCAGTGACGACCTCGAAGGCGCCGCTTGGCGCGACGGTCACCTCTACACGTTGACCTCCTCCGGCGCCGTGCGGCGCTTTAGCCCCAATGGCACGGGAGGCCTCACGCGCGATCAGAACGCCTATGCGCTCGGCGCTTCGCCGTACGCGTGCGCCGACCTCATGGGGGTGAACTGCGGCAAAGACTACGAAGGCCTCTGCCTTCGAGCGACGCGCGGCACCCACGCCTGCGACGGCTACGCCGCCAGCAAGAAGGAAGCGAAGCTGTATTGCGTGAAGCTCGACGCCGCCGGTGTGATGTCCGTGGACTCGGCGGTGACGCCGATTCCGTTGACGCTCGGTGCCGACGTGCTCAGCGACTGCGCGTTCGGTGCCGGCGGGGGCCCCGGCGACGACGTGCTCGTCGTGACGACCAACGTCGGGAACCTCAACCGCTCCTACCGCGTCGACGAAGCGACGGGTGCGCTCACGCAGCTCCCCATCGGCGTCTTGCCCAACCTCGAGGCCATCGCCATCGACAAGGACGGCGCGCTCTACGTCTTCGACGACCATCAATCAGCGCCGAGCGGCTCCCTGCGCGCGACCTGCGTCGGTTGGTAGCAGCCCTTCGTCACCCGCCGGGCGACGCCAAGATCGCCACAGGCTCGGCGTCTGTGTAGGCCGCCGAGGCGCGCTCGTCGAGTCCTTGCGAGCTTGGCGGGCGGTCGTTGTTCGCGGGGAAACAGCACGTTGTGCCATCAAGAACAGGTGTCGATGGCCCGTCCCCTGCAGCGCTTCGCGAAGGAGGTTCTCATGACCCGTACTCTCGCTGCCCCTTGCCACTTCGCCGGTATCGATGCGGACGCCCTGGACTTCGTCGCCGGCGGCGCTGAGGAGGAGTCTTTCCCGACAGCCCCGGAAGGCCCAGAGGAACCGCCGCTCGATCCCGGCGACGACGCCGGTGCCGGAGCCGGTCCGGGCACCGGAGAACTTCCGTTCGCCACCGAGGACACGCCACCTTTGGATTCTCCCTACGGGAACGAACCAGCGCGAGGCGCACCTGCCTACGACGCGGAAGAGCCGGCTCACCCCCAAGAGCCGACGCGCCAGACCGAGTCCCCCGCGGGCGAGGAGAGCTTGCGGCCCGACGGCAACAGTCCGGTCGAAAACCCGGCGGAGCCCCCGACACCTGACCCCGCTCTGGCCGCCGCCGCCGTCACGGACTCTCCGCGGCTCGACGATCGACATTTCGACCCCTTGGGTCGACTCAACCCTGAAGGCGTCGACCGCGTGCGGGAGCTGCTCGTCGACGACGAGCTGGCGCAGCTCCGGCAGACGAACCCCGGAGCTACGCGGGACGACGCGGTGCGACGCTTCACGGAGCGCCAGGAGGAATACGTCGCGCAACAACGCGCCCTCGACGAGAACCGTCGCAACGGTGGCCAGGAGGTGCGCTCCTACGACGCCGACGCGGCGCGGCGCGCGCAACAAGAGCAACAAGACACGATCAACCGCATCGACTGGTTCCGACGCGGCTTCCCCTTCACGCCGCCGCCGGCGCCGGGCGACGACGACGGCAACCCCAGGATGAGGGGTGGGCCGCTACGCGCACCGTTCGTGCGAACGCGTTGACGAGCGACCTCAATCGAGCAACGCAAGCAAGTCGTCTTTCGTGACCACGCCGCGCGCTTCGGCGCCGCTGAGGGCCGCACCGGCGAGGGCCCGCTTCTTCTCCATGAGCGAGAGCATGCGCTCCTCGACGGTGTCCTTGGCCACGAGTCGGTACACCATGACGGGCCGGTCCTGACCGATGCGATGCGCACGGTCCGCCGCCTGATCTTCGACGGCGGGGTTCCACCACGGGTCGAGCAAGAAGACGTGGTCGGCGGCCGTAAGGTTGAGGCCCGTGCCGCCAGCTTTCAGCGACACAAGCAAGACCGGCGGTCCGCCCTCGCTTTGAAAGGTCGCCACGACCTCGCCGCGATCACGCGTCTGGCCGTCGAGCCGTCCGAAGGCGATGCCGGCCTTGGTGAGGTGCGGTTCAACGAGGTCCAAGAAGCTGGTCCACTGAGAAAACACGAGCGCCTTGTGCCCGTCCGCCGCCGCCTCCGAGAGCGCCTCCATAAGGCGCTCGATCTTGGAGGAGCCATCGGCCTTTTGCCCCGGGACCAGAGCCGAGTGACACGACGCTTGCCGCAAGCGCAAAAGCGCTTCGAGCGCCTGCAGCACGCCACCCCCGCCCTCCTTTGCGAGTCGCTCCACGACGTCGCGCTTGGTAGCCGCGCGGACGGCGTCGTAGACACTGCGCTCTTCCGCATCGAGCTCGACGTGCAAGACGACCTCGGTGCGCGGCGGAAGCTCCTTCAGCACGTCCTTCTTCAGCCGGCGCATCACGAAGGGGCGAATCTTCGTGCGAAGCCGCTCGGCCGCACCTTGGTCGCCGGCCGCGACGGGACCCGCGATGCGATCTTGAAAGTCAGCCCGGCCCCCGAGGAGCCCCGGATTGGCAAAGTGCATCAGGCTCCAAAGCTCCTCCAAGCGGTTCTCCACCGGCGTGCCGCTCAAGGCCACGCGGAACGCGCCTCGCAACCGAAACGCCGCCCGCGCCGTTTGGCTCGACTCGTTCTTGATGGCCTGGGCCTCGTCGAGGACCACCATGTCGAAGGGCACCTTCTCGAGTTCGTCGATGTCGAGCCGCACGACGGCGTACGTCGTCAACATCACGTCGAAGGACGCGTCGAGTTCGCGCTTCTGCCCGTGGTAGATGCCCACCCTCAAGGACGGCCGAAACCGCGTTAGCTCGTCGGCCCAGTTGTAGACGACGCTCTTGGGACAAACGACGAGGATGCGCCCCTTGAGCGCGGCGATGGTCTGTACGGTCTTGCCGAGGCCCATGTCGTCGGCGAGCAGCGCGCCGAGCCCCGCGTCGCGCAAGAAGCAGAGCCAATCGATGCCCGTCTGCTGGTAGTCGCGCAACTCGGCGTTCAGGTCTTTCGGAAGCGTCGCGCGAGGAATGGCACCGCCGCCAGCGAACAGCGGTGCGAGGCGAGCGAGCTCCGGCGGCGGTGGCATGTCGAGCGCTTGGCAGAGGGCGCCGAGCTCGGGAAGCGCAGCCGTGCGAACGCGCTTCTCAGCGTCCCGCGCCGCGAGCAGATCCGCGATGCGCGAGGCGTGTTTGGCCAAGAAGTCGCGCGGCAAGGCGGCCCAGGCTCCGCCCCCGATGGGCACGAGCTCGAGCCCGTCGCGGTAGGCGCGGAGCACCGCCTGCGCGTCCACGGAGTGAGCCCGCCCCCGCGGCTCCGCGCCTTCGACCTCGAAGGACACGTCGAAGGTGTCGCCCTGTACCACCACGCGCGGCACAAGCGCGACGCTTCCTTGCTCGCTGGCCTCGGCCCCTTGAAACTTGCGGACGAGGCCACCCATGCGAATGGCGTCTGCGCCGTCGTAGTTCACGCGCCGGCCGAAGACGAGGTTGAGCTGCTCCTTCAGGCGGAGCGCCAAGTCATGCTCTTCTTCGGGCCGACGGTCAGGCACGACGTTGCCGAACAACGTCAACACGTCGCCATCGACGCGCGCCACCGGCGGGTCGCCGTACACGAGCAGCGGCAGCACGCTCAGCGCGTGGCCGTGATCGCCAAGATCGAGGATCACGCGAGGCCGAAGGCGCTTGTCGGTACGCGCCACGCGCTTGGTCTGCACGTCGACGAGCATCGTGCGCTCGAGTTGCGGGAGGATCTCCGCGAGCTCGGCGGGCCCCTTGGCGCGCTTGGAGAGCGGCAACCGCTCAAGCCACTCGCCGGTGAGGTCGCCCTCAGCAATGGGGCGGAACACTCCGGCGACCCGAACGACGCCCATGGCCACGACGGCCTCGATGGCAGGGTCCCGTTCGATGCGGACGACGAAGCCTGCGCCATCGTCGACGACGGTCGCGCGCGGCGCCACCGTCTCGCCGCTGGTTCGAACGGGAGCGCCTTCGAACGAGACATCGGACGCCGCCGCGAGGGCCTCAAGGACGTTCTTGAGGTGCACGAGTGGCACGTCCTCGCGGGTCGTCTCGCCGAAGACGCGGTCGAGCCGCAGATCGTCGTGCGTGGGCTCGAGGCCCGGAGGAAGCTTTCCCCGCGCGACCATCGTGCTGAGCGAGCCCACGAGCTTGTTCGCCGTGCCGCCTCGGTCGACGAGAAAGCGCGACACGGTGAGCCGTCGCTCCTTGACGCTGAGGCGATAGGCGACGCGACCGGCGGCCGGAGCAGAGACTCCGGCGGCGCTTCCGGCGTCGGCGGACGTGGCGGTCCCTTGTGCGTCGGCGATGGCAGCCGCCGCGACGTGTGCGCAGGGGTCGACCTTTCCGGCGCAATCGCAAGACCACTCCTCGTCGTCGGGATAGAGCGTCACGGTGAGCGCGAGCGCAAAGCCTGGCGCGCGGACGCGAAACTCGCCAGCGGTCGCGGTGCCCTGCACCGAGCCTTCGCGGGCGAGCTTGGCCCCCTGCGACCAGACGGCCGGCAGGCACGCCTTGCGAACGACATCGAGCATGCTCATCAGCGCGGGCCGCCCTATTGCGAGAGCGTCACCTTCCGCATCGGCTGCGGCGTCATGAACTCCGTCACAGCGCGGGTGATGTCGGCTTCGCGAACGTTGGCCTTGATGGCGCCGGCGATGGGAGTGTTCGGGCACGCGACGCGATCGGCCATGAGCTTCTTCTCATGAAGCTTCCGAGCGGTACGCCGCTCAAACACGGAGACCTCGAGGTCGAGGTACTCGATGCCGTTGGCGCTCTTCGAAGCCCCGCCGCACGAGAAGAAGCGCTCGGCGGGCTTGGCGACGGCGACCCAGTCGAGATCTTCGACCTTCACGGGTTTCCCAACGACGAGGAGCTTCTGACCCGGGACGCCGATGACCGCGACGCCGCGCGGCACGGCTGACGTAGGCGCGGGACTCTCCTTTGCGAAGGCCACCGGCGCGGTGCTGACGCGCGCAAGCTCGGTCGCCAAGAGCTCCATCAGCACGGGGCCCGTCAACGTGAGTGTCTCGTTGGCCTTGTCGGAGCCAACCTCGAAGAGGATTGGCGTCACGAGCGCGTCGCGCTGCGAGAGGAGGAGACCACCTAGCGCCCCCGTGACATCGATCTCGAAACCCTTCTTGCCGCTGGCGGTCACGCTCTCGCGTCGGCCGCCCATGGTGATCCAACCTGGCACGAAGGACTCGACGTCGAGCGCCACGCGTCCGTTCTTCCCAATCTTGAAGGCCGTGCCGCCGCACATGGCACCTCCACAGGAGAGCGAGCCCAGCGCGCCGTCGCCCCCGGTGGGGACGAATCGCACGAACGACTTCGCCGAGCCCTCCCACGACACCTCCGCCTTCGCGTCCTCCTTGCTAAGGAAGACGCCGCGCTTGCCGGAGACGGCCAAGGTGTTCTTGCCGAGCTTGAGCCCCGCCTTCGGTACGGCAAACGACTCGCTGGCCTTGTCCCCCACGGCGCGCGTCTGCCCTTCAAAGGTCAGCTCGGCACCGGGAACGGTCTTCACGAGGAGCACGAGCTCGTCGGGTCGACGGCCCTCGGTCACGAGGCCGTCCTTCACCTCGAGGGTGAGAGGAAAGGCGCCGCCGCCACCGCAAGCGGCAACGAAGGGCGCAAGCGACACCAGCCATCGTGCACGACGTCCTTGGAGCTTGGACATAACGGCGGAGCATACCGCGCCCTTCGGCCCCCGTTTCGGCCTTCTCGCGCTTCCGCTACGTTCCCGACGCCGTGGCGGGCGCCCCGCTCCGAAAGTAGGTCTCATGAAAGCGCTGATGATGGACATGCCGCTGCTCGTTTCCTCGCTCTTGCGGCACGCCGCTCGACATCATGGAGACGCCGAGATCGTGTCGCGCCGCGTCGAAGGCGACGTCCACCGAACGACCTATGGCGAGTGCGAGCTTCGTTCGCGCCGCCTCGCCGACGCGCTCACCAAGCGCGGCATGGGCCCAGGAGACCGCATCGCGACGCTCGCGTGGAACGGCTACCGGCACCTCGAGCTCTACTACGCCATCGGCGGCGGCGGCGGCGTCGTTCATACGCTCAACCCGCGGCTGCCTCCAGAGCAACTGGCGTGGATCGTCAACCATGCGGAAGACCTCATGCTCGCTTTCGATCTCACCTTCCTTCCGCTCATCGAGGCCATCGCGCCCCATTGCCCGAAGGTGAAGGCCTTCGTCGCGATGTGTGGGCCAGAGCACATGCCGAAGACCGACAAGGTGCCGCGCCTACTCTGCTACGAGACGCTCCTCGAGGAGGGCGCCGCGTCGTACCGGTGGCCCGCGCTCGACGAGAACTCCGCTTGTGGCCTCTGCTACACCTCCGGCACCACGGGGCACCCGAAGGGTGCGCTCTACTCGCATCGCTCGAGCGTCCTTCACGCCTACGCGGCGGCGCTCCCTGACGCGATGGCGGCGTCGGCCAAGGACTCGATCCTCCCCATCGTCCCCATGTTCCACGTCAACGCCTGGGGCCTACCTTACAGCGCGCCGCTCGTGGGCGCGAAGCTCGTGTTCGCCGGCCCCGCGCTCGATGGCAAATCGGTCTACGAGCTCATGGAGTCGGAGAAGGTCACCTTCTCCGCCGGCGTGCCCACCGTGTGGCTAGGCCTTTTGAACCACGTCCGCGAGCATAAACTCACGTTTACGACGTTCCGGCGCACCGTGGTGGGCGGCGCCGCATGCCCGCCGTCGATGCTCCGCGCGTTTCGCGAGGAGTTCGGCGTCGAGGTCATTCACGCGTGGGGCATGACCGAGATGTCGCCGCTCGGCACGCTTTGCAAACTTCAAAACAAGCACGCGGCGCTGCCCAAGGAAGAGCAAGACAAGCTCCTCGAGAAGCAGGGGCACTCGATCTTCGGCGTCGACATGAAGATCGTCGACGACGAAGGCGTGGCCCTCCCGTGGGACGGCAAGACCTTCGGTCATCTGTGGGTGCGCGGCGCTTGGGTCATGAAAGAGTACTTCCGCGGTGAAGGAGGCGATCCGCTCCACTACGACGAGGACGGCGTTGGGTGGTTCCCCACCGGCGACGTCGCGACCATCAACGCCGACGGCTACATGCAGATCACCGACCGCACGAAGGACGTCATCAAGTCCGGCGGCGAGTGGATCAGCACCATCGATCTCGAGAACATCGCCATGGCGCACCCGGCCGTCGCCCAGGCGGCGGTCATTGGCGTGGCGCACCCAAAGTGGGACGAGCGCCCGCTGCTCGTCGTGGCCAAGCGCCCGGGGCACGAGGTCACCAAGGACGCGCTGCTCGCCTTCTACGAGGGCAAGATCCCCAAGTGGTGGATGCCGAACGACGTCCAGTTCATCGACGCGATCCCTCTCGGCGCGACGGGCAAGGTGCTCAAGACCAAGCTGCGGGAGCAGTTCGCGAGCTACACGCTCCCGAGCTGACGGCTCCTACCCCGCCTCGGTGCCTCGGACGCGCAGCCCCGTTTGCACGCGACGTGCACTCGGCGAGCACCGAGGCGCGAATTTTCCGGACTTCGCGCCTGGCATGACGCCTGCGAGCGGGGCTCTCATGCGTTCCCTCTTGCCCATCGCGGCGTGTTTCGCGGTCGCGTGTGCGCCGGCCTCCAGCGACGGCGAGGTGCAAGGCGCGCTCACCGACATTCCGCAAACCGCCGTAAAACGGCAGCAAGTCGGCAACTGTTGGATCTTCGCGACCTCCGCTTGGGTGGAGTCCCTGGCCTATGGGGAAGGTGGCGTCGCGAGCAACGTGTCGGAGGCGTACCTGACCTATCACTCGTGGATGCGCGCCATTCGCATGGGGCGCCTCGTCGAGAGCGACGACGACAGCGAGCCGTCGATCCGAATCGCGACCGGTGGCTACGCGGGAGAGGCGCTGGAGCTTATGCGACGCTATGGCCTGATGAGCGAGGCCGACTTCGGCGTGACGACCGACGACACAGCCCGCGCCAAGCGCGAGATCGAGGCCGAGCTGTCGCCCGGTGGAGCCCTCGACACCGAGCGAGCGCGCACGCGTGAGCGCGTGCGGACCGTGCTCGACCGCGCATTTCGTGTGCCACCGCAGGTCAAGAGCGCGATGACACGCGCCTTTGGCGACGATCTGTCGCGCACGATACCCGACGGTGCCGACTTGCCGCCGAGCATCACGGCACCTTCAGAGATTCGCGTCGGCAAAGACGGCTCTCGCGTCATCACGCTGGCAGACGCCATCGGCAAACCCATCGGAGGCGACGAGCTCGTGAGCCACGAGGGCCCCTACGCATGGGCCGACACTGTCGTCGGCGTCGACGAGGCGCTCGAGGACACGGTTCTTCGGCTCAAGGAGACGCTCAACGCTGGGTTCCCCGTTCCCATTGCCTGGGTCGTCGACCGCGACTATCGCTCGCCCGACGACGGCTCGTTCCTCTCGGCGCGGATCAAGCTGACCGATTCCGAGCTCGGCTACCACGAGTCGCTTGTCGACGACTACGAGATCGCGCTCTCGAGCGGCAAGACGCTGCCTGCCGGCAGGGTCGAGCGGCGGCAGGAACTCCTCGACCAAGCCTTGGATGCGGGGAGCAGGATCCAATTCCTGCGCGTAAAGAATTCTTGGGGCTTCGTCAGCAAAACGGGCATTCCGCAAGGCGAGGCCGGCTCCCGCGGCTACATCGATCTCGCGTGGAAGTACCTCTTGCCAAGTCGTTCTGAGCCGCGAGTCACCCGCTTCACGCTCCCGCCGCCGCGCTGGCGCAACGTCACGCGCCTTCATTGACAGCGCAAGACCTCATCCGAGGAGGCCCTCGGCCCTGAGCCATTCGTGGCACTTCGTCAGCATGGTCTCGAGCGGCACGATCTTGTAGTCGAGCTCACGGACGGCCTTGTCGTTCTTGATGGTGAGCGGATGCTTCAAGAGGTACACGAGCTCGGGCGTGAAGTCGGGCGCGCGCCCCGTGAAGGTCGAGCCGAACTGCATCACCGACGCCGCCACGGAGAGGAGCCACAAGGGCGCCGCCTTGGTCGGGACCTTCTTGCCGAGGAGCCGCCCGATGATGGCGAACATCTCGACGTAGGTCGCGTCGATGCCACCCAAGAAGTAGTTCTCGCCGGTCCGCCCCTTCGTGAGCGCGGTCACGTGCGCCTTCGCGACCTCATCGCCGTCGGCGAAGCTGCCGACGCCGGGGGGAATGCCTGGTAGGCGCCCCTTGTGCACCAACAAGAAGGAGCGCGCCCAGTTGTGAGCGTCGAACCGGCCGATGACATGACCGGGGTTCAAGATCACCGCGTCGAGGCCCCGTGCGATGCCGGCGCGGACCTCTTCCTCGGCGAGGCACTTGGTGCGCTCGTAGTTGACCGGTGACTCTTTCCCGCGCTGCGGCGCCGACTCATCGATGGGTGCGTTCTCGTGAGCGCCGTAGGCCGCGACGCTCGAGGTATGCACCATGCGCTGCACCTTCTTGGCGAGCGCTGCGTCGACCACGTTGCGGGTCCCGTCCACGTTGTCGCGCGTTTGCACGGCGCGGTCGCCAGACCACGTGCTCGTGTTGCCAGCGATGTGAATGACATAGTCGCAGGCATCGGGGATGGCCTTGTCGAGGGAAGCGCGGTCGGTGATGGCACCTACCACCAGCTCGACTTTGCGCTCCTTGAGGCGCTTCACGTCCGACGTCGGACGGTGAAGCGCGACGACACGGTGGCCTCCGAGAAGCAGCTGATCGATGACGTTGAGACCAACGAAGCCGGTCCCGCCAGTGACGAACGCAGTGGCCATGAGAGCCAGATAGCGCGTTTCCGTCGCCTCAGGGGATGTTGCCGCGCCATCCGCCGCCGCCGCTGCCGCCGCCATACGGAGACGGGCACCCGGCGAAGCCCGGAAGCGTCATGCGCTGGTAGACCGAGTGGCCGCAGCCAACCTCGTCGTACCACTTCAGAACGGTCTGGCAGATGGCAGGGTCGTCTTGCATGTAGACGCGCGAGCAAGCCATGAACTCGCCATCGCACGACGTTACCTGAGCGCAGCATCGGCCAAGCGCCTTGCACGCCAGTCCGAGAGGGACCCCCGCATCAACCGTGGGGAGAGATGCGTCGAGGCCGACCGTTCCCGCATCGGCAGCGGTGGGCACTGGCGACGCTACGCCCGCATCTTCGGCCGTCGCGGACGCCGTCGTCGTGGTGGAGGGAATCCCTTCGTCCGCCAGGAGCTCGCCGCTCGTGGAGGCGTCGTCGCCCGCCAGCTTCTTCTTTTTGGCTGCCGTGTCATCGGCCGGGTCGCCACCGCAGGCGGCGAGGAGGAGCGAGAAGAGCGGGAGGGCTGCCAAGAAAGTCTTCATAGTGAATGTCGTACATTCACCGACCATGCCAAGCTGAAACCCATGGGTTTTCTCGATGGCTGGGCCGCCAAGGCGCGACTTGGGATCTCGAATGGCGAGGCGGGTCGCGCCTAAAATTGCCCAACCTCTTTCATCGCGCGCCGCGCCGGCCGCGGGAGCTGGCGCGCGTCGCCCACGGTGCTGCCATCGGCGCGCATGCCGAGCCAGATGGGCGGCCGATCGGTGCGACCCTCCGCAAAGAGCACGACGAGCTGCGGCACGCGCTCACCCGACATCCAGAGCTCGAAAGCCTTGGCTTCATCGCTGCGGTAGAACGTGCCGAGTCCCTCTCGCGCGGCGTCAACGGGCGCGCCGGCCGCGGCGCCATCGCTCGCCAGCGCTGCGGGTCGGTCGTGCTGGGCGGCGCGCGCGCGACGGAGTCCCTCGGCCATGGCGTTGATCGCCAACGGTCGCCGCTTCGCCGTCCGCATCGCGAGGCGTTCCCGCGTTGCCAAGGAGACAATGGGCGCGTGTCGAACCACGAGGCGCCCAATGCCAAAGGCGCTCGAGAGCGCGCCAAGCGCGAGCAGGGTGGACAGCAGGCGCCGATCCTTGGCCCGATGCAGCGCGTAGGCCGTCGTGACGAGCGGCATTAAGAGCGCCAGCACGGCGACCGACTCGATGAGCAAGCCGGTGACGAAGGGCCGCACGAACTCGCGGAGCCCCAGCTCCGGCTGAAACCGGAAGATGAAGTCGTAGAGGTTCGTCGCCACAAGGACGCCGAGCGAGAGGAGCGTGTAGCCCTTGAAGAGCAGGAACTCACGCCGCGCCGCGCGATTCGTCAGCCAATAGGGAAACAGCAGCGGGTAGAAGACGTAGTAGAGGAACGGCTTTGGCGGGTGCTCTTGGTAGTGCGCGTCGAACGCGAACGCTGTTCCGAACACGAATCGCAGCGCTCGGTGGCGCTCGGCGTGCGGCCTGACCCGCTCGCCGGCGAGGAGCAGCGCGAGCGCGAGCGCGACGTCCACGAGCGTACCCGTGATCGGTACCAACGTGGCGAGACGCACCAGCACCACCGGTGCACCGGCGAAGAAGACGACGCGCAGGATGGCGTCGAGCAGACGGGCCGCGCTCACTCACGAACGGTAACGCAAGTGGGCTGCGGCTGAGCTCTGGGTTTACTCGGCGACGCCCGGCAGCGTTTCGAGATCGTCGTCGAGTTCGTCGGGGTCGAACGTGCAGATGCCCAAGTCGAGCAGCTCGCACATGGAGTCGATGCCCTCGAGCATGCCGAGACCGCACGATTCGAAGAGCGACTCGAGCGGCGTCACGTCGTCGATGAGGGCGATCAGCATGCGCTCGCGCGTCGTGAGGTTGGCGCTCGCGAGGTAGGTCGCCGAGGCCCTGAGGAGAGGGACGGGCTGCGCGTCGAGGGCGCGCATCGCGGCGAGGAGCGCGGAATGAAAGTCGCCCGCGCGAAAGCGGTCGGCCGCCACGCGCAGGTCTTCGCAGGGATCCGACCACTCGGGCTCCGCGGCGACGGGCCCCGAGACGCGGAGACGCGTCGTGGACGGATAGTCGTCGGGAACCTCAGCGGCGGGACGGGAAGACCAGGAGCGTGCTGCGAAGCGGGCCATGACGACCAGGAAGCAACGCCAATGCCCGCCGTGCTGGCCACACGGGACAGCGAGATTTCTCGGCGATGACCTGGGCGACACGACCGCGCGCGTCAACTCGTTGACGAGGGGCGTCAGGCGGACCCAAGCCGGGAGTCGCGGTCGGCTCGCGCGCGGCGGTGGAATTTCACTGGCACGGCGTTCGCCGCTCTCGACAGGCGCAAAGGTCCCCATAGACTAGGCCGATGCGGAAATTCTTTGGCTCCATGTCCGTCCTTACGCTGACTGCTGAGGCCGCGGCTCTCGCTCCCGCTTGTTCGAAGGCCGAGCCCGTGGACGAAGACCCTCCCGTGAAGAGTGACGGGGGCAGCTCCTCCGGCGATGGCGGCGGTGTCAGCGTTCAGCAGCCCGGTCCCGCGGTTCCCGGCAGCGACAGCGGCACCAGCTCCACCGACGCTGCCGCGCCGGCGTTCGACCTCACCAAGGTCGCGTCGATTCAGGGCACGTTCGTCACCGAGCAGACCGGCTTGAACGGCGTCAACAGCGCGGCGACAGTCAATTGGAGCTTCAAGATCGACACCTTCGGTGACGTGACCCAAGCCTCCACAACGGCTAGGTGGAACAACCAAGCCACGAGCGTGACGGGCGGCAATGCCGCCGACTTCCCCGCCGACACCAACCTGACGCTGCAGGTCACGCACCCGTCGGCGGGCACGTGGGAGTTCTACGACAACGAGGTCTCACCGTACGTCTACATCCTCGTGAAGATCGCCGACGGGAGCATCAAGGAGCTCTACTACTACCGCCGGCTGCTCGACGACTCGGAGACCAACCCGCCGGACCTGCCGAAGAACCTCAAGTACACGGTCACGACCAAGTAGCGCGCGAGCACGCCCAGGCCACGAGGTCCTCAGCCGAGGAACTCGTGGACGATGGCGAAGAGCATGTCCTCCTCGGCGAAGACCTCGGCCACCGACGGGTCATCGAAGAGGAGCGCGACGACGGATTTCTTGGCGCGCTTCTCCGGAAGGAGGCCCAAGAGCGGCGTGACGCGTTCGGCCAAGTCGGGGATGGTCGCGCCCTCGTCAAGCTCGATGAGGCCTCGCTCCGTGAGCAGCGTGAGCAGCTTCACGGCCGCCGAATCGCCCCTTGGCGATCGACGCACCGGTGGCTCTGACGCCTTCTTGCGAGGCTTCTTTGTTGGCGCCGCAAGGGTGAGGCGTGACGCGTCGCTTTCGAAGAGCATGCCCAAGAGACGTCGCGTCGCTTCGAGCTCAACGTCCAGGTCGGCGACGTCGATGGTCACGTGAACGTCGCGCGCACCGGCGACGATGGCGGCCCCCTCGGGGGTCAATCGAAGGACGAGCTCGTTGTCCGTCAGGGACGCTCGTTCGAGCGCGCCGGAGACCCGTTCGCCATCATCGACGCCAAACCAGAGTTCGACCTCCTCGACGGTGCACGGCGCGTCGCCACCAACAAGGGACAGAGAGACGTCGTCTTCGTCGCGCCCAAAGCTGAGCATGCGGAGATCGGGATCGACGTCGATGGTCGTGGCCACAAATGCGAGCGCGGACATGCGCTTCCCAGTCTAAGCGCGTTTCCCGACCTGCCGAGAGCCTTCCTTGAAGCGCTCCCCCAAAAAAAGAGCAGACCCGAGCAAGACGAAGCGCGACGTGTGCCGGCGCGCGAAGCCCGGCGTCACGCCCCCTTCACGTTTGAGGACTCCACGTGCGGCGGCGCGAGCAAGGGCGCCGTTCTTGCACGCGCCCGCATCTTGTTGATGGTCGCGAGGACCCGCGGGTGGCCGAGCACCTTGCGCTCGAGTTTTCGCTTGCCCGGCACATCCAGCAGCACCAGGCCCACGGCAATGGTGAGCAGGCCCTGCCCCGGAACGCCGGGCACGGCCAAGACGACGCCCACGAGAACGACGACGATGCCGAGGATGTTGCGAAAAAATCGCATCAATCGCCCCTGCGTTGATCCCGTCGCATCCGCGACCAGATGATCGGCCGGAAGTTTGAGGAGGACGATCCGCGTTAGCCACAGGCTGGCCAGCGTCGAGACGAGTGAGACCGCAGTCACAACCTCTCAGTGCAAGGTCGTCACTGGCGACGCACACGCGCAGCCGCTGCCTTCAGGTGGGCGTTCGTCTGACGCACGACGGAGAGCGAAGCCTTGGCCCCGCCATAGGCGTGCCCCGGATAAAGGACGAGCTCGTCCGGCAAGCGCGACAGGCGCTCCCCGAGGGTGCGCTCCATCTCCTCGGGGCTACCTCCAGGCAGGTCAACCCGGCCGCAACCTTGGAGGAACAGTGTGTCGCCCGACAGGAGCGCGTCGTGCACTCGGAAACATTGTGACCCCGGTGTGTGGCCCGGCGTGTGGAGAAGCTCGACTTCGACGTCACCAACGCGGACGCGGTCATTGCCCTCGTGGCGCATCAGGTCGGTCTCCGACAGGCCCGTCACCTGCTTCACTCCATCGGCCTCGAGCTTGTGTACGTGTACCGGGCACGGGTTCTTCGTCATCAGGCCGGCAAGGCCTGGGATCGAGATCCCGAAGATTGTGCCCCCGACGTGATCGGGGTGGTAGTGCGTGACGAGCGCGCCTTTGACGCTCATGCCGTCGTTCGCCGCGACTTCGAGGATGCCGTCGATGTCCCATGCGGGATCAACCACGAGGCATTCGCCGGCCTTCCGATCGCCGACGAGATAAACGAAGTTCATCATCTGTTCGCCAGCGAGGTTGCCCTTGCCGACGTCGCGCCCCACGAGCAACTGCCGAATGTAGAGCTCCACCGCCAAGGTTTACCTCAAGGGCGGCGCGTCGGCGATGCCCGCCTGTCGCTCGGAGATGACGCAACGCCGCGGCGAAGATCCTCCCGACGGGTGCCAGGCGGAAAACCCTGCGACCGGACCTTGGCCCCACTCTTGCTCGACCGACTGCGGAGCGGTGTGGTCTGCAACGTCACTACGGCTCCGCTCCGACCACGCCATGCACTCCCTCCTTCTCGACCGCGCGCGCTTCGTTGCACTGGTCGTCGCCCTCACTGGGTCCGGCGCCGGGTGCGCGCCCGTCGAGGCACACGAGCACAACAGTGCCGCGCAGGGAGCCGTCTCCAGCGACGGCCGGCCCGCCGACCAGCGGCCCGCCCGCAGCGTGCCGCCAGCCTATGAGTCGCTCGTCCGAAGCGCGCTCCGCGAGATCGAAGGGCGCGTCGCTCTCGCCGGCGACCGGCACGTCGACACGCGGATCGCCCTAGACCGCGCCCTCGAACGTCTCGCATTCGGCGGGCGCGATCTGGAAGAGGGATACCGATTGGCCATGCGCTCGCTCGTAAGCGCCTTCCCCATCGGGCACTTGGTCGTTTACCCAGGCAGCGAGAGTCAGTGCGGCGCAGAGGGGTTACCCATGGCCTCAAGCTCGCTCGTCGATGCGTGCCCTCAGCCCTTCGGCGATCACGTTGTGATCTCCATGGCCGCAACCGGCAACCCCCTCGAACTCGAGCGCGGTGATGAGATCATGGCCGTCGACGGCAAGAGCGGCGCCGCGATGCTCGACGCGGCCTTCGCGCAACCGATGTGCGCGGGTGGCTCCCCGAGCTTGGCTCACCGGCGCGCGCTATCGGCCACATCGCTCTTGTCGGCGGTCCGCGTCGGAAGCGTCGTGAGCATCCGGCACGCCAATGGCGCCACCGAGTCCAAGACGCTCGCACGGCTCACGCCGCCACGCGCGTGCCACGATCCGTTGGGGCGCGACGTCCGCTACGCGGCCCAGGCGAGCCTTCGCACCGACGGCGCTGCCGTCATCCACATTCCGTCGTTCTTTCCCCCGGACAACGACGCCGCCGACGTTGCCGGCTCCCTCGAGCGGTTCCGCACCGCCATCCGCGTCGAATTTCAGAAGGTCCAGCAGGCGCCCTGGCTCGTCATTGACGTGCGCGGCAACCGCGGCGGATACCCCGACGTCTCCATGGCGATCGCCGCGGGGTTACCCGGAGCGCGCCCCCTCGCGAAAGCCATCCGTTGCCAATCACGCGTGCCCTTCACGCAGCAATACGGCGGCGCCATTGACTACGACTTCGCGCCATCGAACGAGTTTGAATACCGCGGCAAGGTCGCGATCCTCTCGGATGGCTTGAGCTTCAGCGCGACCGACTACTTCCTCCGCGTGGTGCGCCTCGCCACCAGTGCCATCGTCGTGGGGCGTCCCAGCGCGGGCGCTTACGGTGGCAGCGAGAGCGCGGTGGCACTCGGCGTCGCCAATGGCCCCGGCGCCGTCCTCTTCCCCGACCCTTGGCGCTGCACCGACGCCGCCGGGCAGATCATCGAAGGGCAGAACGTGCGACCCGATCTGGAGGAAGATCTGCTTCCAACGGATTTGGCCCAAGGTGTCGACACCGACGTCGAAACGGCCGTGCGCCTCCTCAGGCGCTAGCGCGTTACCGCAGGCCTTGGAGCTTCGCCACCACAGCGCCGGCGTCGTCGCCCGACAAGACCGACGTGTCCGAGAGCGCGTGCGCGACGTCGAGGAGCTCGCGCTTGTCTTTGAAGAAGGCGAGCTGCCGGCCCATGCGCGAGAGGCCGTATTCGGTGCCCGCGTTGACGAGGGCCTTGCCGCTTTGCGCCTTCAAGAGGCGCTCCGGCGCCTTGAGCCAAGCGTCGGGTGTGAGCCCGGCGACGCGACTCGTGATCTTTCGCATCTCCTCCGTGGTGGCGAGCGCCGACTCGATGCTCTTGGTGAGGGAGCCGCCGAGAGGGAGGAGCGACGCGGCGGTCTTCAAGTAGCCGAGGTAGTCGCCGTCGCCGCGGTAGAAGCCGAGGACGCGCTGGAAGATGGCAGAGGTCTTCAGCGGGACGACGCCGAGTGAGTCGAAGGCCGAGAGCACGGCCCCGATGCTCTCCCACTTCTTGGCCTCCTCTTGCCGCTCGAGCTCCTGGTACGCGGGGCTCTTCTTGATCGCATCAAAGGCCGTGCGCCCTCGGTCGAGGAGCGCGTCCTTCAGCGCCGATTCGCTCGGAAAGGTCGGAGGCCGTGGGTCCGACATCTTCGCGTCTTGCGACACCGAGAGGAGCACCTTGTAAAGGTTCGCCGAGAGACTCCCCGAACCGGCGTCGGTCGTGCGCGCGGTGAAGCCCACCGTGACCATGGCCGCTTCGATGCGCTCGAGGCGCTCGCAGTCGTCGTCGAGGCGCTCGAGCAGGAGCAAGAGGACCTCTTCGTAGTCCTTCCGACTCACCTGGTACGGCAATTCGAAGGGTGTCTTCTCACCGCTCTTGAGGACGCTGATCTGCCGAACGATCTGGAGCTGCTCGCGCCGTCCGAGCTCGATGGCGACGCGCACCGAGTGGATCTCGCTCATGAGGGCCGTCAGCGCGCCACTCAAGCGCCGAACCTCCTCGTAGTCGGTGTGAACCGTCGACTGATTCTTGTCCCACGCCGCTTGCGCCGCCGCGCGGTCGTCTTGCGACATGTTCGCCGTGAAGGTCAGCCGCTCGGGCACGCGCCGATCGACCGCCAGGCCCGTGCCGCCCTCATCGGCGCGAATGAAGAACGGAACAGCTCGCGATTGCAACGAATCGAGGCTGCCGACGCCGCGACGACCCAGCACCGAATACGTCTTGTCAGCGCGCGCCTCGGCGCCCTTCTGCACGCCCGCGTATTTCTGCCCGTACATCTCGTAGGTCGCCGACACCCATTCGCGACCGTAGAGGTGCGCGTTCGGAGTGACCGGAGCTCGGGCGCCGCAACCGGCGAGGCCCGGGAGAGCCAACACGCCAACGCCAGCGGTGCCGGCGAGGAGAAACGAGCGACGCCCAATGCGCATGCGGACCTCGAATCGGCGGAGCCGCGCGGCTCAGCGAACGGATTTGGAAGCCGACGGCTTCTTGACGTTCTTGTCCTCGAGCTTGCCCTTCTTGGCAGCGCCCTTCTTAGCGACGTCTTTGGCTTCGCCACCGCCGCCAGCGCCCGCGAGCGCAGACCCTTTCGTGGAGAGCACGGTAAGGGCGCTCAGATCGGCGAAGCGCTCAGCGACGGGCGCCTGAACGATGCTCGCGCGACCATCGGGGCCGCGCATGCCGGGTGTGCCTTGAGTGCCGCCCGTTCCCGACGTGCCGCGCTGACCGCTACGAGACCCCTGCCCCACGCCGCTGCCGGCCGAACCGCCCGACCCTGCCGAGCCACCGTTGCCGGCGGCGCCGCCAGCGCCACCGCTCACGTCGACCTTGATGAGTTGGGCGAGCTCAGGAAACGCGGGATCGAGGACGAGCTCAACGTTGCCTCCGGGCCCACCGCGGCCACCGGAGCCGCCGTGACCACCCGTGCCACCGTTGCCGCCGTCGCCGCCGATGAACGCGGAGCCGCCCGAACCACCGGAGCCACCGGAGCCGCCGGAGCCTCCAGCGCCTCCGGCGCCGCCGGTCGCCGCGAGGGTGAACGGCTGGTCCGCGGGAAAGAGCAGAACGTCGTCGACGTCCCCGACGACCCGAACCGCGACGACCTTCTCGTAGAAGGGGGTCTTCACGAGCGTCGCAAATCCCTTGAGGGTGGGCCCGAGGTCACCGTCGCTCCCCATGCCGCCGGGGCCGCCGTTGCCGCCCGAACCGCCGCGGCTTCCGTTGGAGCCCGACGATCCGCTCTGACCGGAGGGGCCACGTTGACCGCTGATGCCAGGCTTGCCGTGGCCGCCGCCGGCCTTGATGCACGAGTAGTCGGGCTTGTACTTGGTCTGAAACGAGAACTTGTCGGGGCGACGCTTGAACGCCGTCTTGATCTCGAACTCCTTGTCGAGCGTCAAACGCAGATCGCGCGCCGGCGCGAAGCGCCCATGCTCATCGAAGGCCCCAAGCTCGCTGTGGAACGCAAAATCCGCAAATTCGAGCTTGTCGTTCCGATTGGCCTCATCGCCACCCACGTACGTCTCGAAGCTCTTCGCCTGCTTCTCGCCCTTCGGGAGCACGGTCGCAAAGACGGCCATCTGCACCGGTTGCCGCGGGCAGATGGTCTTCGCTTCCTTGCGAATGTCGACGCTCATGGTCTGCACGTCAGCCTCCGTGAGGTCGACGGAGTTGCGCCCGGCGAGGCTCTTCAGAAAGCCGCATCCGGTAGCGAAGGACAAGAGCGGCAAGAGGACGAGGGCGGCGGATACGCGCATCGGGAACTCCGGGGGATTGCCCACGCAAGAGCACGCGGACCTCTCCCTATACGGAGGGGGCGGGGGAAGCTTCCCCCTCTCGGGATCGCGAGGCGCGCTCCTTGGGGCCGCTTTGCCCGGCGGCGTTCGCCCCGGCGGAAGCGCTAGGACCCGCCCGCGTCCGGCCCGCAAAGGGGCCCCACGACGAGCCCGTGGCCTGCGTCGACGGTGACCTCGGTGATGACCTGGCGGGCCGCCACACAACGGGCGGCGTCTTCCGAGCGGATGTTGTTCACCACGGGCCCCCCGATGGCACCCGCCGCGGTCCAGCCGGCTCCTACGGGGACGCTGTCGGTTGCACACTGCACATAGTAGAGAGTCCCGGCGGGGCTCACGAGACACATCGTCCCGAAGCTTCCACCGGTACCGGCATTGTGCATGCAAACGCCGGGGAGCGGTGCCGAGACGGGCACGACGCACTGGCGGGCTTCGTCGTAGCGGAAGGCTTTTGCCTCGCCAGGAATGAACTCAAGCCGTCCGCCCTCCGGGGGACGAAAGCCCGCCATCGGCTCCGCCGAGCAGGGGCCTTCGGGGGGCGTGGCCTCGGCCTGGCAGTGCAGAAGGGCCAACAGAGTCGCCGTGCCAGCGGCGAGCCACGAGCCTGGCCCAGCGTGGCGCGTCGCCATCCTCGCTGCGAGGTCGAGGAACAAATCAGTCCTCAATGCACCGCGAACTTCAGGCGCCCCTCCGTCGACCACCAATCGCGGTAGCGCGTCTGCGCCTTCTCACGATCGCGCTTCGACTCGTCGGGGTAATACCCAAAATACTCTTTTGTGATGGCCTTTAGCTCGTCGCTCGCGGCTTTCCGCAGCGGCAAGGACTCGTGCATCAAGGCCTCGATGAGCCACTCGATGCGGTGCATCGACGAGTGCGCGTTCCACCAGCTCTTCCACTTCTTGGGGTCGCCACCGAGCTCCTGCCGCGAAAGCACCTCGAGACCGCGGAGCGCCGCACCGTAGATCTCGCGATCCGCGTCGTCGAGCAACGCGATGAAGGTCGGCACCGCAAAAGCGTCGCGAATCTCTTCAAGCAGACGAATGACCTCGACGCGCTTGCGTCGCTCGTTCTGCGCGTCGCGCACGAAGCGCCCGAGGTCACGCGCGACTTGTTCGCCGTGATGTCGCGACATGGCGCCCACCGACAGCCTCGCGGCCTTGCGAACGCGCGCGCTCTCGTCGAAGAGGCAAGGCACGACGGCCGGCAAGATGTCGGGGTACGCGAGCTCGGTGATGGAGAACACGGCCCAGAACCGGAGCTCTTCGCGCTCGTGCGAGACGAGGGGAAGGATGTAGGGCAGCGCCACCCGACGTTGTGCCGCGACGAGCCGAAGCACGGTCCCGCACGTGCTGAAGGGCGGAAAGAACTCTTCGTCGCCGCGAAGGTCATTGCGAATCGGGCCGGGGAAGCTCGCCATGATCGCCGGCATCGCCGTAGCGCCTTGGCGGAGCAGCTCCTGCGAAGCGCGCTCTTCGTTGCGTCCCGCCACAACGTCTTTGACGAGCACCTCAAGCTCGGCTGAAACGTCCACCATGATGGAGGGCAACTCTTCCGTGACGCCGCGCGCCGTCGGCGGACGACGCGCAGCGACCACAACCGTCTGACTAAGCGGCGGCAAAGACGCCGGCACGCTCTCCTCGATCATGTCGTCGTCGATCTCTTCGCCCTCAAGCTCCGCGAGGACCTTGGCAGCGGCTTGCGGCGTGAGCTCCTCGGCTTCGATGCGCGACGGTCCCGACGGCTCCGGCTCGGGCACCGGCGCCCCCTGCCCCGGTTCCAACTCCTGCGTCTCGGCGACGGGCGACCGCATGGGCGTCGCGGCGGCGTCGTCGACTTCGACTCCCAGCTCGGGAACCTTCGGCGCGCGAAGTCCCTCAGGCACATCGACGTGTGGCTCGCGGCCGGGCGACATCGGCGGAGCGCTCCGTCGCGTCGGCAGCGGCGGCGCGCTGCGGCGTGGCGGCGCCGATGGCCTTCCCGACGGACGTGCCGGCGGCTGCGAACGACGCGGCTCGAAGACCTGCTCCGGCGGCCTCGTAGTCGGATCGACAGGATCCTCGCGAGGGATGGGTGGCCCCACCGGCTTGCGAACCACGAGCACGTTCTCGGGCGGCGGGTCCGTGCCCATGCGCCCCGTCGGTGACTCGGGCCGCGGAGGCGCGTCGACCGGCGGGGGCGGAACGCTCGTCGCAGCGGGCGACGCTGGCGTCTCGTGGCGAGGCATCTCGGGCGGCGGCGGCGCCGACCGCGGAGCATCGAGCTCCGGCGGCAGCGACGGCGGCGGCGGCACGCTCCCCTCGCGAACCACACGCGACAGGAGAGCAGCGCGGTGCGCGCGGATTTCGTCGGACGTCTCGCGCACCTCGCGGGTCGGCTGCGGAACGGTGCTGAGGGCGCGGTCAGAGCTGCCGACCTTCTTCTTCATGATGAGCCGCTCGAAGGCCTGGCCCATGAGCAGCGAGAAGGTCGTCACGTCGGAGGGATTCTCGATGGGAGCGTCGGTGTCGTTGGAGTCGCCGTAAAGGAGCGCCACCGTTCGGCGACGAACGACAAGAGGAACGACGATGGCTTCGCCCTTCGGCGGGCGACCGAGGTCGGTCAGAAAGATGCCGTCGATGCCCTCGTTGGGAGGCACCGACACCACGGGGACGCCACGCTCCTTGGCGACCGAGAGCACGCTCGGCATGTCGAGCGGCACGCCCAGCGCGGCGACCCGATCGCGCGTAGCGCCGGCCCCGAAGGCGTCACGCCCTTCGGCGATGTCGCCGTGCACCACGAAGAGCGCGGCATAGTCGAAATATTGCCGCGAAAAATCGAAGAACAAATCGAGCAGGCCGTCGCGGTCCTGCTGCGCCTCGAGTTCGCGCTTCGCGGCGTCGAAGGTCAGCGGCCGGTTGCGACGACGCGGCGGGCGCGCCGCCGGCGGCCCCTCGCGCGCGAGCGTATGGTGCACGGGCATCGGCTGGGGCGTGGGCTCGATGCGCGGCACGATGGCCTCGACCCCTTGCGGCGCCGGGAACGACGCGATGGTCGAGCGCGACATCGTGGCTTTGGGCGCCGGCGTGGGCTCTTTGGCCTTCGTGCGCACCGCGGGCGGCTGCATCGATTCGACGCGCTCGCCTCGCAATCGACGTGCGAGCCGGTCGAAGCGACGGTCGGCCACGAGGCCGTAGTCGCGCGCGAGCGCCTCACGGATGCGCACCAGCGGTGCCGCGCGCTGCACGAGCGGGATGCCGAGGGCGAACATCAGCTTCTCTTCATCCGCGGGGCTGAGAGCCTCGGCGACGGCCAAGACAAGCTGCTCGCCGTCATCGGTCAGGCACAAGGGCAAGATCGAGCGCTTGTCGGCGACGTCGCGCGGCACGAGCGATCGCGCCTGCTCGTCGGACGGCAAGGGACCGGCGCCAGCGGGACGCAGGTTCATGCTCTCCCCCAGCACCTCCGCGAGCTTGTTCTCGTCGACCGTGGCGCACTCGAGGAGGTTCGTCACGAGATCGCCCCCGTACAGCACCTGGCGCGCAAGCGCCTCCTCGACATCGCGAATGGTCGCGACCTCACGTTGAACGAGGAGGGAACTCAGGGACATGGGCGAGCGGTGGCGACGCGGCCGTGCCGAACGGCGCGCGACGATTCGCCATTGTCCATCAAGTCGCCGGGCGTCGCAATTTGTGCGGGACTCGGGTCACGAAATACGCTCCCAAAGCCTCCGCCAAGGCCGCCGCGGTCTGGACCTCGGCGGTCACGTCGACGCGGATTCCGTGGCGCGCGGCCGCTTCCGTGGTGAGCGGGCCGATGCTGCCCACGACGCAGGGCGACAAGAGGTGAGCCGCCCTCTCGCGGTCGCCCGCGATGGCAACGAAACTGTCCACGGTGCTCGCCGAGGTAAACGTCACCGCATCCACGTCGCCGCGCGAAAGAGCCAAGAGCGGCGCCTTCAGCGTCGCCGGCGGCACGGTCCGCGTCTCGTAGACCGGCAGGACGTCAACGACCAAGCCGGCTTCGCGAAGTGCTTCCGGAAGCGCTTCACGAGCGACGCGCGCGCGCGGAAGGAGCAGCCGCATGCCCGCGTGAGCGCCTTGATGAACGACCACGTCGACGATGCCTTCGCCGCGATGCTCCTCGGCGACGGCGGTCACTGTCAGGCCCGCAGCCTCGAGGGCGGCGGCCGTGGCTGGGCCCACGGCCACGACCTTGGAATGGGGAGCGACGCTCGCGTTTCGCTTCGCCATCGCCACAAGGAACGGAGCCACGGCGGCGGCGCTCGTGAACGCCACGAAGTCGTAGGCCGGGAGCGAAGCGGCCGCAGCGTCGAGCTCCGGCGACACGTCGATGACGTGAAGCTCGATGAGCGGGGCCGCGACCGGCTCCGCTCCTCGCTCCCGCAAGAGCTCCGCGAAGGCATCGCTCCGGTCGGCCGCGCGGGTGACGAGGACGCGAACACCGGCGAGGTCGTCAGGCATCTCAGCTCTTCGTAACGCCTAGCGCGACGGCGCGCACGTCGAGACGCCGGCGCCAACAATGCGAGACGGGTACGTCGCGACTTGGGTGAGCGCCTTCGTGGTCGGGTTGAAGCGATTGACGCGCGATGCGGCGCCCGTCGGCGAAGTGAACGTGTAGAAGTCTCCGCCCCAGAACGCGAAGGCCCAGCCGCTCCCTTGCCCAAGGCTCGCGAGCGTATCCTCCGCGATGATCTTGCCGCTCGCCTTGTCGACTTCCCCAATAAACGATGGCGCCGAACCGTTGCCGCCGCCGTTGTCGTAGAAGGCAAAGAGTCGACCGTCACCGGTGCCGGTCAGCTCGGCGCGAAATATCTGAGGCTCGAACGTGCCGATGCGGGTTACCGCGAAGCTCGTCGTATCGATGCTACCGAGGGCGCTCCCGTTCACGTCGCTATCGGAAGCTACGAAGAGCGTCTCCGCCGGCCCCCCTTGGTCTGACGAGAAGCCCATCCCGAAGGAAGCAAACCCTTGCTGGCCACCCACGAAGCCGGTGTCGACGCAAGCAGCTGTGAGCGTGCTGACGCGAAACAGCTGCGTCCCGGGGTTCACCGTCGTCTCCTCCTCGTAGAGCACGTAGGCCACGCCGGCGCGATCCACGGCCATCGAAAACGGCCGGTAGTTCCGGCGTGCCGGGCACGCGAGCGCCCCGATGCGTCGAAAGGTTCCCGCCGCCGGATTGAATGCCAGGAGCTCCGTCGCCTCCGTCACGACGTAGACCAACGTGGCCTCTGCGTCGGGGCAGTCGTTGCGCGACGAATCGCGTGGTCGCGCGTCGATGGGCGGCAGCGTCTCGAGGGCCGCGTCGCGCGGAGCGTCGCGACGAACGTCGGTCGCCTGCGCGTCACCGGCCGCGACAACGGCCTCTTCCGGCGCCGTCAGTGCCGTGCGCGCGCCGCACGCAAAGAGGGCGCCGGACGGCACGACGGCCAGCACGCCCAGCGCGAGCAGCCGACGACGCGCCGCAAGACGCGGTCCAAAGAAGGAAGGCATCGCGCGTAAGGTTCTCTCGCCAAGGGCCACGGAGCAAGCGGTGTCGTGCGGCCGACCGGGCGGGCCAAGAAAAAGCGCCCCGTGCCCAAGAAGCCCCCAGCGTGGGCCACCAAGAACCGCGCCACAGTGTGCTATTTCCTGCCCATGGGTTTTCCCGCCATCCGGCCCCGACGCCTCCGCACGTCGGCGGCCATGCGAGCCCTGGTCCGCGAGACCACGCTCACGCCCGAGCGCCTCGTCCTCCCGCTGTTCTTCCACGCCGGCATCGACGAGCCCCGCGCCATCGAGACGATGCCCGGCGTCTCGCAGATCCCCATCAAGCTCGCGGCTCAAGTCGCCAAGACGTGCGCCTCACGCGGCTTGGGCGGCGTCATCCTCTTCGGTCTACCCAAGACGAAGGACGCGTGCGGCGAGAGCGGATGTGATCCCGACGGTCCCGTCCCCCGGGCCGTCGCCGAGATGAAGGCCGCGGCGCCGTCGCTCCTCGTCATGACCGACGTCTGCGTCGACGAGTACACAGATCACGGTCACTGCGGCGTCTTGCGCACGCTGGCCAATGGCGCCGTCGAGGTCGACAACGACGCCACCCTCGAGGTGCTCGCGCGGATGGCCGTGGTGCACGCGAAGGCGGGCGCCGACATCGTCGCGCCAAGCGACATGATGGACGGACGCGTGGGGCGAATCCGTCGTGCCCTCGACGAGTCGGGCTTCGAGAACACCGCCATCCTGAGCTACGCCGTGAAATACGCGAGCGCGTTCTACGGCCCCTTCCGCGACGCTGCCGATTGCGCGCCGAAGTTCGGCGATCGCGCCGGCTACCAGATGGACCCGGGCAATGCCCGCGAGGGCCTTCGCGAAGCGAAGCTCGACGAAGACGAAGGCGCCGACATGCTCATGGTGAAGCCGGCCCTGCCCTACCTCGACGTGCTTCGCCAGGTCCGCGAGGCCACCACGCTGCCGCTCGCCGCTTACAACGTGTCGGGCGAATATTCGATGCTCCACGCCGCAGCCGCCTCCGGCATGATCGACCTCGACCGCGCCATGATGGAGGTGCTCACGTCGATCCGCCGCGCCGGAGCTGACTTCATCCTGACGTACCACGCGTCTCGCGCCGCGGAGCTCTTGGGTGCGTAGCGTCACGCGCGCGATCGTGCGCCATTGGCCCAGAGCGACGGGTGTGCTGGGCGGCCTTGGCGTGCTCTTGATGCTCTTCGCCACGAGCAGCGCGACGACCGCGTGCCAAGCTCGCAGCTGCGAGTACTCGGGCTCGGACTTCGGCCGCAACCCCGGCGAGGGAAGACTGATCGACGCGAACACCTGGGAGTCGACGCCGGCGGAAGGCAGCTGGCTTCCCTTCCCCGGCGAGCGATACTGGTATTTCTACCCGCCCTTTCCCAAGCGGAAGATCGCGCGCGTGAACGTCTTCATCAGCCCGTCGGCCGATCCCAACGCGGGGAGCCAATACACGCTCGCCTCGGGAAACGTCGCCGTCATTCGCCAGTTCGCCGATCCGGGAAACCGAGAGAACCCCGGCATCAGCGTCGGCAACGACACCTGCGCCGAGTTCTTCGTACGCGTTGTCGTCGACGCGTACCCAGCGGCAGCCGACGCCGACGCCAGCGCGGACGCAGGAGCCGACGCGGCCGGCGATGCGGGCGCCGATGCCAGCACCGACGCAGCCTCAACCGACAGCGCATCAAACGCGAGCGACGGAGCCCCCGAATGACCCACCCGTGGCACGACATTCCCATCGCGGAGCCCATCGAAGACGGCTTCCCCGCGCTCATCGAGATCCCCAAGGGCTCGAAGGTTAAGTACGAACTCGACAAAGAGACGGGCCTCTTGAAGGTCGACCGCGTGCTCTTTAGCGCCGTCCACTACCCGGCCAACTATGGCTTCATTCCGCGCACGTTCTGCGACGACGGCGACCCGCTGGACGTGCTCGTGCTCGGGCAGGAGCCGGTCGTTCCCATGTGCCTCATGCGGGCGCGCGCCATCGGCGTCATGCAGATGCGCGACGACAAGGGCCTCGACGACAAGATCATCGCGGTCCACTTGGACGACCCCGCGTACGAGGGCTACTCGCACATTCGCGAGCTTCAGCCCCACGTGCTCCTTGAGCTGCGCCGCTTCTTCGAGGACTACAAGAAGCTCGAGAACAAGAGCGTGGTCGTCGAAGACTTCCTCGGTCCCTTCGAGGCCAACAAGATCATTCGCGAGGCCATCGAGGGCTACCTCGCGCTCCGCGCTCGCGAAAACAAGGCCGACAGCAACGCCCACAAGGCAGTGGGATGATGGGGGCCGTTCGCCACGCGCCCGTCGCCGTGGCTGCGCTCACCGCGACGGCGCTCGCCGCTTGTTCGCTCCTCAACTCGCTCGACGGCTACAGCGAGCCGCGACCGGCCGACGCGGCGCCGGGAGCCGATGCAAGCGACGGCTCGGCCCCCGAGTGCGTGCCTGCACGCGTCCCGCCGGTGCCGACCACGGGTCCCGGGCTGTTCAACACGGGGCCGCCCGTCATCTTTGCGCTTCGGAGCTTCGACTTCGCGGAGCAAGACGGCCTCGACCTCGACAACCGATGCACAAGCTGCGGCGACTCGCCCTCGGCGCCCACCTGCGTCAACACGTTCCCCGGCGCCACCTGCGCCCCCGATGGCCCCTTCGGCATCGACAACCGCGGCGGTGCGCTGCTCGCCCCGTTCCTCAAGAACCTCATCGGAGGAAGCCTCAACCTCGACAACGGCGCCTACGGGCTCGTGTTTCGGCTCGACGATTGGAGCCGCGAGCGGCTCGCGAGCGACGGCGGCGCGCCCGTATTTCAGGACCGAGCCGTCAAGCTAAGCCTCATTTCTTCTACGCTCGGCTTGGCGTTCGACGCCGACGGCGGGCGGCCACTGCGCAGGAATGACGGCAGCGATCGGTGGAGCGTCGACGCGCTGCGGCCGCAGGGCAACACCTCGAAGGAGGCCTACATCACCGACGACATTCTCTACGCGCGCTTTGAGGACTTGAGCTTCCACGTGGGTCCGTTGCGCATCGAGTGGACGGAGGCTCAACTCCGCGCGCGCATCGTCGATGTCGGCACGCACTTGCGAATCGAGGAAGGCATCATCGCGGCGCGCGCGCCCACGTCGGGCTTGCTCCTGGGCCTTGCGCGCTACCTCGCGACCTTCGGGTATTGCACCGACGAGGTCTACCTCGGCGAGACCAAGAAGACCATCTGTCCAGCGGCCGATCTTCCTTCGCGCGCCGTCGACGACGGACGCGGCTTGGCCTGCGACGCCATCTCGTACGGGGTAACCATCACTGCGGACCAGGCCCAAGAGGGGCCCACCGTGAGCGACGCCGACGCCGGCCTTTTTCCGTGCGGACCGGACTTCCGCCCAAGCTGCCCTTGACGGCGGCGTCGTTGGGCCGCCCGCGCCCAACAGCCCAACCTTCGCGCTTCGCGCGCGTGCGCTACTTGACGCAGCGGCGCGTGCACACCTTCTCGGCCTTGTCGCATTCGTCGCACTTCTTGACGCACTCTCCGCGGCAGCGATTCCACGTCGCCTCGCACTCGTCGAGGCATGCCGCGGTGGGCGAGCGATCGTGGCCCCGCGGAGCGGGCCGTGCCGCGGAAGCCGCGGGGGCGCCAGCATCGGCGACGACCTCCAGCGTCTTCGGCGGCGGCGCGAAGGCGCTGGTCGGCGCCGGCGCCACCACCGCGCTGCCTTGAAGTCCCTCGCCGGGCGCAGCCCGCATCATCGCTTCGTCGGTGGGGAGGGCCGGCACCCGAGCGAGCGCCTGGTACCGCTGAACGGCGTACTGAACACGATCGCGCGTTTGACCGTAGGTGTGGTGCTGCACCCAATTTTTCCAGCAGGCCGCCTTTCGCTCGAGGGCCACCGCAGCATCCTCGTCGATGGCGTAACACTGCTCGAAACGGGCTTCGCCCTCGTGCACCGCCTGGAAGCTCGGCCCGCAGCCTGCGAGCGCGACGAACGCCGATGCCGCGAGGGCGAGGGCGAGAGCGAGGCGGGCCGCGCGCTTCTGCGGCGGACGGGCGGCGAGGCGCATGGCTGACGACCTTATCTCAGCCCCGCCGCTCCGTGTCGCCACTCCGTGATGGCGGACGGTCGCCAGACGTCAGGCGGGGACTTTCGCTGGACGCACCGGGAGAATCGACTACGAAGGAGCACGGATTTCCTATGTTTACAGGCCTCATCGAAGACCAGGGACGCCTTGAGAGGCGGACCGCGCAGGGCACCGGTGCCCGCGTGACGATCCGCTGCGAGGGGTCGGGACCGTACGCGCGCGCCCTCAGGGACGGCGACGATCCCTTCGTCATGGGTGAGTCGGTCGCCATCGACGGCGTCTGCCTAACCGTCGTCGCCATCGGACCGCAGAGCTTCGAGGCCGACGTCTCGCGCGAGACCCTCACGCGGACCACGCTCGGCGACCTCAAGGTCGGGCACCCGGTCAACCTCGAGCGCGCGCTCAAAGCGTCAAGTCGGCTCGGGGGTCACATGGTCTCGGGCCACGTTGACGCTCGCGGCGTTGTCGCTCATCGCACCGCCGACGGCGGCGCCGTTCGCCTGGGGTTTACCCTCCCGGAGGCGCTCCTGCCGTTGGTCGCAGAGAAGGGCTCGATTGCCGTGAACGGCGTCAGCCTTACCGTCAACGGCGTGGGCGCCCATGGCTTCGAGGTGACGGTGATCCCGCACACGCTCGCGGCAACGTCCCTCGGCACGCTGGCGGCCGGCGCCGCCGTCAACCTCGAGGTCGACGTTGTCGCCCGCTACGTGGCGCGGCTCGCCGGCTTCGCAGCGCGCGGCGCCGCTCCTGAATCAACGGCCGAGCCCAGGGACGCCGAGTGGGTCGCGCGCCTCTCTCGCGCAGGATACGTGTGAGGCATCATGATCAGCTTGGTCGATCCCAAAGTCGTTGATCGCGTCCACCGCGCGATCGAAGCCATCCGAAACGGCAAGATGGTGATCCTCGTTGACGACGAGGACCGGGAAAACGAAGGCGATCTATGCATGGCCGCCGAGTTCGCGACGGCCGAGGCCGTAAGCTTCATGGCCGTCCACGGCCGCGGGCTCATCTGCGTCACGCTCACGGAAGAGCAGATCGACCGCCTTGACCTCCCAATGATGGCCGCTCCTGGGCGCGGCGGCCCGCCGCTGGGCACCGCGTTCACCGTGAGCGTGGAGGCGCGCCATGGCGTCACGACGGGCATCAGTGCCGCGGACCGGGCGCAGACGATCCGCGTCGCCGCGCGCCCCGATTGTTCTCCCGGCGAGCTCGTGACGCCGGGGCACGTCTTCCCGCTCAAGGCGCGCAACGGCGGCGTCCTCGTGCGCACCGGCCACACCGAAGGCTCCGTCGACCTCGCGCGCCTCGCGGGCCTGCGCTCGGCGGGCGTCATCTGCGAGATCATGAACGACGACGGCTCCATGGCCCGCATGCCCGACCTCGAGGCCTTCGGTAAGAAGCACAACCTGCTCATTCTCTCCATCGCCGACCTCATCCAGTACCGCTTGCAGACGGAGCGGCTCGTCAAGCGCGTCGCCGAACATCCCGTCGTGCTGGACACGACTCGCTCCACCTGGAACGCGATGGTCTTTCAGTCGGCCGTCGACGGTCGGCAGCTCCTCGCCATGGTCCACGGCGACCTCGACGCGGCCCAACCGACTCTGTGCAGAATGCACTCGGGTTCGGTGTTGGGCGATACGTTCGCTTCGACCCCTCGGGAGGGCGGCAAGAACCTTCGCGAGGCCATCCGTCGCATCGAGGCCGAGGGGCGAGGCATCATCGTGTACCTGCCACCGCGCGGCGCCCTCGAAGTGGAGCTCCTCAGCTACTCAGCGGCCGGCGCGCCGGCCGCACCGGAAGGCGCGGAGCACCCGCTCCGCGAATACGGTCTCGGCGCGCAGGTGCTCCGCGATCTGGGCGTTCAGAAGATCCGGCTGCTCACCAACAACCCGCGTAAGATCGCCGGCATTCGCGGCTACGGAATCAACATCGTCGACTCGGTAGCGCTCATCGCCTCCTTCGACCCTCCCTCCGCCACAAAGCTCGCATGACCCTTCGAACCCGCCGCACGCCGTCACCGTCCAAGAAGTCCGCCGCCGAGCCGCTAGCCGCGCGGCCCGAGGCACGCGCCCTGCCGCGCAGTGTTGAAGGCAAGCTCGTGGTCCCAAGCGGCGCGCGCTTCGCCATCGTCGCGAGTCGCTTCAATCACTTCATCGTGGAGCATCTCGTGACGGGCGCCATTGACGCGCTCGTGAGGCACGGCGCGAGCGAGAGCGACATCACCGTCGTCCGCGTGCCCGGCGCGTGGGAGATCCCCATCGCCGCCGCTCGCCTCGCCGAGAGCGACGCCGTCGACGCCGTCGTGGCGGTCGGCGCTGTGATTCGCGGCTCGACGCCCCACTTCGAGCACGTCGCGGGCGAAGTCTCGAAGGGCGTCGCGGCGGCGTCCTTGTCCACAGGCGTGCCCATCGCCTTCGGCGTGCTGACCACCGACTCCATCGAGCAGGCCATCGAGCGAGCCGGCACCAAGGCGGGAAACAAGGGCTGGGACGCTGCCCTGTCCGCCATCGAAATGGTGTCGCTCGGTCGCGCGCTTGACGCGGCGGGGCTCTGACATGGGAGCCAGGCGCTCGGGGCGCGAGGCCGCGCTGCAAATGCTCTTCGCGATGGAGGCGTCGGGACACGACGCCGATCACGTCATCGCGGCCTTCTGGCGCAACTTCGACGGCGATCCGGAAGGGCGCGCGTACGCCGACACGCTGGTGCGCGGCATCTCCGAGAGTCTGACAGAGATCGATCCCTTGGTGCGCGGCGCATCCACGAACTGGCGACTCGAGCGCATGTCGCGCGTCGACCGCAACCTGCTCCGCCTCGGCGCCTTCGAGCTGACCAAGCGTCCCGACGTTCCCCGCGCCGTCGTCCTCGACGAAGCCGTCGAGATGGCGAAGTCTTTCGGCAGCGACGAGTCGAGCGTCTTCGTCAACGGGGTCCTCGCGCGTATCGCCGACGATCTCGGCCGCGACAACGCCGACAAGTCCGCCGGCGGCTGAACGAGGAACCGTGGAGGCGCTCCGGTTCCTCGACCCGTCGCTCCGCGCCTTCGATGAAGCGCGAGCCGAGCTCATCTGTTTCGGCGCCTTCGAAGACGAGCGCCCCTTTCGTCACGTCGCCGGGCTCCTCGACTGGCGCCTCGCCGGCAAGCTGAGTCGCCTGGCCAAGGGCGGCTTCTTGTCCGGGAGAGGCGCCGAGACGGTGCTGACACCGGGCCGCCCGCGCCTACCCTTCGACAAGCTGCTCATCCTCGGCCTCGGGCGACGCGCTGAGTTTGACGTCGCGGCGTTCGCCGACTGGCTCCATCGCCTCGAGGTGGCCGTTCAGGGGCTCGGCTCGAAGCGAGCGCTCGTCGAGCTGCCCGGTCGCGGCGTCCTGGCCACCGAGCGGCGCGCAGAGCTGCTCCAGGCTGAGCTGCCGGGAGAATTCCTCGATCGCTGCGTGTTCATCGAAAGCGAGTCCGACCGAAAGTATTTCACGACCAAGCTCCGACGTGAGGGTCGCGGGCGAAGCGCCATGGGCTCGTCGCCCGAGCGATGAGCGCCGCGCAAAGGAGAGATGCCCCCCATGCTTGATGTGAAGCTAGGCCGCGAAGGCCCCGAGCCGAAGGCCGCGGCGACGGTGCTCTGTTTGCGCGACGCCCCCGGCGGCCTCGAGATTCTGTGCGTCGAACGCGCCAAGGCGTCGGGGTTCCTTGGTGGAGCCATCGTATTTCCCGGCGGCAAGGTCGACGCTGGCGACACCGACGAAGCGCTGCTCGCGCGAGCCACCGCCGCGCCGGCGGCGCGTGACGACTTCGCCGAACCCGAGGCCAACGCGGCCCTCGCCGTCGCGGCATGCCGCGAGTGTTTCGAAGAGGCGGGTCTGCTCTTCCATCGCGGGCCGACTCAACCGGCGGAAACGCGGCGCGCGTTGAGGCAGGCACTCCTGGGCGGCAAGTCCTTCGGCGACGTCCTCGACAGCGCGAGCATCACGCTCGACCTCGCGGCGCTCGTCCCGTTTGCGCGATGGATCACGCCCGTCGTCGAAACGCGCCGCTTCGACACGCGCTTCTACCTGGCGCGAGCTCCCGGGGATCAAGACGCGGTGCACGACGCCCACGAAACCACGATGGCGTTTTGGGCTACGCCAAAGGCGGTCCTCGCGCGCTTCGACGCGGGCGAGTGCCAGCTCTTTCCCCCCACGCACCGCAGCCTCGAGCTCTTGGCCGCGTTGCGCGATGTCGACGACGCGTTCGAGCGAGCAGCGGCGCGCCGCCTTATGCCGATTTGCCCCGAGCTCGTCGTTCACCGAGACGCGCTCGGTGAGACCATGGCACTCACGCTGCCAGGCGATCTGGAACACTCGCTTGGCGAGCTGCGGGTCGAAGGCGCCACACGCTACGTCTTGCGCGGGCAGCGATGGGTGCCCAGCTGAGTCGGTGGGCACCTCACCGACCCTCGCGGTAGGCCTTGATGGCGTTCGCCACGGCCTCGGCGAGGCGCTGCCGGTAGCTCTCGTCGCCGAGCTTCGCTTCTTCGGTCTCGTTCGAGATGTAGCTCGTCTCGAAGAGGACGCTCGGCATGCGCGCACCAACGAGCACGTAGAAGCCAGCGCGGTGCACGCCACCGTCGTGAACATCGGGATACCCGGAGCGCACCGAGGCGAGGGCCGCGCGCTGCATGAGCTCGGCGAGGCGCACCGAGCTCTTCGCGTGATCACTCAGGCGGAGGCTCGCGAGGATTGAGCCGATTTCGGCGCCGGCGGCGACGCTCGTGGCGTTCTCCCGTGCCGCCACGCGTCCCGCGACCACGTCGCTCGCCGTGTCGAGCACGTAGGTCTCAACACCGCGCTTGGCGCGATTCTCCGCCGCGTTGCAGTGGATCGACACGAAGAGGTCCGCGGCTGCCCCGTTGGCGAGCGCGGCACGCTGCTCGAGCGATACGGTCCGATCATCGTCACGCGTCAGGAGAACCGTGAGGCCGTCGGCCGACAGCACCTTGGCGGCGCGGCGCGCCACGTCCACGGTAACGTCCTTCTCCTTGAGGCCCGCGGCGCCGATGGCTCCCGGGTCGACGCCGCCATGGCCCGGGTCGAGCAGCACCCGCGACACAGAGCGGCGACCTCGCGAGTCGGGCGGACGTCGCGCCACGTCGACGACGACGCGGTAGGGCTCGAGCAAGTGGAAGACGCGTCGATAGCCGGGCCCATCGAGGTCCATGGCCACACGCGCGCCGGTCGAGGTCGCCCCCGCGAGGACGCGAGCAACGACGCCGACGAGCTTCGTCTCGCGACGATCCGGCGCGGTGACGCCGTCGAGATCCACGAAGGTGCGCGCGCCCCGCCCCCCCTCCTGCCCCTCGTCACCGACGCGGAACGTCACCGGACGGTCGAGCTCGATGACGACCCGCGTCGCCTCGGGCCCGGGCCAAGCGTCGATGCGCACAACGCGAGGCGGTGCGACCGGCACGGCCGCTGCTGACGGCGGCATCTCGCCTTCGCTGGCCACGCCGTGGACAACGGCTTCGAGCACGAGCGCCGAGGGCTTGAACGCGTCGAGGGCGGCGCGCGCGGCCAAGAGGCGCGCCACGCAAGCTGGGTCGGCCGTCGGCGCCGCATCCCGACGGCCGCCGTCGACGGCCGCCCCCTTCCCCGTGAGGCGGAGCTCCGAGCGGTAGAGTTCCTTGTAGGCGGCGGCCGGGTCGCGCACCGCTTCACCGAAGAGGTGCGCCCCGCGCAGCGCCGCCCCACACGCGTCGGGGCTCTGCCGATCACGGGCCGCGAGGAGAAAAATCTCGGCCGCTTCCTTCGCGTCTTGTTCGCGACCATGGTGGCGGAACGTCCGCTCCATCAGGCGCGCAGCCGCCAGGTGAAGCTCGAAGGCCCGCGCCGACGTGCCCTCATCGCGAGCCGCGGCTTCGAGCCCGTGCCCCAGGGCGAGGGCCTCCGCGCGTGACAGGACTGGAGCCCCGGGAAGCCCATGCGCGCGGGCTTTGGCCAGCGCTGCCGAAACCTCGGCGGAGCCGCCGCCGTCGGCCACCCCCACGCTGGGCTGCCCGCAAGCGAGCACGAGGCCCGCTGCGAGGGCGCCAAGCTGCGCGAGCCACCTCACGAGCCTTGGTGGATGAGCGCGCTTGGCGTTACGCTGCTTGCCCATGTCGGTCTCGTCCACAGCTCTCTACGCCGATCGCGCTTCGGGCAAAGTCTTCCCCGATGCGCGGGCGATGGTCAACGCTTACCTGGAACGTTACACGGAGCGCTCGGGGCGCACCGCTGAGCCGCTCGACGAGTCGGGCTACACGCAGGTAAGACGCGGCTCCGCCGCGGTTGGCGTCAATGTGCTCGACGATCACGGGGTGCTCTTGATGTTGGCCCCCATCATGGAGGTACCGCAGGGGGGACGCGAGAAGTTCTACCGGCGCCTCCTCGAGCTCTCGTTCATCGCTACGAGCGACGCCTCCTTCGCCATCGACGGGCAGAAGGACGAGGTCTACGTCCGCGCCCTCCGCCGGCTCTCGGGGCTCGATTACGAGGAGTTTGAAGATCTGCTCGATACCGTGGGCAAGGTCGCCGACGAATGGGACGACGCGCTTCGCAAGGAATTTTAGCCCTCGAAAGGGCGCGGAGAGGGCCCAATCCGAGGCGCCTTTGCGCCACGAAATCCGGGTGATAGCCTCTGGGTTCATGGCCGGCGCCCCTTCCCTTGCCAAGTCTGACACGCCCGCGCTCGGCCCCGAAGAGCTCGACCGTTTCGCATCGCAGATCAAGGCTTCCTGGGAGCTCGACGACGCGCCCTTTGCAGCCGGACCGGCGCCCACGGCTGCTGATCTCGCGCTCGTGGCCCCATCGGCGAACGGCCCTAGCGATCGCCTGGCGGCGCCCACGTTCGCGGCTGCAGCGGCGACCCCACCGGTGGCGCCGGGTCCCGCGCCCGCGGCGGCGCCACCACACGCAGGGCCGGCGGCGCCGGCTGCAGCGTTCGCCCCCTCATTTCCCATCGCTCCGATGCAGGAGCGGGCCCGCGTAGCTCCCGCGGTGCCGTCGTCGTCAGACCTGATGACGGGCTCCTTCGCCGTGCCCAAGAAGCGCACTGGCCTCTTCGTCGCGCTCGGCGCAGTGGCGCTGGTGATCATTGGCGGAGCCGTCTTCGCGCTCAAGGGCGACGAACCGAAGCCCGTTGTGGCGCCGCCGAAGGTCGCGGAGACGCCGCGGGAGAACTCGATCCCGCCGCCACCAACGCCGGAAGAGGTCGCCGAAGCGCCCAAGAAACCCGCCAAGGGCGAGGGCAAGCCCCCGCGCGGTGCCGAAAAGGTGGCCGAGAAAACCGCCGAAAAGGCAGCAGAAAGGCCCGCGGAACGTCCGGCCGAACGAGCGCCGGAGCGGCGTCCCCCGCCCATCGCGGCAGCGCGAGAGCCTCGCCCGCCCCCCGCGCCTACACCTCCGAAGCCGACGCCCGCCAAACCGACCGGCGCGCCCGCCGGCGGCATCGTGCGCGATGTTCCCTTTTGAGGGTTCGCGTCACGCGTGGCCTCCCGCGCAAGGAAAATCGATGCATTCGGCGGCTGTGACGCGGTCCGTTTGAGGCCAAGTGCCCTCTCGGCTTATCCTGGGCCTCGTGAACTTGAACCATCGACGCCGCGCCGCGGTGAGCGCCTTAGCTCTCTTGCTTGCCACGACCCCCGCGGGGACCGCCTTCGGACAACAGCCCGACGACGCGACCACCAAGGAAGCGAGAGCTCGCTTCCAGGAAGGCGTGGGCCGGTTCGACAAGGGACAATACGAGGCCGCCCGCGCGGCCTTCCTCCAGGCGTATGCGCTCCGCAAGCATCCGGCCGTGCTCTTGAACCTGGCGCAAAGCTCGCTCCGTTCGAATCGACCGCTCGAGGCGGCCAAGTACTTCCAGCAGTACTTGCGTGAGGCCACGACGGCGACGCCTGCGCAAAGGGCCGACGCAGAGCGCGGCCTCGCCGAGGCTCGCACCAAGCTCGGACGCCTCGAGGTCTCCGCGCCGCCCGGTTCCGAGATTAGCGTCGATGGCAACGTTGTTGGCGCGGCTCCGCTCTCGGAGCCCGTCGACGTCGAAGCCGGCAATCACACCGTGAAGGCCCGCCTCACCGACGGAAGCAGCGAGACCAAGAGCGTCTCTGCCCGCGCCGGCGAGAAGCTGCCCGTGCAGCTCACGCACACCAAGGACCCCGCCGTGGCGCCCGTTCCGGTGCCCGCGACGGCGCCCAGCCCAGCGCCAGCGCCCGCCCCAACGCCGGCGCCGGCCCCCGTTGCCGAGGAGCGACCCGCCGGTGGCACCTTCGAGGTGCAGCCGAACAAGAAGAGCTTCCGCCCCAAGACCATGGTGCCGGTCTACATCGGCGCTGGCGTCGCCGTCGCCGGCGCGGCGACGGCCGTCGCATTCTACGTCTTCAAGCAAGACGCACTCGACAGCGCCAAGCGCACGGCCAACCTCATCCAGAACCCACCCACTCCGCCGGCCGGCAACTCGCAAACCTGCAACGCCGCGAACCCGGGCCGCTTCGCCGCCGCGTGCAAGGCG
The DNA here is from genome assembly GCA_016703425.1 of Myxococcales bacterium. Lineage (NCBI taxonomy): Bacteria > Pseudomonadati > Myxococcota > Myxococcia > Myxococcales > Myxococcales bacterium. The sequence goes on from JADJCA010000009.1 coordinate 173,101, forward strand.
CTTCAAGACGACATCGACCGGAGCAACACCGACAACACCATCGCGAACGTGGGCGTCGGCGTCGGGATCGCCGGTGCGGCCCTCGCCCTTGGTTGGCTCTTCTTTGGCCCCAAGAAGGACGTCGAGCCGCAGGTTGGCACGTGGCGCCTGCCGCTCGTGACGCCGATGCTCGGTGACGCGCGGGGCGTCAGCGCGCAAGCGGCGTTCTAAATTGCCGAGCTGAGCGTATGCCGTCAGCTCGCACCGTAGCGCGTCAACGCACGACGCGAAAACGCCCGCCGATGCGCGTCACCGCCGCGCAAGGTAGTTCTGCGCAGTCGAGCGGCACGGCATCGGTCGGTAGCCGCGTCTCGACGGCTCGCGCTGGCTCCGCGTCGGTCACCACCAAGCTTTTCATTTGGCGCTCCCCGCGCTCGTCGGACCACTCGAGCCAGCGAAGCGTGGGCCCCCGCGCGCCATAGGCGAGCTCCGGCGGCGTCGCGTCGCGATCGCACGGGACCCTGGGCACCGCGACGACGCGCTCGCCGGTCGGCGCGCCCGCCAGCAAGAGATCGTACGTCGCGCTGCCGTCGCCGTCACAGCGCCCGCGCTCATCCTTGGAGAACAACACGGCGACCTGGGTGTCGGAGCCGTCGGCTGTGTTCAGTGTTTGGCCTTCGCCAATCTTCGTCGCCAAGATGCGGCGCTTCGGCGCGTCATCACCGAGACGCCACGTCGCCCACAAGAGAGCGCCACGTTCGCCCTCGGCGACGACGCCGAGCGTCACGTCGCTTGCGTAGAACGCCGACGCGCCCTCCGCGTTGGGGTCGACGCCATCGACCAGAACGATCGAGCGCCCATCCTCGGCGGTGGCAGAAAAGCCCCGCCCCCTGCCGACGACCACGAACGCGGCTCGCGAGCCGCACAGGAGATGTCCGCCCTCTGGAAGGAGCGCCCCCAGCGTCTGCTGTGGCGCCTTCGCTGACCACCGATGGAGTCGCTTGCTCTTGGCGTCCACGTAGACGAGCGCCTCCTCCGTACCACATGCGTCGATGACCGAGAGCGGTGGCCCGGCGAGTTCGCCTTGGACGCCTACGCGGAGGGCGCGCGTCCCAGTGGTCGATTGGAAGACCACGCCCGCACTGCCATCTGCAAATGCGTAGAGCGACGGGCTTGCGCCAGTGGCTTGGGCGTCCGCGAGGAGCACCTGACGCGAGCCTTCGTCGCCGGCGGCGCCGAGTCGAACAAGCCCGAGCGTCGCGCCCCTCTGACCGAGCGCCGCCACCACGACGCCCCCCTTCGGCGTTGCATCGGCCGTGAACGGTCCATCAAGAGCGACTTCGTGCGCGGCCCTGCCGGACGGGCCGCTGCTGCCGGGGGCGACCGCCATCGCGGGCGCCGCGTCGCGGGCGCCCAAATCGCCGCGGTCGCAGCCGCGGCACGACACGAGCGTGAGCGCGGCAACAAACCTCATCTGCGTCACGCGCCAGAGCACCACGCGCCAATGGTAGCCGGCCCCACGGCGCGCATCAGGCTGACGTTTCTCCTGGAGCTCATCTATCGAATGAGTCGCCTGAATGTGGTTCGTGGCACGTGAGCGGCGCGCGCGGCGGCGCTGAGGTTGCCCTGATGTTCACGCAAGAGGGCTAGCGCGACGCCAGGGCTAAGCGCGAGTCGCCCCGACGGGTTCATCCGAAAGGCCATTTCAACGTGCTGCGTCGCGATGGGCGCGTCCCCGGCGAAGTGCGCGGCTCGGACGAGGACGTTCCTGAGCTCGCGCACGTTGCCCGGCCAGTCATGGGCCGTGAGCCGCGCCGCGGCGCCCGGCGTCATGCGCCGAGGAACGCACTCTTCGAGGGCGAGGAGCTTGTGGCAGATGAGTGGAATGTCACCGCGACGCGAGCGCAGCGGCGGCAGCTCGATCACAAAGACCTCCAGCCGGTGGAACAGATCTCGCCGAAACAGCCCGCGGTCGACGCGTTCGCGGAGCGACTGGTGGGTCGCCGCCACAACGCGCGTCGGGATCCTTCGTCCGCTCCCGCTCCCGCCAACGGCCCGCACCTCGTAGCCATCGAGCGCTCGCAGCAGCTTGGGTTGGGCCTCCAGGGGAAGCTCACCGATCTCGTCGAGGAAGAGCGTGCCTCCTTCCGCCTCGGCAAAAGCGCCGGCGCGACGCGCGACGGCGCCCGTGAAGGCGCCGCGCTCGTGTCCGAACAGCTCGCTCTCGACGAGCTCGCGCGGCAACGCTGCGACATTGACAGCGACGAAGGGCCGCGACGCGCGCCGCCCCTCTTCGTGCAACGCTCGCGCCACGAGCTCTTTCCCTGTGCCCGTCTCGCCCATGATGAGCACCGGCTCCGATTGTTCCGAAAGCCTCCTCACCTCACGGGCGAGGTGCCGCATCGCTAGCGACGTCCCGGCCACCCCAGTGAGCGGCGGAACCGAGGCGAGCGCATGCGCGTCGACGTCACCAAGGACCTCGTGCAGCACGAGCATGCTCCGCCCGACGCCGACGACGGCGCCCGGTCCGCACTCCGCCGCCTCGACGCGTGCCCCCGAGACGTAGATGCCATTGCGCGACGCGAGGTCGACGACCCGAACGCCGTGAGTGCCGGCTTCGAGCCGGCAGTGAAGGCCGCTGACGGTATCGTCGTCGAGTCGCAGCTCGGCGCGCGGGCTCGTCCCCACCAGGACCGGCGCGACGGGCAACGGGAAGAGGCGCGGCTCCCCGTCGTCATGCACCTCGAGCCAATAGCTGACGGCGGTCCGTCCTTCCGCTCGCAGCGTCACGGTCGGCTTCGTTTCGCTCGTATCCATCCGTCCTCCGAAAGCGCCGCTCGGGCGACGCTCATCGGTACATCGGCAGGACCGCGAAAGAAGTTGCGAAAAAACGTTGGGCCGAGCCGCTCAGTGTTGCGACTGACAGACGATGCAACGCTCGTCGACGCAATCGTCGCGCGCGACACAAGTACCCAGTTTGCCTGGCGAAAACTCGCAGTTTTCACCCACGCGCGTGCACGCCTTGGCCTTAGCCTTCCCTTCGGCTGGTTGCCCAGCGGGACAGCCGAAGAGCGCGACCAGCATCACGCCGAGCACCAGCCGACGAACGAGAAGCAGCGCACGGCAAGAGAGAGCGTGGCACCTCCGAGGGGCGCCACGCTCGCGCACGGTGGTCAACCGACGGCGATGCCCAACGCCTTGCGCAGGGCGAAGTACTGCTCGCTCACCGAGAAGACAATCAGCTCCTTGAGCTTGTCGGCCGGAGGCAAGTCGCCCGGCATTTGTGGCTCGGCGCCGATGATCTTCTTGGCGATCTCCAAATCCGCGCAGAGCAAGAGCCCCGCCCGTGCTGAGGAGAGCTCCACCGCTTGGAGCCATCGCTTGAGATCCGCTTTGGCGCCGTCCTCAATGAACTTCTGGACGACGATGCGGAGCGAATCGCGTTGGATGGGCTGCATGTACTTCTGCAGCTCCGAGGCCGTCTGGTTCACGGCGGCCGCCATCTCCGGCGGCACCGCAAACTCGGGCATCACGATCTTGATGGCCGCGAAGAACATGACCTTCAGCTCGTTGAGCGTCGGGAACAGGTTCCTCATGTAGTGCTCGCCGCGGTAGTAGGCGAGGTGCTTGCCGACGATGAACGTGAGCTCCTGGGGTGTGAAGCCCGTGAGCACCGTTTGGCCGGCCACGCTCGCCGGCGGCGCCGCCGGAACGGCCACGAGGGCGCCGGCAACGTCGTTGCGAACGTAAAGCTCGGGCAGCGATACGCCGAGCACTTGCGCCGCCCACCCGAAGGTCTTGGCGAAGGTCACCGTGCTCGTGGCCGGGTCCTGCTTGAAGCGCTTGTCGAGCGCGGGGAGCTGCCGGGCCGCGCGCAGCTGGTTCGTCTTCGCCACGATCGCCGCCGGGGTGATCATGTCGAAGATCTTGCCGATGAAGAGGTTCTCGTCCTTGTGGAAGAGGTTCTTCACCCACTGCTCGTTGTCGAGGCGGCTCTTGACCTGAATCATGCCGCGGGGCCGGTAATCCTCGAAGAAGCGCTGCTCCTCCTCGTCGGCCTTGCGCAAGAACGCGAGCGCAGCGCACATGCACCACGCGCGATCGTACTCGTGCATCTTCAAGTAGAGCTTGTAGAGGCTCCGGTACGGATCGATCCGCATCGGGTCCTTCTGAAGCACGATCGAGTGCTCGCCGATGGCCGCTTCGAGCTGGTCCGACGCCTCGAAGAGTTCCGCGAGGATCTGACGCTCGACGGCCTCATCGGGCTTGTACCGCGTGGCCATCTTGAACGCCTCGATGGCGCTGTTCGTGTCGGCCAAGCGGTCTCGGTAGATGAGACCGAGGTTGTGCCAGAGGTTGTACTCGAGGTCCGGCTGGCTGATGTTCGCCGACGAGAGACGACGAAGCATCTTCCGGAACGCGCGCTCGAGCGCCTTCCAATCCTTCTTGGTCGTAAGGATCTTGTTGATGCGCTCGAAGGCCTCGAGGAACGTCGGATTGAGGTCGAGGGCGTCGTTGAAGAGCTCCACCGCGCGGTCGAGGTCCTGCTCCTTGTCGCGGTAGATCTGGGCCATCGTGTAGAGGAACTTGCTCTTGCGAGCCGAGTCCTTCTCCATCTCAGCGATGGAGCCGATGGTGTCGACGAGCTTCGACCAGTTCTCCGTCGCCTGGTAGAGCTGCATCATCTTGTTCAGCAGCGGCAAGCTGCCGGGGTTGATGTCGCGAGCCTCTTCGAGGGCTTCGATGGCCTTCGTCGGGTTCTTGTCGAGGTCGTTCCAGATATCCGCGATCTCGTGGAGCATCCGGAAGCGCTCTTCGCCCTCAAAGACGTTGTCGAGGACCTGCCGCTTGTAGGCGACAACCTGCCGGTAGTCCTTGAGATCCGTGTAGAGGCGAAACCAACGCTTCGAGCGTCGGGCGGTGCGAGCTATCGACACCGAGCGCCTTCTCGAAGTTGTTGATGGCCTGTTTGGCCTGGCCCTGCTCGCGCTTGATGCAGCCGAGCTTGAAGTAGACGTCGGCTCGCGCCTCCGTCTCGTCCTCGCCTAGCGAGGTGAGCACCTTCTGGAAGTTGGTGAGGGCGTTGCCCCAGTCCTTCAGGTTGAACGACGCGTCGGCGAGGCCGCGAATCGTTGCCTGGTCGGTGAGGTCAAGCTGCAGGGCCGCCGAGTAGGCCTTGAAGGCCTTGTCGTCTTTGCCGAGCTTTGCGGCCACGGCGCCGAGCTTGCGCTGCAGCTCGTGTTGCTCGTGACGCTCTCGCTTGCCCGCCTTGCGAACGAGCATGTCGAGGAGCGGCTCCGCCTTCTCCCAGTCTTCGACGCCGATGTAGTGATCGGCGAGCGGAAGCGCCGCGTCCTCGTTCTCCTCGTCGGCCTCGCGAGCGGCTTCGAAGGCGAGAACCGCGCTGTCATGCTCGCCGAGTCGCTCCTCGCGGAGGCGGCCGAGCTCGACCAAGAGGCGCGCCCTCTGGCGCGGCGCAGCCGTGTAGCTCTGCTCTTGGTCGAGGAACCGAGCGGCGCGGTCGTAGTCCGCGTTGTCCATCGCGATGACACGCAGCGAAGCAAGCGACGCCACGTGCGATGGATCGATGTCGAGCGCCATCTCGTAGCGGTCTTGCGCCGAGACGCGGTCGCCGAGCTTCTCGTCGAGGGCCTTGCCGATGCGGTAGTAGGCCTCGACGCGCTGCTTCGAGTCCTGCGTCAGGTCCGCGACGCGTGTCATGAACTCGACCGATTGCGCCGCGTCGCCCTGCTTGTCGTAGGCCTTCGCGAGCGACTCAAGCGAATCGATGTGCGTATCGTCGAGGTCGACGATGTTGCGGTACGCGTCGATGGCGCGATCGATGTCATCGATCTCGTCGGAGTACACCTGCGCGATGGCTCCGTAGAGCTCAATCTTGGTTTGCCGATCGGCCGTCGCGGAGATGTGGCGCTCGTAGGTGTTGATGAGTTCGAGCCACTGGCGCAGCTTTCGATAGCTGCGCGCGAGGGCGACATAAGCCTCCTCGTGGTTCGGGTCGATCTCGATGACCTGCTCGAGGCGCTGCGCCGCGACGTCGGCCTTGAGGAATTGCTCCTCCTGGAGACGCGCGAGGTGCATGAGGACGTCGATACGCTCGCGCTCCGTCGTGACCACGTCGAGCTCGGCTTCGAGAATTCGCACGAGCTCGGCCCATTGCTGGAGCGCCTCGTAGACGCGAACGAGTCCGCGCATCGCCTGCAGGTTGGTGGCGTCGATCTCGAGGACCTCGCGGTAGACCTGCGCCGACTTCGTCGGGTCGTTGAGGTTCGACTCGTAGAGCCCCGCGATGCGGAGCTTGGTGTTCGCGATCTCAACAGGCGCCGTGAGTGCCACGACTTTGCGCGACAGGATGTCTGCTAGCTCGCGGTTCTGGCCGCGCGCCGCGTAGATGCGCTCAAGGTTCTCGATGGCGGGGAGGAACTCGCCGTCAACCTCGAGGGCGCTCTTGAAGTACGAGACCGCCTGGTCTTGCTGATTGAGCTGGGCGTCGTACAGCTCGCCGAGCTCCGTCATCGTCTCCTTGCGGTCGACGTCCGTGATGGCGACATCGAGGGCGCGCGTGAGCGTCGCACCGAGCTGTTGCCAGTTGCCGTTCTTCCGATAGAGCTGCCCCATCTGGCGCAGGGCGCCGACGTTGTTTGGGTCGAGCTGAACGATCTGCGCGTAATAGGGCTGCGCGTACTCGGGGTGCCCGAGGTCCTCGCCGTACCACTTGGCGAGGTGCAGGCAGAGGCGGATCTTTTGCTTCGGCTCGGTCTGCTCCTTGAGCCAACCGTTGGCCGCCTGGATCAGCTCACCCCAGCGCCCCGTGGCCTGCGCCATGCGCTCGAGGTACTTGGCCGTCTCGCGATCGTGGAAGTCTTCGCTGAACGCGTTGACGAGCGCGTCAAAGGCCTGGCCCTTGTCGTCGAGGTGCTCCTCGAAAACGCGCGCGATCTTGCGGAGCAGCTCCGTCTTGTCGCCAGTCTCCTCGCGGGTTTCGAGACGAGCGAGATAGAGCTCGATGAGCGGCTCCCACCGGCCTGCGTCGCGGTGGCGACGCTCGAGCTCGGTGAAGGCCTCGTCGTTGGTGGGATCGGCCTCGAGGATCGTCTGGTACGCGACGGTCGCCGAGTCGGCCTCGCCTAGTGTGTCGGTCCAGATGGCGGCTACCGTGCGGAGCTCTTCGATCTTCTGCGCCGGATCTTCCGTCGCCGCGGCCCGCTGCATCTTGATGTCGATGACATCGGTCCAGCGCTCCTCGGAGCTGTAGATCTGCTCCAGCGCGTCGAAGCCTTCCCAGTCTGGCCCGCTCTCGAGGAGCTTCCGCCACGCGTCGGCCGCGTCATAGGGCTGCTGGAGGACCTGTTGATACGTGCGACCTAGCTCGCGGAAGATCTCGCGGAGCTCGTCGGGGTCGAGGAAGTTCGTCGCCCGGTCGACGGTCTGATGGAGCGCCTGCGCCAACTCGTTGGCGTCCTGTTGACGGCGCCTGATTTGAGCGATCGCGCGGAGCGCCGCGAGGTTCGCGTAGTCGACGTCGAGTACGCGGTTCCAGTCCTCGAGGGCGACCTCGTCCTTGCTCAGCTTGTCGCTGAAAATGCGGGCGCGGCGCGTGAGAATGTTCACCCGCTCGTCGTCGCCAGAAGCGATTTCGAACTGGCGCTCGAGCACCTCAACGAGCTCACGCCACATCTCGAGGCCTTCGTAGAGGTTGGCGAGGGCGCCGAGGGCTTCCGGATCTTCGCCGCGGAGGTCGAGCACTTGCTTCCAGGTGTCGATGGCCCGCTGCGGATCGCTGAGGCGCTCGGAGGCGAGCCGCGCGATCTTCGCGCGAATCTCCGCTTCCGCCACGTCGCCAGTGGCGTTCTCAAGCTCTCGCTCGTAGACGCCGTTCAGCTCCGTCCACTTGCCCGTCTCTTGGTAGATGCGCGCAAGCGCTTGGATCGCGCCGTCATTCGTCTTGTCGAGCTCGTCAAAGATGCGTCGCCACGCGCGGATCGCGTCGGACGTCTGGTTCAGGCGCTGCTCGTAGAGGTCACCGAGCCGCGAATAGAGCTCCACGAGTTCGAGCGTGTCCTGCGTCGCCTTCACGCGCTGCTCGAGGACGCCCGCGAGCTCGGGGAACGAGTCGAGCATCACGTAGATGCGATCGAGATTGGCGAGCGCGTCCACCTCAAGCGGATCGACGGTGAGCACGTAGCGGTAGGTCTCCTCCGCCTTGGACACCTCGCCGAGCTCGTCCTCGAAGGTCTTCGCCAGTCGCTTTCCAATCGCCCCTTGAACGGCCGGGTCTTGGTGCAAGCCCAGGACGTCGGCGTAAGCGTTCGCCAGCGCTTCCCATCCGCCATCCACCGCGGCGGCAAGACGGGGAGCGTCTTCGCCGCTGCGCTCGTCGAGCGGGTACTCCTTGAGGGCGCGCACGAAGGTGCCAAGTGCGTTCGGCGTGTCGAGGAGCTTCTCCTCGTAGAGCTCCGCCAGCTTGTAATAGTGGGCGAGGCGGTCCGCCTCTTCGGTGATGTGAGCGAGCTGCGCCTCGTAGACCTTGGAGAGCTTCTCCCACTCGCCGGCGGCCCGATAGAGCGGCTCGAGGATCTCCGCCACGTCCATTTGCTTGTCGCCGCGACCAAAGATCTGCTCAAGCGCGTCGAGCGTCGTCTGGTGCTCCGGCGCTGCGTTGATGACATCCCGGTAGGCGGCAATGGCGGCGTCGAGGTTCTTGAGGCGATGCTCCTGGACCTGACCTAGGCGGTACTTAAACTCGAGGATTTCGTCGGGCGATTGCCCAATCTCCGCCTCTCGACTGAGGATGGCGGCGAGGTCACTCCAGCGTTCCGCTTGCGAGAAGAGTCGGTCCAAGGACCGGACCGCGGCCTGGTTCTCCGGGTCCGCTTCGATGACGCGTCGATACCGCTCGATGGCGCCTTCGAGATCCTCAAGTTGAATCTCGAAAATCTGCGACGTGCGGAGCCCGAGTTCGACGAATCGCTCGGGGTTGTCGGCGCGGAGCTTCGAGAGCTCAGCGTCGTACAGGGCACCGACCTGCTGCCAGCGCGAGACGACCATGGCGAGCCGCTCGAGGTTCTGCAGGGTGAGTTCGTTGCCGTTGTCGAAGGCGAGCCCCCGCGCGTAGGTGTCGAAGGCTACGTGATGGTTGTCGAGCGCGTCCTCGTGGAGGCGCGCAATGCGGTGGAGCAGCTCCACCTTCTGGAAGGGGTCGCTCGCGTGCGTGACCTGAACCTCGTGCACGCTGATGAGCCTCGTCCAGTCGGTCGCCGCCTCGTAAACCGGCTCCAGGACGGCGGCCGCACCCAGCGGGTCGACGTCGCCGCTCTTGAGTGCCTCGAGGGCCTTGAGCGTCGGCTCGTGAGAGGGCTCCTGTTGGAGGATGTCGCGATAGAGTTCGATCGACCGCGTGACGTCACCAAGGCGCTTCTCGTAGAGCTCCGCGATGCGGTACTGGAAGCTGATCCCCTCAGCACGATCGCCCGTCATCTCCGCTTCACGGGTGAGGACGTTGAGGAGTTCGGCCCAGTTTTGAGCGCGCTCGTAGAGGACGTCGAGTCGCGACAAGGCCTGGAGGTCGTCGGGGTCGAGTTCGAGGATGCGGTTGTAGGTGTCGATGGACTTCTCGACGTCGTTCAGCTCGCGCTCGTAGACGGCGCCGACCTGGTAGAAGATTCGCTTCTTCTCTTCCGGGTCCGCCACGAGGTCGGCCTTCTTGGCGTAGACCGACAAGAGGTCGTTCCAGCGTGAAAGGCCGAGGTAGCGCTTGATGAGCGCGTCAGTGGCGCGCAAGTCATCGGCGTCGATCTCGAGGATCTTGTTGTAGACGGCGATGGCCGCCTCAGGCTTCTCGAGGACGTCCTCTTCGATTTGCGCCGCTTGGAACAGCGCGTCCTTCTTTTCGGCCGGCTCGTCGACGATCTCAGCCTTCTTCTGCAACACGAGCGAGAGATCGGCGTAGCGGCCGATGCCGCGGAACAAGCGCTCCAACGAGAGCGCCGCAGCCTGACTGCCACCGTCGACCTCAAGGACCTTGCGGTACCGTAGGACCGCGGTCTCGACGTCGCCCATGTCTTGTTCGTAGACACGCGCGGCCATCATCAGCAGCGAACTCGCGAGGGCAGCGCCGTCAGACGCACCTTCGCCAGCGCCGAGCAGCTCTTCCGAGAGCCGCTCGTAGACCTGTGCGAGGTCCGCGAAGCGAGACGTTGCACGGGCGACGCGATCGAGGTTCTGCTGCGTCGTCTCGTTGGCGGCGTCCTCCTTGAGGGCGCGCGCGAGCGTAGAGAACGCGGACGCCAGGTCGCCGGCCGAGTCCTCATGGAGCTGAGCAATCTGGTGGAGCAGCTCGACCTTGCGGGCGACGTCGTCGCTGCGGCGGACCTGCACCTCGTGGGCGCCGATCAACTTCTGGAAGTCGCCGAGCTGCCGATAGAGCGGCTCAAGGAGATCCGCGATGACCAGCTCGTGTTGCGCTTCCTTGCCAAGTCGCTCGAGCGCCTGGAGCGCGTCGGCGTTGGTCGGCTCGCGCTCCAGCACCGTTCGATAGCCTTCGATGGCAGCCTCGACCTCTTGCATCCGTGACTCGCGGAGGGCCGCGAGACGGAGCATGAGATCGATCTGTTGCTCATCGACGGTGACGACGCCGAGCTGGGCTTCGAGGTTTTCGGCGAGGTCGGTCCAAAGCTCCTGACGCGTGAAGAGCGCATCGAGCGCTTGGAGCGCGCGCAGGCTGGCGGCGTCGAGCTCGAGCACCTTCTTGTAGGCCGCGATGGCTTCGTCGGGCTTGGCGAGCTTCTGGTCGTAGATTTCAGCGGTGCGAACCAAGAGCGACTCGCGGACCTCGGGCTCGAACGTCTGGTCGATGCGGCGCTGAATGACGCCGATCAGATCCGTCCAACGCTCGGTGCGACTGAAGAGCTCTTCGAGAGCCTGCAGCGCGTCCGCGTCGGCCGCGTCGAGGGCCAGCATCTGGGTGTAGGCTTGCGCCGCATCGTCAACGAGGTTGAGCTTCTGGTCGACAGCGCCGACCTTGAGCCAATACTCGCGAGCGAGCTGAGCATCACCCACGGCGCCAGCGATCTCCTTGTAGAGCGCTACGAGCTTGCTCCACGCGTCGGCGACATCGGCGACCTGTTCGATCTCGTGACGCGTCTCCGCAAGGGCGGGCTCTTCTCGAAGCGCCGTGGCGAGGGCGTCGAAGGCGCGATCGTAGTTGGAGAGCGATGCCCCTGCGATGCGGGCGATCTTCCGATGAAGCGCGACACGCTGAGCGGGGACAGATTCGGTCGCCGCGAGAATCTCCAAGGTGCCAATGAGCTTCTGGAAGTCGCCCCGCTCCTCGTAAATTCCTTGGAGAATGGAGGCGGCATCGGCCTTCAGGTCCTCGTTCGTGAGGAGGGCCTCGAGGGCCAAGCGTGCGCCGTCGTGCGTCGGCTTGAGCGCGAGGATCTCGCGGTAGTTTTCTAGCGCGCCGGGCGCGTCGCCGAGGTGCTTCTCGAGCGTCGTGCCAAGACGGAACTTGAGGTCCACGAGGGCGTCGGTGCCTTGCTCCAGGTCGATGCGTCGACGAAGCACGTCGGCGTAGGGCTCCCAGCGCTCAAGCTGACCGTAGAGGACGTCGAGCGCGGCGAGCGCCCGCGCGTCTGCGGGCTCGTCGTCGAGCACCGCGGTGTACGTCTCGATGGCCTTGTCGACGTCGCGCATCTCCGCTTCGTAGAGCTTGGCGATCTCGTACTGAATGCGTCGCTTTTGGTCAGGCTCGTAGGTGAGATCGCGCTGCTTTTCGTAGATCTCAAGCAGGTCCTTGTGCCGACCGGTCTGGCGGTAGAGGCGCTCGAGGGCGCCCATGGCCTCGGCGTTTTCGCCGTCGGCCTCGTAGACCGCGCGATACGTCGCGAGTGCGTCGTCGACTCGCCCCGCCTCTTCAACGAGCACGCGGCCAAGGCGAAGGCGCAAGGCAATCGCGAGATCGCGCTCGCCGTTGTTGTCGGCCCCCTCGACGGCTCGCACATAAGCCGACTCAAGCTTGTCCCACGCGCCGGTCACCTTCGCGACACGTTCGACGTCGACGCGCGCCTGCTCGTCGGCGGGCGCGAGCTCGAAGGCGGAGAGGTAGCGCTCAAAGGCCCGCTGCGGGTCTTTGACCTTGCCCTCGCAAAGGGCCGCGACCTCGCGCAAGAGCGCGATCTTGGCCGACTCATCCTCCTCATGACCGAGCTTTACCTCGAGCACCGAGGCAAGCGCCTTCGCGTTGCTCGCCGTCGTGTAGATCGGGATTAAAGCCTCGGCGGCGCGGAGGTTGGTGGCCTCGAGCTCAAGAACCTTTTCGTAGGCCTTGGCCGCGCGATCGTTCTTCTGTTTCTTGTCGGCCCACAGCTCGGCGATCTTGAAGAGAAGGCCGATCTTCGCCTGGGCGTCGGTTTCCTTCGCCTCCTGCTGCTCGAGGACGCGGATGAACTCGTCCCACTTGCCGCTCTCCGCGTAGAAGACCTCAAGGTCGTCCCACCGGCCGAGGGCGAGGTACTTCTTCTTCAGCGCCTCTTGGGCCTTGCGTTCGTTCGGATCGAGCGCGAGGAGGGCACGCCACGCGTTGACCGCACCTTCATCGTTGTTCAGGCGGTCGCCGTAGATGGCGCCGAGCTTCCCGAAGATCTGAATCTTGCTCGCGTTGTCGTAGCTCAGCTCCGCTTGACGCTCCAAGACCTGCGCAAGCTTGTCGAACTCCTTCGTGCGCTCGTAGAGCGGCCCAAGGGCCGTCAACGCGTCGAGGTTGCCGTCGTCGCTGGCGAGGACCTCCTGCCACAACTCGATGCAAATCTCAGGCTTCTTGACGCGCTCCGTGGCGAGCTTGGCGATCTCGTGAAACTTCGCGGCTCGGGCGGGACCGGCGTCGAGGCGCTCGGCCTCGCGACGTTCGAGGCCGAGGAGCTTCTCCCAGTCGCGGCGCTTTTCATACGCCTGACGAGGGTAGTCGACGGCGGTCGCGTTGTCGGGCTCGAGACCAATGACCTGCTCGTAGGCCTTCACGGCCTCCGCTTGGTTCGCGAACTTCGTGACGTAGAGATCCGCGGCACGCATGAAGAGCGCGACCTTCTCAGACGTCTCCTCGACGAGCCCCGCGAGTTGCAGGATCGTCTTGACGTAGTCGTTGAAGCGCTTGGCGGCTTCCTGCTTCTCGGCTTGCGCGCGCAGCTCTGCGATCTTGCCAGGGTCGCCAGGTTGCGCGGCCGGCTTGGGCGCCGGCGCGATGGAGGCCGCGGGCGGCGGGGCCGACGCTTGAGCGGCCGGGGGCGGCGACGCCGAAGGCTCGCGCGCTTGCACCGGCTCCGGTTGCACTTCGGGCTCGGGCGCCGGCGGCGGCGCTGACGGCTCGCGCGCTTGCACAGGCTCCGGTTGCGCTTCGGGCTCAGGCGCCGGCGGCGCTGACGGCTCGCGCGCTTGCACAGGCTCCGGTTGCGCTTCGGGCTCAGGCGCCGGTGGCGGCGCTGACGGCTCGCGCGCTTGCACGGGCTCCGGTTGCGCTTCGAGCTCAGGCGCCGGCGGCGGCGCTGACGGCTCGCGCGCTTGCACAGGCTCTGGGTGCGCTTCGGGCTCAGGGGCGGCGGCAGGCATCTCGCGAGACGGTCGCTTCGACGACTGCGGTCCACGTCGCGGCGCTTGAGACGCGCGCACGCGCTCTTCATCGAGCAGGGCGCCGAGCGCCGCGAAGGAGGTCTCCTCTTCCGCTGGACGAGACGTCCTCGGCTTGTCCTTGAGGGTCTCGCCGATCTGGAGCTCAAAGGCCTTGAGCTGGGGGTGCTCGGGTGCAAGTTGCACCAATTTTTCGAAATGGCTGCGCGCGCGGATCATGTTGCCGAGCTCGCGCCACGCGATGGTGCCGGCCTGAACGTGGAGGAACGTCGCGGTGCCGTTCTGGCCCACCTGCTCGACCGCTTCTTCGGCGAGCTTCACGACGCGCTCCCAGTCGCCGCCCTTCTTGCCGTAGACCTCCCTCAAGAACTGGAAGGCGCCCTCGTTGTCGGGATCAAGCTTGAGCGCGTCTTCAAGGAAGCGCGCCCCGACGTCGATGTTCTGGTGGCGCTGCACCCAGCGCTTGCCGAACATGAACGCAGCCTTGGCGCGGCGCCCGCGGTCCTCGATGGTCGTGAGGATCTCGACCTGCGTGGCCTCGAGCTCTTCAAGCCGCGACTTCTCCGCGAAGAGACCTTCGAACGTCAGAGCGATTTCGCGATCGAGCGGATCTGTGGCGTAGGCCTTCGCGAGCTGCTGCTCCATCTCGTCGGGAGCAAAGCGCTTCGACATGCGCGCAGCGCGGAGGAGGAGCCTCGCGCGGCGGCCGGTGTCATCGCTCGCGCCGGCGGCACGCAGCAGCCCGGCAACACGCTCCTGCCAGGAATCGCTGGTGGTCTGAAGGTCCGAGAGGCACGCCGCGGCGTCCTCGCCGGCCCCGGCGGCCACGGCCTTGCCGTAGGTCGCCATCGCCTTGTCGTATTCGCCAGCATCCGTTTGAACGTCACCGAGCTCACGGAGCAACAGCGCTGCCGACGGCCCCGACGCGCCGGCCTTGAGCTCGAGCTCAAGCAGGCGCTGGACCATGTTCAGCTTTCCGAGGTCCCAGTAAATCGACCGCGCCGCCTCGAGAGCCTCGATGAGCGCCGGGTTCAACTTGTAGGCATCTTGGAAGTGCCGCAGCGCCTTGGCTCCCGCCAGGAACTTGGTCTCGAGCACGCGCCCGAGTCGCAAGTGGCAGGTGGCTTTCGCAGCGGCCTCCGAAGCCGCGCTGATGCCCTTCTCGAGCTCATCGATCAGCGTTTGCCAATCGCGATTGGTCTCGAGGTTCGTGAAACGCTCCTGAAGATCCATGGATGTCCTCGGTCGATTCAACCGGCTGGAGAGACTCTTGCACGACAACGACGACAGCGGAGTGCGTCGCGCAGGAGAGCTTCGATACGACGACCCGGGTGCCTCTGTGCAACCGGGCAGCCGTCCGCCATGAAGCGGGCGGACGAAACCGAAGCCAGGCTAACAGAGGCGGCGATGGATGTGCGCGCCAAGATGGAGGGATTTTCTTTCAGCGGTCGGCCTGACGCTGCGTCGCACGATGTGCGCTCGGACGCGGCGCCACGGGCGCTCCCGCAACGCTGAGGAGCGGGGCGACGACGACGGAAGCGCGAGGCGTTCGCGGCCTCGATGTAGGATGTCAGCTCAGGCGCGGCCGGTCAGATGGTACCGCCGAGCTGCTTGACGATCTCGCTCGCCTGGCTGCACTCGTCTTCGTACCGCTTCGCTGCCGAGCCCCGGCAAACGGTCTTCGAGAAGGCCTGGAGCTGCTGGATGGCTTCGTTCTTTCGTTGGGGATTTGCCCGCGAATAGGCGACGCCGAGGTTGAAGAAGGTGATCTGCTGGCCCTTCTCGTTGCACTTGTCGCAAGCCTTCTTGGCCGCCTCGAAGTCAGCGACGGAGCCGGAGATGTCGCCCTTCTCCATCTTCACTTGGCCCATGAGCGAGTGAAGAATGTAGGCCGTCTTGTCGCCTTCCTTCTTGAAGCCCAGGCCTTCCTTCAAGACCTGTTCGGCCTGCTCGTAGAACTTGTTGGCGATGTAGAGCTCCGCCAAGGGTCCGTAGAACGTGAGCTCGTCGGGCTTGGCTTCGATCGCCTTTGTGTAGTTCTGCATCGCGCCCGCCTCATCGTCGGCGTGGAGCAGCACCTCGGCGAGGTCGAAGTACGCGTCGGCGATGTTCGGGTCGAGCTTGATCGCCTGCAGCAGCGGCTCCTTGGCCTCCTCCCACTTCGCCGTCGGCTTCGGGGAGTCCGCCTGCTTCACGATGGCGTGACCGTGGAGAAAGAAGAAGTTCGCGTGGGTCGGAGCCATCTTCTCGGCTCGCACCAGCGTGCTCGCGACTTTGTCCCACGCTTCCTTCTTTTGGTAGGCCGTCGCGAGCTTGTTGATGATGCGGTGGTTCGACGGATCAAGCTGCGTGGCTTGCTCGTACTTCGAGATGGCCTCGTCGATGTTGGCGGCGCGTGCCTTGTCACCCTCGTTCGAGAGGTTCACGGCCTCGATGGGGTTGCGGCTGCATCCGGTGGCGAGGAGCACGAGCGAGGCGGCGACCAGCGTCTTCATCGCGCGGGAGAATAGGAGAACCGCACCGCCTGAGTCCACTGGATCCGCGCGCACAAAGGCCGAACGGCCCGCGATTTCTCGCGAGCCGTCACGGAGACTCGTAGCGAAGCCGCTTCGGGCGTGTCAGTCGCCCGGGTTGAAGATGATCGGGTAGACGACGGTGACGATGCCGCCTTCCGGTTGCGGGAACGAGAGATTCCCGAAGCCCCGGACGACACACTGCACCGCCGCTTGGTCCGGCAAGTCAGAGCCTCCGTCTTGGGCCGTCGAGACGGCACCCGAACGGTCGATGACGAACTTCACCGCCACGCGTCCCGCGAGGCTGGGGTTGGTTCGCAGACCGTTCTCGTAGCAGAGACGGAAGCGACCGAAATTCTGGCGAACGATGCGCTGGATAACCTCCGGCGGGAGGCGGCCGTTGACCTGCGTCTGGCCCTGACGAAGGCTTGGCGCCTTGGTCTTGTGCGAGCCGCCGATGCGGCCGTGGCCGTTGCCGAAGCCCTGACCGGTGCCGGTGCCGGCGCCGTGACCGATGGTGCCGATGTTGCCGAGGCCGATGCCTTCGCCGCGACCGCCGCCACCTTCACCCACGCCCGAGAGACCGAGACCGCCGGCGCCGAAGGCGTCGCCGATCGAGTCACCCCACATGTTGCCGCGGGCGCTCATGGGATCGTTGCCAAGCGAGTCTTCGCGTCCCCACGGCGCCGTCGGCGCGTTCGGGTCGGCGCCGCCGCCAACGTTGAGCAGACCGATCATGCCGAACTCGGCAGCCTCTTTGAGGGCTGCCTGACGCGCGAGGTGCGGGTCCGGGTTGTCTTGGGGACCCTGGACGCCGTAGCGCTTGCCAGTGTCCTTCGTGTTGGGGTTACCCATGGACCCCTCTTCACCCTTCGCACGCGTGCCGGTGCCGCCTTCCTTGTTGTCGGCGTTGGCGTCGGGCTGCTGCTCCGTCTCGCGCTGCTCTTGCTCCCGCTCAGCGGCCGCATCGAGCAGCGCCTTCATGCGAAGCATCTGATCGCGATCGATGGCTTCGCTGTCGTCAGCGCCCATCGCGGGCATGAAGAAGGCGAGCGTCGCCACGATGCCCATGTGGATGAGGAACGATAGGCCCGTGAACATGTACGCGGCCGTCTCGTTCTGGGCGAACATGCCCGTCGGCACCTTCTTGCCGGCGTTCACCGCCGAGACCTGGAACGTAAGCCCGCCCTCGAGCTCCATGCGCGCCTTCGCGCCAGCGGGAAGCTCGAACTCGTAGGCGCCGCTCAGCTCCGATGACGGACGCGCGCGGCCCGCCTGCACGAGATCGTGGAGCGTGATCTTGCCCTGGCCGGGAATGTCGACGGTCCCGGTGGTTCGCGGGAGCACGATGAGGGCCGCGCTGCCGCCGCGAGCGACGACGATAGGCGCTCGTGTCGTGCCGAGCGTCTCGCTCGGAACGAAGAAGTCGCAGGAGGCCTCCTTGGTGCCGGCTTCCTCACCGACGTAATACGAGCGCGGCGGGGTCAGGTGTTCGACGTGCAGGACGTTGGTGTCCCACATGATCATGACTTCGACGGTGCTGAGGTGCGAGACCTCTACCTCGTCGGGGCTCACCTCCGGACCGCTCTTCACGATCTGGTACGTGTAGCTGCCCGGGGGCGCGTTGGGATCGACGTCCACCAACTGCGCGCCGTACGCCGGCTGCGGAGCGGCTTGCGCCACGAAGGGGTTCGGCGCTGCAAACGGATTGGCTGGCGCGGCGAACGGGTTCGCAGGAGGCGCAGACGCTCCCCCCCCAAACGGGTTCGGCGGGGGCGCGGCGGCCGCGGCCGGTGCGAAGGGGTTCGCGCCGGGGACCGTCGCCGCAGCGGGGCGACCCGACCCTGCTGCCGGCGGAACCGGCGCAGCACCGACGGCGGTAGGCTCGTCGTTCGCATAGTTGGGAACTGCGGGAGCGGGCGCCGGCGGAGGAGCCGGCGGTGCCGCGGCGACTCCAGCCCCGGCGATTTCGGCGTTCTCCAGTTGGATCAGCGTGCCGCCGATCTGAACCTGGTCACCAGGACGGATCTTGCACTTGTTGACCCGCTGACCGTTCACCAGCGTACCCGGCTCATAGCCAAGGTCGATCAGCGTGATGTCCGACGGCGAGGCCACTTCGATGACCGCGTGCATGCGCGAGGCGAGCTCGTCGTCCACTCGGAGGTGACTCCGAGGGTCCTTGCCGACCTTCACGATGTCTTGCGCGATCGTCTCGCGACGAACGAGCTGGTCGCCCTGGTAAAGAGCGAACGTTAGCGCGACCTTGGCCTTGCCCTGGCTTTCCATCGTCGTCCTTCTTCGCCGCGGAGCGGCGTCCATCCCTTACGTGAGCTCGGCCACAACGCGACCGAGCAGAAAAACAAGCTCAGAGGTTTTCGACGGACTTCAGCATCTCAGGCACGAAGGAGGTTCGCGGACGGATCAGCGTGGTCCGAACCGGTCCGGGCCGCACACGAATCGTGGCGTCTTGGGGACCGAAACCACCTGCGCTGAGGGGATCGTCAGAGAACTCGTATCCGTAGCCTTCCTTGCTGTCACCACCGCCGGCAGCGGGCTTCGCGCCCGCCTTTTCTTGCGCGAACGCAGAGCCGGAAACCGTCAGAGAGAGCAGAATCGCAAAAACGACCTTCTTCATGGTCACCTCAGCCCGCCTCGAGATCCAATAATGGGTCAAGTCGCGGGGTTACAGTGTCAGTGTATCTGGTGCGGGTCAACCAGGTCAAACCGCTCCGCGTCGAAATTCTGCGTCTCCGAGAGTCAAACTTCCATCAACATCGGATGTGACAAGGCCCGGCGGAAGAGGTTCCCGCCGGGTCCTGAAAATCGTCGATGGGGGGAGGCCGACCCCGAAGGCGCCATCAGAGCTTCAAGAACTCGATGGTGTCCTTGATGTCCTGCATCCGCTCCTTAGCGCGCTTGGCCGCGCCCTCGTATTCGGCCTTCCCGGCAGCCTTCTCGACGAACTGCTGGAAGATGCCGGAGGCTTGCTCGAGGACCTGAATGGTCTTCGCTTTGTCGGCGCCCGACTTGGCCTTGTATTCCTGGGTGAGGATGCCTTCGTTGTAGACGGCGTCGGGGCGATTGGCGTCGAGCTTCTTCGCCTGGTCGAGCTCGCCCTGAACCGCGGCCACCTGCTGGTCGTAGTTCGAGTCCGTGATTTGGCCACGAAGCGCGAGCGCCAGGCCGAGGTGCGCGTCGTAGTCGTTGGGCCGCATCTCGAGCGCCTTCTTGTAGGCGCGCTCCGCCTGCTCGAAGCCGCGGAACGAGAGGTTGACGGCCGCGAGGTTCATCTGCGCTTCGAAGAACTTCGGGTTCAACTTGGCGGCGTTGGCGAACGACGACACAGCTCCGTTGACCTGACCGAGCTCGTTTTGGATGAGGCCCGCGGTGTTGTAGATCGGCGCGTATCCGGCGTTCTTGCGGATGGCTTGCGAGCACACGAGCGCCGCAAGCTCCAGCTGCTGCACGTCGGCGCGCTTTCCGAGCGCCGCGTTCGTCGCGATGGAGCGACCGCGCGAGCCCTTGCCGGAGACCTTGACGGCGCCGGCGCGCTTCTTCGCTTGCTGAAAGTAGTAGAGCGCGAGCTGGTTGAACGCCGGCATGTACGCGTCGTCGATGGCGAGCGCTCGTTGCAGGTTGCGCTTCGCGCAGTCCATGTCGTCTTTGCAGCCTTCGCCCGGCGTCGCCGAGTCGCGCTGCATCTGGAACATGGCCAAGTTGACGAGCGCCGGGACGTTCTGGAACTGCGCGTCGAGGACCGTCTGCTGAAGCGCCGAGATGGCCGAGTCTTCGTTCGAGTCGGCCTTGTACTGGTAGAGCGCGAGCTGCGCGCGAGCGTGGTGGAACTTCGGATCTTGGCCGAGCGCTTCCTGGAACTTCGCGCGCGCGTCCTTCTCGTTGCCGCAGCGCTGGAACGATAGACCTTGGTTGAAGACGGCTTCGGGGAACTTGCCGCCCTTCTGCTCCGACGCCGCCGCCTGGAACTTGCTCGCGACTTCGGCGCAAACGGGATCGGTCCAGTCGTTCGCCTTGTCGTGCGCGACGAAGGCCTCGAGCGCCGCATCGAACTTGTCTTGCGCTGCAGGAGCAACAGCTTGACCAGCGGTGCTCGGGCCGCCCTTGCCGGCGGGACTGTCGGGGCCTTTGCCTTCGCCGCCACCGCCGCCGCAGCCGGCGGCGATGAGCAACGAAGCGAGGGCCGTGAGGAGGCGGTTCGGGAGTGCGTTGTGCGTCATGGTCCTTACTCCTCTGCTCACTTCTTTTTCCCGGGAAGACCGCCGCCCTTGCCGCCGCCCTTGGGCTTCGGCGGGGGAGCAGCGGCGGGTTTGGCGGCGGCCGGTTTCCCAGCGGCGGGCTTCGGGTCCTTCTCGTCGGAGCTCGCGGAGCCAGCCTTTTCGGTGGGCTTCGCGTTCTCGTCGCGACCGTGGAAGAGCTGACCGCCGAGGTTCAGCGGCGGCGACCGGTCGTCGAGACCGCTGTTGGAGAGCGTCGGAGCGCTGCGGATCTCGTCGACGACTTTGTATTCGGACTTGTAGTTCTTCGCGAGCCACACCTCGCAATCGCGCGAAAAGCCGTCGAAGTACTGGTACTTGACCGAGTAGGAGAGGCAGGTCACGAGCGCCGGCTTCGCGCGCTGCACCTTGATGGGCTCGCTCGCTTGGTCGAGGTTCGAGAAGTACGTGTTGCGGATCTCGTCGTCCTTCTTCCAGGCCTCGGGGATCGGTGCGGCGCGGAACTCGTCAACGAATCCGCCCCACATGAGACCGACGCGTGAACCGGCCGCGATGACCCACTTCGGCGGCGGCTCGGGCTGAAGCTCGACGATCTTCTTGTAGTCGGCTTCGACCTTCTCGATGGCCGGGCGCTTCTTCTCGAGCCACGCCTTGACCTTGGTTTGAACGTGCTTGAGGACGTCGTCCTTGGTACCCGCCCCCTTGTACGCGGGGAACTTGATCGTCTCGACGTCGGCCTTTCGCTTCTCTTCCGCAGCGAAGAAGATGGCTTCGCCGACTGCGTTGAGGGCCTTGCCGAGGCGGCGTTGCTTCGCGCCTTCGTCCTCGCCGGGGTACGCCTCGGCGATCTTCTTCACGGCACCGGCCGGGTCGGTCCAAAGGGCGCGGACCTTCGCGTATTCGGCGCCAGCGGCCCCTTGCTGGCCCTTGATGTTGGACAGCGAGTGACCAAGCGTGGCGTGCGCCTGCACCTGGATGTCCGGCGCCGCCTTGCTGATGACGCCCATGGCGCCTTGCAGCGTGGTCTTCGCCTTCTCCCACTGCTCCTTTTCCGCGTAGTGGGCGCCGATGGCGAACGAGATCGCCGCGGTCTGCGCGGGCTTTGTGCCGCCGTAGTTGCGACGGAACGTCCCCTCGTCCTCAATGGCCTTCTGCTCGTCGCCGAGGCCGAGGCGTAGGATGACCGCGTCGCTCAGCGCTTGGTCGGCCTTGTCCCCCTTCGGGAACTCCTTGGCGTACTTCTCGTACCACTCAGCCGCCTGGTCATAGACGGCGATGGCTTGGTAGTTACCGCCAATCTCGTACATCGCCTTGCGAGCGAGATCGCTCTTCTCCATCTTGTTCTGCGGGTTCAGCAGAATCATGCGGGCCGCGATGGCTTTGGCGATGAGGCGGCCGGCTTGGAACGCGCGGGCCGCGTTGTACACGAGCTCGTCGCACTTCTCGGCGGTCGGCGGCTTGCCCTCACGCACCGGCGCTTCGCAATTGTTGCGATAGAGCTCGAGATAGAGGCCGCCGGCCTTTTCGTAGTCCTGCAGCGCCGACGCGCCGCCCTTGTCGGCCTTCTCGACGAGCTTCTGCGCCTGAAGGCGCCGAATGTCCGCCTGAATGCGCTTCATGATGACGCACTGCTCTTGGTTCTTCGTCGCCTTCTCGCCCTGGCAATAGAGCTCGATGAACTTGGGCACGTCGCCGGCCATGTCGTCGTAGCACTGCGGCCGCGGCGGGTTCATGTTCGACCCGAGGACGTTGATGCTCTCGAGGTAGAGCTGCGCCGCGTAGATACCAACGTCGCGATCGGCGTGGTTCATCGCGATCTCTTTGAACGCGAGGCCCGCCTCATCCCACCGTTGCGCTTCGAAGTAGGTGCGCGCACGCGCGTACTTGACCTCGACGAGCTGTTCCTGGCCTTGGTTGTCGCTGGCCGGGGGCTTGATGTAGCAAATGTACCGGTTGAAGGCCGTCACCATGCCCTTTTGGGACGCGGTGAGCTGCTTCGGTTGGAGCTTGGCGTTCTCTTCCGCCTTCTTCTGGTCCTCGGTCTTCTTGCCCTGGCCGGGCAGATTCCCCATGCCCTTCTTGTCTTCGCCGCCCTTGTGGGTCGCGTCGTAGATGTTTTGGTAGCAGAGCACCGACGCGAAGGCCGCCTCGGCGGCTTCCGACGAGTTGGGATCTTCCTCGACGACGGAGTCGAACGCAGGACCACACTCCGCCCACTTCTGCTGGAAGTAGAGGAGGTCGGCCATGGCGTACTTGACCTTGTAGATCGTCGGCCAGTCTTCCTTGACGATGCGCGGGAACTGGAACGACGCGAAGGTCTTGGCGTCCCAGGTGTCGACGATCTTCTTGTACGTGTACGCCGCAAGCGTCATCGTCTTCTGGTCGCCGGTGCCGCGTTGCCCTTGCGAGCCAACGGCTTCGAGGTGCCAGGCCATGCCCGTTTCGGCGAGGAGCGCGGCCGTCTTGTTGGCGCACTCTTGCTTCGCATCAGCCGGGTGACCGCTGCTCTTGAACTCGTTGTAGTTCTTGACCTGCGCGTCGAGCTCACCGCGGATGACGTCCTTGTTGGAGGACTTGAGCGCCATCGTCGCTTCGGTGATGTGAGCCTGGTACGAGCACATCCGCGCGCTGCCGCGGTCGCGCGTCATGAGGTCTTTGTAGAGCTCGATGGCCTCGGGATAGTGACCGGTGTCGAGATAGTTCATCCCGAGCTGGTCCATCATGTTGAAGGTTTTCTCGTTCGAGCCGCCGGCGTCGCCTGAGATGCCCTTGAAGAAGTTGTAGGCGGCGCGGGGATCGCCCTTGAGCGCGTAGACCGGGATCGTATCTTTGCGCGCCGCATCGGCCAGCTTCGAGGCGCCCGGCTGATCCTTGTAGCCGTTGCCCCACTCGATGACCTTCTTGAACGCGTTGAGCGACTTGTCGAACTCGCCCTTGTTCCAGAAGACGTAACCGATCTTGTACCAAGCGTAGCCGAAGACCTTGTTCTTCTCGGGCGGGAACTTGAGCACCTCGGTGTAGGCCTGCTGAGCGAGGTCCCACTTCGACGGATCGCCCTGAGCCTCGTTGAAGAAGAGCTCACCGAAGGCGAGGTAAGCGTTCGGGATGTACTTCGAGTCGGGGCGCTTGTTGATGAGCTCGAGGTAGACCTTACGCGCGTTGGCGTTGTCGTTCTGCTGCTCGTACTCGTAGGCGAGGTAGTAGAGGACCTTGTCGAGGGCGCGGTAGTTCGGGTACTCGTTCTTGATGACCGAGTAGTAGAACTGGACCTTGGTGCGCGCGCTGTTGAGGATCGCGTTGGCCTGGTTCGCCGTCGCTTGTTGCTTGCCGGCTTCTGCCGGGTTCGACTTCTTGAGGCTGTCGCGCTTGATCTCCGCTTCGATCTTCTCGCGGTTGGCGGCGCCTACGAGCTCGACGTAGGTCTCGGCGAGGCGCCGGGCGATGTCGGGGCGGTCGGCGGCGTTCTTCGCCGTCGTCTTGAAGAGGTTCTCGAGACCTTGGATCTCGGTCACGAGAAGGGCGCGCTGCCGCTGCTTGAGCTTGCTGGCACGCTCGTCGCGCTGAGCCGCCGTCATCTGCTCGGAGGGGCTCGGCGGCTTCTTGACCTGATCGCGCTTCTTGAGGTCCTGCGGCGGCGGCGCCGTGCGGAAGGTCACGTCGGGTTTCTTGCCGTGCTTGCCGACGTCGAAAGACCCGGCGGTCTTGTTGGGGCACGTCGAGAGCTCCTTCTCGGCGGAGGCCGCGATGCAGACCTCGGCGGCGCGAGCCGACGAGGCAACCCCAACGAGGGAGACGGAAAGGGCGAAGGCAAAGAGTCTGTCGGTCATATTGCGGTTCATCGTTACCTTCCGCACTTCGAGGTGATGGTCTGACGGTAGAAGCCGAGTTCGTCACGCCAGTATTCGCCGTCGAAGGGCCACACAACGTGCTCTTCGTCGGGACGGACGATGTTGGCCTTGGACTCGGCCTGCGTGACCTGACCGCCAGCGATGGCGACGTCGAGCTGGTTACGCTCGGCCGACGTGATGTCGATAAGGATCTTCGCCGCGTCGCGGAGGTGCTCGTTCAACTCGTCGAGGTTTCGCTGGTAGCGGTCGCGCGCGAGCTGACCGGCGTTCCGAACAGCGAGGTCGCGGGCGAGCTGAAGCGAGTCCTTGACGTCGGCCCCGAGGGCCGAACCTTGGAACGACTGCGACTTCGTCTTGAAGCGCCCCCCCTCATCGTCGAGCACCTTCACGTACTCGATGTTGCGGAGCAGTTGGCGGTCGGAGAGCGCGGCCTTGACGATGGGAGCGATGTTGCTCTTGAGGTCCGCCTTGCCGTCTTGCACCTGCTTCAGAAACTTGAAGAAGGCTTCTTCTTGGTTGTCGCCCTTGAAACGGCTGAGAACCTTGTTCAGCTCGTCGTAGATGGGCTGATACTTCTGCTGGAAGGTCGCGACGATGGTGCGCGCGTCCTCGTATTGGCAGTTGAAGAAGTAAATGACGGCGCGGAGGATCTGCGCCTCGGGGAAGTACGAGTTCGGGAAGTAGGGCGCCTCGATGGTGTGGATGTTCCCGAGCGCGCGGGGGTAGTCGCCGGCCATGAAGTAGGCCCAAGACTCCTCGAAGAGCGCCGGGAGCCAGTACTCGCTCGCGACGTCGACCTTGTTCCAGTACTTCGCCGCGGCGCTGATCTTCTGCTCGTCGGGCTTCGGCTGGTTGTTCTCGTCGAGCTTGATGGACGCCGAGTAGTACGTGCGCGCCATCGACAAGAACGCGAGGTCGCGCATGCGGGCTTCGTCTTCAACGCCCTCGACACCTTCGTCGATGGCGCCGACGATGCGCTGGAACGCTTGAACAGCCGGCACTGACTTGCGGAGCTGGACGTTCGAGATGCCGACGAAGAACTGCGACTGCACGTAGTACTTCGACTGGCGATCGACCTTGGCGAAGAGCCGGAGGCCGTCTTCGTACTGACGGTTGCGGTACTTGTATCGACCGAGCAGGTAGTTGAGCTGCCAGTAGAGATCGCGCTGGTTGGAGTTGTTGAACTTAGCGATCTGCTCGTCGTTGTATCGACCGACGCGCTCGACGATGTCGGCGGGCTCAGGAAGGTCGGTGGCGAGCTTCGCGAGCCACAGGAGCGTCTCGTTGAACTTCAGGTGGTTCGGCTTCTCGGCAATTTCGCTGAAGATGCCGTACGCCGCCTGGTAGAACTTCAGGTTGTAGAGGGACTTCGCGAGGTTGAACTGGGCAATCTGTTTGTTGCCCTCGTCGTCGCCGGTCTCGCCCTTGCGAACGCGGTCGAGGGCGAGCGCGGCTTCTTGCCACTTCTCGCCGTCGAAGAGGCGCTTCGCTTGCGCGGCCTGTTCGGTCATCTGGCCGGCCTGTGGCGGCGGGCTGTGGTCGACGGCCTTGCCGCCGGCCGCGGACGTGGGCGTGTCATCGAGCTCGACGTCTGCCGCTTTCGGCTGCGTCGTCGGTGGCTTCTTCCCACCACCGCGGCGTTGTGCCTCGGCGAGGTTCGGGACCAACACCGTGAAGGCCGACGCCAATACGAACATGCGCGCCACGGATTTCCGCATCGTGAACTCCTCGGGACCAAGCCCGATGACAGAAGGCTGATGAACTGCTGCTCAGAGACAGGCCGAGCGCCGCAGGAACGGCGTCAACCAAGCGAAGAACCAAGAGGGGCGGACCGCAGCGAAGGGCGAGGCTACTCCCCCGAAAGACCGAGTCGATGGCCACTTCGCCGTGTAGGCGAGAAGGCCCTGAAGAAAAATCTCAACGATTTCAGCGAATAATGGACGAAAAGCGCGGCGATGCTAAGTGCCGCCTTTCGACTTTGTCAATGGAGAACCGCGTCCCAGGTGCGCCTTTGGCCCGTGAACCTTCGGAGACGCTCATAAGGTCGCCCAGCCATCGAGGTCGCTTGACGGAAGCAAACGCGCTCGTCTAGTTTGTGATTTCTGGTGGGGCTCTCGCCCTGCCCTTGCTAGCGATGACGGTCGGCGCCTTCGTCGGCCATTCGCCAGCATGGTCCCCGAAGCCGCACTGGTTCAAGGAGAGCTCTTCACGATGATCGGTCCCCTTTTCGCTCGAGGGCTCGTGGGTGTGGCGGCCGCAGCGGCGGTCGTGGTTGGCGCGGGCACCGGGTGCAAGCAAACCGGCGTCGGCGATCCCTGCGTTCCCGAGCAGGAGTACGACCCGACCTTCAGCGGCTTCGTCGTCGACCAAGTCAACGTCGAGTCCAAGAGCTACCAGTGCGAGACACGCCTCTGCCTCGTGAATCACTTCCAGGGTCGCGTCTCCTGCCCCTACGGCCAGGACAAAGAGGGCCAGCCGCCGGGTGGCGCCAAGGCGTGCGTGATTCCCGGCACCGCGGAGGCCATCAGCGGCCCGCCCGATGACACCAAGAACGGCAAGGCGGTCCCGCCGCAATGCGCTGGCCGCACGTCGGAGCAGGCTGTCTATTGCTCATGCCGCTGCGCCAACATCGACGGCCGCACCGATGACGGTGCCAACTACTGCCAGTGCCCCGACGGCTTCGCGTGCGAGCAGCTCGTGACCTCCATCGGCGCCGGCGACACGGGCCTCACGGGCGCCTATTGCATCAAGGCGAACACGAAATACGACCGCAACAAGACCGGCTGCGATCAGACGTGCGACCCGGCCACGAAGAAGTGCAACTGAGGCGCTAGGCGCGCGGCACCTCCGGCACCGAGTGATCGCGCCGGGCTTCAACCGGTGAAGGCGCCCTCGACGTATTCGATACGGGGCGGTGAGGTCCGGAGATCCACCGACGCCGCGTCGATGCGGTAGCGACGAACGTCGCGCATGTTGCGAATGCGCAGCCGCCACAGCCGCTCGGCGGCCTGGACTACCCGCATGCGCTTTCGGGACGCGAGGCTGGCTAAGGGTCGCTCGAAGGCCCCGAGGCCACGGGCGCGGACTTCTACGACCACGACGAGGTCCTGGCACCTCGCCACGATGTCGATCTCAAGGTGCCCTAGCCGCACGTTGCGCCCGAGGATGAGAAACCCGCGGTCTTCTAGCCAGGCGGCGACCAGGTCTTCGGCGTTCCGTCCCAGCTCGTGGCGCGCGTTGCTCATGCCCTCTCATCGGCAGCGCGCCCGAGAGAGTTGCGTCAGACGTCGAGGGCGGCCTTCATTTCGTCGCGGACAGAGGCAATCTTCGAGAGCGACGTATCGCCCACGCCCGCGCGTCGGGCTTCCTCGAGCGCAGCTTCGAGGGTGGCGACTTCCTTCGCCTGTCGCGCCTTCAGCTTCTCCACCATCTGCTCGAAAGTCTCAAAGAACTCCTGCAGCTCGTCACCCTTTCGAAGGCGACCGGCGCGAAAGTTGAGCTTCCCGTCGCCCACCTGCCGGAGGAGCATCTTCATCTTGTAGATGGGACCGGCGATCTTGTGGGTGATGTAGATGCCCATGATGCCGATGATGAAGCACATGAGGAGCAAGCCACCGACGAGCGACTGAAGCATCGTGCGCTGCTTGCTGATCAGCGACTGCTGTTGCTGGACGATCTTCATCTCGGACGCGCCGGACTCGTCGTTGAACGACTTCGCAAGCTCGGGGTTGTCCTTGTACATCGGGTCGTCCTTGATGTTCATCCGGACGATTTCCGAGACCTTCCGCGACTCGTCGACGACCTTCTGGCTCTGAGCCACGACCTCGCGGCTCGTGCTGTAGAGGAAGGCGCCGAGGAGCGCGCTCACGACGAGCGCTACACCGACCAAAAAGCCGGAGTACTTGAGCTGAAACCGAGCATCGAGAAGGTAGTTCTTGATGCTCCGCTGGTGGCGACCGCCCTGCTGAGCGGGCGCGGGCGGTGCGGCGGTGGAGGTCGTCATGGGGTGGGGGCCTCCCGTCGGGCTCGTGATGCGAACATCAGCTGTTCTCCGGAGCAAGCATCAATAATTCCGGTGACGCCGGGGCTCCGGCCTGACCGTGAAGGATACGACCTAGCGGGAAGCCTGGGCAAACTGCTCGATGGACTGGACGAACTGGTCGACGGCGGCTCCCGATACAATCTTGAGCAAATTGTTCTCGGCGCCACGGTCTCCCTTGCTGACGCCGTCTTGAGCGGCGCCGGGCGTGAAGTGCGCCTTCAGGTCCCGGTTCGGATAGCTGAAGACCGCGCACTTGATCTTCACGCGGAGACCGGTGCCGCCGTAGTCGAAGTCCACGCCCAACGCGAGCTGGTAACCCCTGAGCTTGCGCTTCGCGAGGACATCCTTCGCGAGCTTCGGCGACTCCTCGTCCGGCGCCAGCTGAAACTGGCCCGCGCTTTCAAGCTTCGAGCGGAAGATTTCGAGCACCATGCGCTGAATTTCATCGCGACTTCGATCGCCGCTCGTCGCCACGGGCGCGATCGAGATGTAGTACTTGGCTTTCTCGTTCAGCGCCGGCTTGAAGGGGCCGTCGACGACAGCTCTCTCGGCGCGTGTTTCGCCCGACGAAGCCTCGAGGGCGGCGACGGCGCGTGCAATCTGCAACCGCACCTGAGTGCTCGACTCCTTGCCCTCTCCGTCGGTGCGGGCACGTAGACAGGACACAGCCGTGCTGCGACCGAGGCGACCGAGCGCGGCCGCGACGGCCTGCCGAACCGACTCGCTGGGATCCGACTCGAGCGCCGTGCAGAGCGGCGCGACGGCGTCGTCGTCGTTCGTCTGGCCAAGGGCAAGCGCGGCGTTCGTGCGAACACGGAAGTCGTCGCTCACGCCGGACTTCGGCGGGTACTTGAGCCGCTCCACGAGAAAGCCGGTTCGGTTGCCTCGTTGCGCAGCGGCGGGCGAAGCCGAGAGCGTTGCGACGAAAAGCGCGGCGAGCGCGGTCAGTCGAGCCAGCGTCATGCGAAGGGCAAGGGTACCACGACGAATCGCCACGCCGCGAACTTGCGCGTCACCGCTCTCACGCTCACCTCGCCCGCACTGTCGGTGCGGGGCTACGGAGTCGATGGGCTCGAGCATTCGTTGCGAAGCGATGACGCTACCCTTCCCTTTTCCTATCTCACCGAGTGGTCGCACTTCCGGGGCTGGTGTCGCGGGCTGGTGTCGCGGGCTGGTGTCGCGGGCTGGTGTCGCGGGCTGATGTCGCACGCTGCACTGGCACCGTCGGCCGCTGCTGGACGACGGGCCGGGCTTGACGGAGGATGGCAGTCCTCGTTGAGATGGGAATTGGACGGACGCCGACTCCATAAGCTTCACCGTGGGCTCGCCGCCGCGGCGCTCATCTTCGCCTCAGGGACGGCCCAAGGGACGAAGGTGAAGGTGCGTGGAACGACGAAGATCTCCGCGAACGCGCTAAGGGGACGGGTCGTCGCGGCTGCGCCCGACGCCGCTCCGGCCCGCCCGCAGCGCGCGCTTTTCGTTCGTGGCACGCTCGATGACGACGTAGGTGGTCACCTCGCGGGCCAAAAGGTCGAGATCACGGCGCGGACCGCCGATGGGTCGAAGGTGCGCTTCGGTGAGGGGGCGTCGGCCACGATTTGCGACGCGACGCGGGTCGGCCTGTCGAGGCTCTCGCCGGAGGCCGTCGTGACCGTGACCGACGACGCTGGCGGATTCTGCGCACGCCTCGTGCTGCCCGCCGAGCGCTACCTCGTCACGCTCACATCCCCCGGCACGCCGCTCCTCGACGCCGCCTCGCCAGACCTCGCCGCCGATCTTGTCCGCCGATCCGTCGCGGTGCGCTTCGACGCTCCGCCGAAGCGCCTCTCGCTCGATCGAGAGGAGCACGCCGTCGTGGCCCTGGCGACCTTCGAGGACGAGGACGACCCGTCGGTCCCAGCCAAGCTCTTGCCCCTCACGTTGGTGACAGACCGAGAGATCGTCATTGCGACGGAGGTCACCGAGGCAGCCGGGCGCGCCACGTTCCGCGTTCCTACGCGGGCGCTCGGCGAGCCGGGCCTCGGGAGCCTCAAGTTGCTGTTTCCCGGAGACGACGAGACGGGGAGCGCCTCGGCGACGACGAGCATCGAGAAGACAGCGCGCGTGTCGCTCGCGCTCGCCAGCCCCATTGAAGCTGTCGAGAGCCCCGAGGAAGGGGTGCCGATCACGGTGACGCTTTCGTCGCGCGGCGGCAGCGTGCCGGGCGGCGTGGTGGAAGCGCGTCTCGGCGATACTGTCGTGGGTGCGGCCCCGGTGGCCAGCGGCCGAGCGTCCTTCTCCGCGTCCTTCTCGGCGCCGGACCGAAAAGAGGTCTCCCTGTCCTTGCGCTTCACGCCCGACGCACCGTGGTGGGAGGCGCCCGAGGGACTCGGCGTCACGATCCCCCTCGTCGAGAGCTCGCCTTGGCGGCGCGCTCCGCTCGTCGCCGCCGCGCTCGCCGTCGCGCTCTTCATCGCCGTTGGACGGCTGGGGCGCGTGCGCACCGAGCCCAAGGCCCCGAAGTCGCAACGCGGCACGCGCTCCGTGGCCGCCCCCGGCATCGCGGTCGTCGAGATCACCAAGGACCCGCGGCAGGGCCTTCGGGGACGCGTGCTGGATGCTCACGAGCGCACGCCGGTCGGCGGCGCCCGCTTGACGATCGAGACGCACGACTTCACTGGCACACAGGTCATCGCAAGCTCATTCGCCGACGCCGAAGGCGCGTTTGAGCTTCCGCCCACGCGTCCCGGTTCGCGGGCTGACCTCGTCGTCGATGCGCCGCACCACAGCTCGTTGCGTCGGCCTTTGCCACCGCCGAGCGTGATCGAGGTCGCCATGGTCTCGCGGCGTCGCGCGCTCCTCGATCGACTCGTGGAGTGGGCGCGCGTTCGGGGGCGCCCCTTCGACGCGAAACCGGAGCCGACGCCCCACCACGTGCAGCGCGTCGCGTCACCCGGCTCCGCGCCGGCTCGCTGGGCCGAGGCCGTGGAGCAGGCGGCCTTCGGGCCCGAGGCCGTGGACGGCCGCGTGGAGGGTGAGGTCGAAGCGCTCAAGCCTCAGGAAGTCGCTGTTGCGAAGCTTCCTGTGGGGCAAACGAAGGAGGCCTGAGGCCGCGGCGCACGTGGCGCGCCGGCGCCGCCAGACACGCGTCGAGGCGGCGTCGAAGCGGAGGCTCCATTCTCGGCAACGCACCTGCACGTTTGCGTTATAGTCGGCGCCCGAACGCGGCCCTCGCCGCAAACGGAGCACGACGGAGCGGCCCTCGATGGACATGACGATTGTTCTGGTCGGTGTACTCGTTCTCGTCGCCATTGGTTTCCTCCTCACGCGCAAGAAGCCGGCGCTGCCGGAGAGCACCGAGGCGTCGAAGGCGCCGCTGCCGGCGTCGAACAAGTCCGTGCCGACGAGGGATGCGGAGGCCCCCGCTTCGATCAAGGCGAAGCCCGAGCCCATCGACCTCCCCTCGGCGGACGTCCTC
The DNA here is from genome assembly GCA_016703425.1 of Myxococcales bacterium. NCBI lineage: Bacteria > Pseudomonadati > Myxococcota > Myxococcia > Myxococcales > Myxococcales bacterium. Next base: position 204,810 of record JADJCA010000009.1, read on the forward strand.
CCGGCCGCCGACTCTCTTCCCAAGGCGGAGGTCCCTGCGCCGGCCAAGGCGCGACCGCGCGACGTTGCGGGCCTGCGCAAGGGCCTGGCCCTCTCGCGCGGCGGCTTCATCGCTCGACTGACGGCGCTTGTCACGGGGAAGAAAGAGATCGATCCCGCGATTATCGAACAGCTCGAAGAGGTACTGCTTACGAGCGACGTAGGCGTGAAGACGACGCACACGATCCTTGAGCGGCTGAAGGACGGCCTCAAGAAGAACGAACTGGCCGACTCCGACGCCGTGTGGAGCGCGCTGCGCGCCGAGGCGCTGCGCATACTCTCGCTCGACGGTGGTCCGCTCCGTTTCCCCGCCAAGCCAACGGTCGTCCTGATGGTGGGCGTCAATGGCGTCGGGAAGACCACCACCATTGGCAAGCTGGCCACGAGGTTCCACGGTGAGGGGCGATCGATCGTGCTCGGCGCGGGCGACACGTTCCGCGCGGCCGCCGTGCAGCAGCTCGAAGTGTGGGGCAAGCGCGTCGGCGTGGACGTCGTTCGGGGCAAGGAAGGCGCCGATCCGGGCTCCGTCGCCTTCGATGCCGCCACGAAGGCGACGGAGAAGGGCGCGGACCTGCTCCTGCACGACACGGCGGGGCGTTTGCACACCAAAGCGCCGCTCATGGACGAAATCAAGAAGGTGCGAAAGTCGATCGCGAAGGCCCTCGACGGTGCGCCCCACGAGACCCTGCTCGTGCTGGACGCAACAACAGGTCAGAACGCGCTGACGCAAGCGGCGATGTTCAAAGAGGCCCTCGACATCACCGGCATCGTGCTGACGAAGCTGGACGGCACGGCCAAGGGTGGCATCGTCTTGGCCATCTGCGACGAGCTCAAGTTGCCCGTTCGCTACATCGGCTTGGGCGAGCGCGCAGAAGATCTGCGCGAGTTCTACCCCGAGGACTTCGTCGAGGCTCTCTTCGGCAAGGAAGACGAGGTCGCGGCCGCCTGAACCCCCCGTCTGCCAGCTGGGAAAGCGTGGCCCGCGAAACGATTCGCATTTGAGATTGATTGTGTCGGAACGGGCGTGGTAGATTCTCGCCCACTCTTGCGACTCACCTGATTCCTCAATTCTTTTCAATACTTAGGACACCTAGCGCAGGTCGCGGCAGGTGAGTGGATGCGGAAGGGATTGCGATGAAGCAAACCAAGCCCGACGGGCAGCTGTCCTCGGGACAATCACGCAAGTGTGCGGCGTTTGAGCGTTGTCAGCGACGCACGCCTGTGGAGCGTTGGGGCAAGTCCGCCCTCTCGGCGATTCTGTGCCTGGGGCTCGCCCTCTGGGGCTCCGACGCATTGGCGCAGAAGAAGGGTGGCAAGCCCAAGCCCGCGCCAGCGGCCCCCGCCGCTGCGCCGGCCGCGCCCGCCGGGGGAGAAATCTCCCTCGACGAGGAGCCCGCGAAGCCCACCGCCGATACTCCTGCCGCCCCCGCCGCCGCCGCCGGCGGCGAAGGGGGCATCTGTGAGATCGACCCCTCCGCGTGTCCCAAGGCGGAAGACGTCAAGAAGGCTGCTGGCCGCGAGGTCAAGCAGGACCTCTACGCCGTCCAGCAGATCTACGCGCTCCGTGCGCGCCGCGTCGAGCTCAACCCGTATTGGTCGCAGACCCTCAACGACCAGTTCGTGGCGCACCCGGGGCCCGGCCTCGCGCTCAACTACTACCTGTCGAACGTCCTCGCGATCGGCCTGAACGGCACCTACTACACGAACTTCGATTCGTCGTTCAACGCCGACGTCCGCCGCTCGGCGCGCGTCGCGGTGCCCCTCAACGAGTACCTCGCGAACGCGAACCTCAACTTCAGCTACGTGCCCGTCTACGGAAAGTTCGCGGGCTTCGGCGACTTCATTTTCCACTTCGACGCCTACGTCGTCGGCGGCGTCGGTGGCCTGTGGACGCGCCCCATCGCCGTCATCGATCCGGACAACCGCAAGTTCGATTGGAAGCCGAAGATCGCGTTCAACGCGGGCGTCGGACTCCGCATCTTCTTCAATCGTTGGTTCGCGGCGATGCTCGAAGTGCGCGACTACGTCTACCAAGAGGAGCTTGAGAGTCTTACCCTCGCGGCGACCCAACAGAAGCAGCAGGATCCCGGCACTTGGTTCGGTGACAAGCAACTCACCAACAACGTTCAGGCTCAGCTCGGCATCAGCGTGTTCTTGCCGTTCAGCTGGGAGTACCGGCTTCCCAAATGACGTCCCAAGCAACGCGATTCGACGCTCGTGATCCGAAGAGCGAAAGCAGGACTGCGATGAACAGGCGAACGGTCACGCGGTCGTTGGTGGCACTGGCCGTAGGGGGGCTTGCCCTCGTCGGCGCGTCGCAACCGGCGGCGGCTCAAGAAATTCAGATCACCGGGCCGCTGGCAGGCGCCCCCGCCGTGCGCAAGCTGCGATTGCACCGTGAGGGTCGCTTCGAGGTGGCCCCGGCCGTCTCGTTCACCTTGCTCGACGAGTACCGGCGAACGTTGTTCGCTGGCGGCCGGCTCCAGTACAACGTGAAGGACTGGCTTGGCATCGGCGTCTGGGGTGCGTTTGGCGCGCTTCAAACAACCACCGACCTCACGGACCAGATCGACAAGCAGGCGCTCCGTAACTCGCGAACCGCGTCGAACGTCTCGGGCAAGCCGGGCGCCGATCAGTTCAAGAGCCAGGTTGGCCAAATCGATTGGGTCGCGGCGCCCCAGGTGCAGTTCGTCCCCTTCCGCGGCAAGCTGTCGCTGTTCCAGAACATCTTCGTCGACACCGACGCGTACCTGCACCTCGGCGTGGCGTTCGCTGGCGTGAAAGAGCGCGGCGACTGTGGCGGACAAGGCCAGCCGCTCTGCACGACGCCCCAGTCCTTCACCGCCGTGAGTCGCACGGCTGTGGCGCCGACGTTCGGGCTCGGTCTCAACTTCTACACGGGCAACCTCGTCTCGATCGGCATCGAATACCGCGCGCTCCCGTTCTCCTGGAACCGCGGCGGTTTCGACTCTCGCGGTGCGGGCCCCAACGGCAAGTACCCCAACGGCCTTGCCGGTAGCCCCGTGGTGAACTCCGAAGATCGGACCTTCAAGTTCAACCAGATGGTCACGCTGGCGGTTGGCTTCTCCCTCCCGACGAAGCCGAAGAGCAGCGACTAACGCTGCCACCGGCGTACCGATGGGCGCGGACTCGACCTTCGAGTCCGCGTTTCGTCATTTCGGGCCTTGGAAATTTCAAAACGGATCTGGCGAGGGTGCGACCTGCGCATTAACCTGCCAGCCTTCCGTGGTCGTCCGCGGTGAGGGATTCTCCGAATGGGCCTTTTCGATCTCTTCAAGGGCGGCGCCAAAGGTGGCGACGGCAAAGCCTCGTCGGCTGTCCAGAAATACGCCGACACCGCTACGGCAAAGCGCGCGCAAACGTACGAGCGGCAAGAAGCCATCGGCAAGCTGTGCGACATCGGTACCGTTGAAGCGGCCGCTGCTCTGCTGAAGCGCTTCACGTTCCAGATTGATCCGTCGATCACGGACCAGGAGGAGAAAGAGACCGCGTTTCGCGGCATCCTCGCGGTGGGCCCTGAGGTGCTTCCTGCCGTCCGCACGTTCGCGCAAAAGGCCGAGAGCCTCAGCTGGCCAATGCGCGTCGTGAAGGAGCTCGTCTCGGAGGATGACTACGTTCGTGAGCTCCTCGCGTGGCTCGCCCGATGGGACACCGAATACGCCAAGTTCATCGACCCGAAGTTGCAGATTCTCGCTGCTCTCGAGGACCACAAGCATGGTGAAATCCGTGCTGCCGTGGAGCGCTTCCTCGAGGACGTGAACGAGCCGGCCCGCTTCCACGCGGTCACGGCGCTCTTCGTCCAAGAAGACCCGGCCGCGGCGACGTCCCTCGCGAGGGCGCTCGCAGCGGAAGAGAGCTTCCGCGTGAAGAACAAGATCGTCGACGGGTTTGCGAGCCGCGGCTGGCTCGTCCCCGAAGACCTGCGCGACGTCGTGGCCTCCGCGCTGCCGCCCGGCGCGGCCATGGCATCGGACGGCGCGCTGCGCCGCTGAGTCACTGGCGCGAGCAAGACCACAAAATGGGAGAGGGCCGCGTCCCTTTGGAAGCGGCCCTCGGTGGCGTCGTTGCGCTAGCGGCTCACCCCAGCGGGATAGCCAACAGGACGACCTCGCGGCCTCGCGTCTGCACCCGGTAGCGAACAGGCTTGCCGTACTTCGAGCTGGCGTCTTGCTCCATGCCTTGGATGCGCTGACGGAACGCGGCGTCGGTGATGTGATCGACGGCCTCGCCGAGGGCGCGCTTCGCGCTGATGTACTCGCGGTAAATGCGCGCGTAATATTGCTCGGTGGGTTCACTTGCGAGCGCCTGAAGCGCCGCGGCATCCATTCCTTCGGTGCCGTCACCGCCGCCCTTGTCGACGGACATCGCGTCTGAAAAATTCGCCGCCGTGGGTGCCTTGGAAGCGCGCCCTTCTTCGTCGGTGGTGTCTTCCTCGATGCCCATGAGCTGGTTGAGCAGCTGGTCGATCCGATAGGCGAGCCCGCCGAGATCCGGGTGGTCGAGCTGGAACCGCTTGTCGGTCTGCCCATTGAGGATGGCGAGCAGGCCCTCCTCAAGCGTCGTGATGGGGCCGGTGATGAAGTTGCCTAGCAACCAGCCGGCGATGATGACCATCACGAGGCCAAGCACGGTGGCGCCCCCAATAAGGGGCAAGAGCATCCCGCTGATGTCCTCGAGGAACGAGGCCGGCACGGCGGCCACCACGGCGACGCGCTTGCCGTCACCAAATCCCTCGATGGGCGAGGCGGAGACCACAATCTTTCCAGCGACTTCCGCCGACGCGGCCGAGCCGCTCGAGATGGCGTTCTTGACGTTGCCCTTGGCGGGGCCCTGAATCGCTTGCGCGAGCTCCTCGGCCGCCTGCGACGAGCTGGCCACGACGTTCACGGCGTCGCCGGCGAGCATGACCATCTTGAGGCCCTTGCCGGTCACGGCTTCGCTCACGCGAGAGAGTTCGTCGTTGAGCGTGAAGCCAGCGGCAATCGCGCCGACGAGCTTGCCCCCCTCATCACGAACGGGGGCGTAGGAGGCGAGGTATTGGTCGTTGCGGGCGGCGTTGATCCACACGTCGGAGCCGCTGGTCCCGGCCGAGAGCGCCTGCTTGAGACCGGGGTAGAGCGTCGCAAGATCGTCGCCTCGGCCGAGGTTTGAGCCGTTTCGGCCGATGCTCTTGCCCTGCGCGTCGATGAGAACAACGAGCGAAGGAACTGCCCCTTGAAAGACGGCCACCTGCTTGGCAGCGGCCAAAACCCCGTCGCATAGCGCCGTTGCGGCATCGGCCCGAGCCGAGGGGCTCGCCTTGGCGAGGACCTCCATCGTGGCGGCTTCACCGGCTTTTCCGGCAAGCCAGCGCTCCATCCGAAGGCCATCGAGCTGCAACCGCGCCGAGGCCGACTGGGCGTCGCGCTTGGCGGCGGCCGCCGTTGCTGCGGAATTGCTCGATGCCGATACGAGGGTTCCTCGCACCAGGGCAAAGGCCAGAATTCCGATCAAGACGACGATCACTGCGTTGACGGCGATGATCTTGTTTCGCATGGGTGTTCGGCTCTCCGTACGCCGACTGGCGGCGATCCCCAACGAGACCGTGAAAATTCACGGGCGGGCCGGGGGATCACGCTCGAAAGCGCTCGTTTCAGCGAATTCGCCGGGCTCTCTGCGACATCCGATGCCTAAAGCCCGAGCGGTGAACACGCTAACACCCGCCCGGGATTCGCCGCAACATCGCTCGATCGGGGGGTGGCGTTGACACGCCGGTCTGGGAGGTCATCCGCTGCGGGCCATGGCCGGGATGCGAGCACCCTGATAGAACCGTTGAGCGATGGCGTCTGCTGTGGACCTGCTGGTCTTGGACGATCCGCGTTTCGACGCCCATCGCGCCAGCGGCGCCCACCCAGAGCGGCCCGAGCGACTCACGGCGGCCCGGGCAGCGCTCGCCTCCTCGGGGCGGACGACAGCGCCCGTGCTCGCGCGGGCGGTGACGCGCACCGAGGCCGAGGCGATCCATCACGCCGAGTACGTGGACGTGCTCCACGGACTGCGGGGCAAGAGCGCGCAGGTCGACGGCGACACCTTCGTTGCGCCGGGGAGCGTCGACGCGGCGGAGCTGGCGGCCGGCGGTCTCGTCGAGCTGGTCGATCAACTCTTGGCGGGCACGACGACCAAAGGGCTCGCGTTGGTGAGGCCGCCGGGACATCACGCTCGGCCAAGTGGCGGCATGGGATTCTGCCTGCTCAACAACGTGGCGATTGCCGCCGCGCACGCTCGTCGTCGGGGGGTCAAGCGCGTCCTCGTGCTGGATTGGGACGTGCACCATGGCAACGGGACCCAAGACGCGTTCTTCGGCGATCCGTCGGTCCTCTACGCCTCGACGCACCAGTTTCCGTTTTACCCTGGTACCGGCGCCGCGCTGGAGCGCGGCTCGGGCGATGGCTACGGCTACACCGTGAACGTTCCGCTCTTGGCCGGCGGCGGCGATGCCGTGTACCGCGCCGCCTTCGAGCGCGTCCTCCTCCCGGTCATCGAAGCTTATGCGCCGGAGCTCGTGCTCGTCAGCGCGGGCTTCGACCCTGCGCTGCGCGATCCGCTCGCCGGCATGGAGCTCTCCGCCGCGGCCTTCGGCTGGATGGCGGCGAGCCTCGCGAAGGCCGCCGACGCGTCGGCGCAAGGCCGCATGGCGCTGGTGCTCGAGGGCGGCTACGACCTGCCCTCCCTCGAAGCCGGCCTGCGAGCGGCCATCGATGGCATGGTCGACAAGCGCGCGCCCGACATCGCGCGTGACGCGGATGCCGTCGACGTAAGCCGTTCGGCGATGGTCGCGAAAGAGTTCTGGCGAGCGGTGACGTGAGCTCGCGCCGGGCGCAGCGACCGCGAGCCCTCGCCGCTTGGCTCGCCTTTGGCGCGTGCCTCGCCAGTTGCTCGGAGACGCGCGAGACGGCCCGCGCGCCGCGCGCCGAGGCGCTCGCAACCACGAGCGGGCCGTTGCCGTCGGCGGCGCCGACCTCGACTGCCGACGCTGGCCCCGATTCGAGCACTGGCGCGGGCAGAGGCTCGACGGAAGACGATGCAAAGCGCTTGAGCGTTCGCTTTCGTCGCGCCAGCCTCCCCGTCGAGCCCTGCGCGGATGCCGCACCCGAGCGCCTCGCGACCTGCGTGTTCGAGCAGGGCTACGCTCCCGACACGAAGGCCGCGGCGCTCGCGCGCTCTCTTTTCGAGAAGACCGGTACCGTCGCGGGGCTTGGCGTTGCGGAGACGATGGACGGCGGGTTTCGCGGCGTGATCCAGCTGGTTCCCGCTCCGCCACTGGACAAGGACCGGCGCCACCTCGAGTGGGCTGCGGCGGCACTCATCGACATCGACGACACGTTGACGCGTGTGGAGGAGCGGGCCGGCGTTCGCTTCCGCTACCGGCGGGCACCCGAGCTCTTGCTCTTCTTCCGCTCCGTCGGCCGGACGACGCCGTCGGCCTTCGTCGTTGACGGCAACATCTCGTACAACGTCGCCGGGTCGCTCCTCAAAGACGAGAGCTCGGTGCGTGAGACGCTCGTGCACGAACTCTTTCACATCAATGACGAGGGTTGGTCCGAGGGCGCGCTGCAAGGCGACTACGCGGCGATCCTCACGCGCTGCTTTCCGAAGGGAAAGCTCGCGGCCACGACGACGGCCTGCCTTGCCCCCTACGCCCCCAACGACACGGTCGTCCGTGGCGGAACGTACTACGCGTTCCAGCGAGGCAACGGCGAGAGCGTTCGCGAGTACGGCGCCGAGCTGGCGCTGCGTTGGTACAAGGAGCATCGCGCCATCGTGCGAGGCGAGGTGAGCCGAGCTGTCCCCTTTCGCTGCGGCCCCGAGGAGAACGCAAGGGCGTGGGCCGCCTTCACCAAGCGCTTCGCAAGTGGCGCCGACCTGACGCGGTGTCCTTAGCGCGCTCTTTTTGAAGCGGCGCGTTCGCCCACTGAACCTGCCTCAAGGCATCGGGTTGGCTGCGAAGAAGTCCAGCAGCAACTCGCCCCACACGAACGACATCGGCGCGGCGCAGCTGAAGTAGAGCGCGTGGCCCGGCGATGGCCCGAGATCGGTACCCCCGGGGAAACAATGGCCCGCGATGGCGACCGGCAGCGGCAAAGCGGGCGGCGTGATGGCACCGTCGTGCTCGAGGGTCTCGTAGACCACCCCCTTCGCGGCGCTCGCGAAGCGACGATGCTTGTGCGTCGCGCTCTCGGAGACTGTGGACTCGACGTGGGGCCCTAGCCACGCGAGCGCCGCGTCGCGTTGCTGCCGACCTTTCGCGATGGGCACGAGGCCGTCTTTGGTGCCGTGCATGTGAAGGATCGAGAGGGGCCGCGCCGGGCTGCGCGACGCATCGAAAGGGCAGTCGAGGCGAAACGGGGGCATGTTGCTGTCGAGAGATTTGGCGTCGGCTGCGGCGATGGGTGCCGCCGACGCGATCTCGTCGGCGTGCGCGCACAAGAGCCGGAAGGTCATGGCGCCGCCCTGCGAAAAGCCGGTCACGTGAACACGGCGCCGATCGACGACGAAGGCCTCACGGATGTCGCGAACGGCAGCCCAGACCTTGTCGTCGTCGGTGCTTGGATTCCACGAGGGCCCGAGGAGGCCCGTCGGCGCCGTTGGCTGGACCACGATGACCTTGCGAGCTTCGGCGAGCGCGCGGAGGCCCGTGCTTCGATCCTCTTGGTTGCCGTCCATCGTGAGGCCGTGGACGTCGAGCACGAGACCACAGCCGCCGACGCTGCACGCGGGCGGAACTTCGACCTCGACGGAAAGGCCACTGCACGTGAAGACGTGGTGGGCGGGCGTCGTCGTCGAGGCGCAGCCCACCGGGTGCGGCACGGGCGCGGCGTCGGCTCCGCCTCCGTCGCCCGGACCTGCGTCGCTGGCAGCGGCCGCGTCGAGCAGCGCGCCGCCATCGACCGCCAGGCCGGTTCGAGACGTCGCGCCATCGGCGGTGGCCTCGGCAGGCCCCGACTCGGCTGCACACGCGAGGGCGTGCGCGCAAACGGCCAAGACGAGCCACGGTGGGCTTGCCGAGTTCGCTGCGCTCGCCCTTCGCTTGGTTCCTCCGCTGACCACGTTCGCTGTGTAGCGCGATGCGAAAAGCGTCGCACGTCCGGCGCACTGTCTCCTCAAGGCGACACGGAAGCGCTCCATCGCATTTCTTTGGGCGGTGGGACGAGCGCGTCGAAAAAGGACCGCTATGCTCACCGCAAATTCGGATGCAAACGCCCTCTTCCCTGCCCCCCTCCCTGTCCCGTCTGGTGTTCCTCGCCCTCCTCCTCGGCGCGTGCAGCGGCGCCAGCAGCACGGAGCTCTTCGAGCGAGGCGCCGGCGGCGCGGCGCCTTCCGCGAGCCCGAGCGCGAGCCCGACCGACACGCCGTCGCCGGACATGACCGACGACGATGCCGCCGCGCAGACGCCCGACGGAGGCAAGAAGGACGCGACCTCGCCGACGCCGCCAGCGCAGCCGAAGAATCCGATGGCCGGCGCCGGCGCGGTGACCAAGGTCGCCGTGGGGTACGGCTCGCTCGAGGGCCCCGTGTGGCGGTCCGCGTCGAGCAGCCTCTTCTTCTCAGACCTCGACGGCAACTCGATCGAGCGCTTTGCTCCGCCAGCGACCTTCTCGACCTATCGCTTTCCGAGCGGCGGCTCGAACGGTCTCGCGGTCGACGCGCAGGGGCAACTCGTCGTGTGCGAAGGAAAGAACCGGCGCGTGACGCGCACGCCCTCGAACGGCGGAGCTCCCGAGATCATCGCCGCCGAGTGGCAGGGCGCGAAGCTCAATGCGCCGAATGACGTCATCGTGCGAAGCGACGGCACGGTGTACTTCACCGACCCCGACTACTCGGTCCAAGGAGCTCGCGAGCTCGAGTTCAACGGCGTCTATCGCGTTGGCCCCAACAAGGTCATGGCGCTCGTGGCCGACGACCTCGCGAAGCCCAACGGCATCGCGCTCTCGCCATCGGGCGCGACGCTCTACGTGACCGACGAGGCATCGGGATTCATCCGCGCCTACGACGTCGCAAGCGACGGGGCGACGTCCAACCCACGAAAGTTCGCCGAGGCGTCGCACCCCGACGGCATGGCCGTCGACGACACTGGCAACGTCTACGTCGCCGTCGAGACGGGCATCGCGATCTTTGCGCCCGATGGCAGCTCTTGGGGAACGCTGCCCGTGCCTCAGCAACCCGCCAACGTGGCCTTCGGCGGCAGCACTGGAAAGACGCTGTTCATCACCGCACTCGACACGCTTTATGCCGTTGACCTCGAGGTCGCCGGCCCGCCTTGAGCCGCGCCGAGGTGGTGTTGACGCCTGCCACGGTACCGCTTGCAATCATGCGGTTGCCGGATAATATGCCTCTCCCGGAAGTACGGTGGCCGTAGCTCAGTCGGTAGAGCGCTGGATTGTGGATCCGGATGTCGCGGGTTCAAGCCCCGTCGGTCACCCCAAGAAACCTAGAGCGCGGTTCACAGTGTGAACGCGCTCAAGACCAGGGCCAGTCGCGAGGAGCGGGCCCGTGCCGGCTCGCCGAGAACGGGCCTGCCTGACCCCCATGAAGCGGAAAGCCCGAAGGTCGACGGTCGTGGCGTGTCCTTTCTGTGGCGAAGAGGACGAGCTCTTCGTCGACCCTGGCGGCGGCGAGCACCAGAGCTACACGGAGGACTGCGCCGTGTGCTGCCGCCCTCGCGTCGTTCACGTGGAGCCAGGCGAAGCGCCCGGTGAGCCCCTCGTGTGGCTCGAGCGCGGCGAATAGGGCGACGTGCCCCGCCGCTAAGAGACAAGCGTCGACGCGAGGCGAACGGCCAAAACATCAAGGGTCGGGCTTGTGAGTAGACGGTCTCCCGCGCAAGTTACCGATGTCTGCGCAGGTAGGTTCGTTCCGAGCGGTCTGCGTCGCACGAGCTTTCTCGTGATCCTTTGACGGAGAAGACGCGATACTGCCCAGCGGGGGAACGATGATTGTCGTGCAAATGAACAGCACGTTGGTAGCCGGGCGCTATCGATTGGCGCAGAAGCTCGGCGCTGGCGGCATGGGGACCGTCTGGCGTGCTCGGGACGAGTCACGCGGCATCGACGTGGCCCTCAAGTTCCTGCACGACCACCTTGGGGGACGCGACCAGATCCTCGCCCGCTTCGCCCGAGAGGCTGAGCTGGGCGCACGCCTCTTCAGTCGCAACACGGTGCGAGTCCTCGATCGGAGCATCAGCGAAGAAGGCTCTCCCTTTATTGTCTACGAGCTACTCGACGGTGAAGATCTGGCGACGCAGCTCAACCGCCTTGGGCGCTTGGCGCCAGCGACGGCCGGCGAGGTGGTGATTCAAGTTTGCCGTGCGCTCGAGCGGGCTCACGCCGTTGGCGTCGTCCACCGCGACATCAAGCCCGCCAACATCTTCATGTGCACCGAGGACAACCGCCTCCTCGTCAAGGTGCTCGACTTCGGGATCGCGAAGGTGCGCACCAAGGCGCAGAGCAACGAACGAGAGAGCCTGCCTCCGGGTTCGCTCACGGGCACGCTTGAGCACATGAGCCCGGAGCACGTGCTGGACGGAGCTCCGACGGACATTCGCGGCGATCTCTACGCCGTGGGCGTGGTCGGCTACCGATGCCTGACGGGCCGCGTGCCCTTCATCGCGGAGGCCTTGGGCCAGCTCGTCGTCTCGTTCTCGCGAGGACCGGCCCCGGCCCCTTCGACGCTCGTCAGCGACGTGCCGCCTGCCGTTGATGAGTTCTTTGCCCGAGCGATCCATCGCGTGCCGTCGGAGCGCTTTCAGAGCGCGAGCGAGATGGCCAAGTCAGCCATCGTCGCCTTTCGTTCGTCAGCCCGCGCGCTGCCGGTGGCGCCCATCGTCGACGCGACAGACCGAAGTCCGCCATCGACCCCGACGTTTGCTCAGCCGGCTCTCCCGAGCATCCTTGATCCGCGCCGAGACGAGTAGCCGGCGCGCACGTCGGCGCTACTCACGACGCATCCAGAGCACGTAGCCCTTGTCGCCCACCAGCGGTAGGTACGTGCGCGGAACGTAGTGCTTCTCCACAAGCTCCGAGGTGGCGAGCCGTTGCTCCACGAGGTGCACGTACCGCACCTCGTTCCAAGGGTCGCCGGGGCGGCGCTCTGCGTAGAAGAGCAGCGCATCGGGTCGTCGATCGAGCAACAACGCTGCGTCGACGCGCTTCGACGTGTGACTCCCGGGGAGCGCCGCGATGGCCGGATCGGTCAGCCCCGCGAGGTCGACGAACGTTCCCTCGAAGACGCTCGACGGCCACCCTATGTCGACCGCGGCGACGCTGCCCAACCCTTCGAGCCAGGGACGAGCCCTTTCGGCGAGCGCGTGCCGATGCTCGCCGACGCGCCGCCCCACGGGCGCCGCGCCGAGCAGCAAGAAGACGCCGTACGCGAGCGCGAGACCGCCGCGCAGCGCCCGGGCCCACGCCGCAGCGAAGGGGCCACTGTCGCAAGCCACAAGAGCCAACCCCGGCGCGATCGGCACAAAGAGGCGCGCGTACGGCATCCAGTCACCGCCGACGAAAGCGACGGCAACGCAGTGGGCAACGGCCGCCGCGCCGAGGACGGCGGCTCGCCCTCCCGCGCGAGCCGCGGCGCGCGGCGCAAAAGCGACGATGGGCGTGAGGGCCGCGGCAGAGGCCACGAGGTAAAGGAGCCCCTGCGCCAAATCGGCGGGCTTGGCCACCAGAGCGAGCGGCCCAGGCCTCCCGAAGACGACCATGCGCGCCGCCACGACGAGAAGAAATGGCGCGCTCGCCAAGAGCGCGTTGACGACGGCCGAAGGGACCGCGCGGGCCACCGGCGCGATACGTCGCCGCGCAGCGAACTCCGCGCCGAGCGCGAACGAAGCCGCCCACACGACGAGCTCCGGTCGAAAGAGCGCGGCCATCCCGGCAAGCACCGCGGCCAGCCGGGGTCGATGCATCATGCATGCAGCACACGTGGCGAGGCCTGTGGCCAGCGGCGTCTCCATGCCGCTCGCCGCGTGCGCGGCCAGCGGCACGGCGATGACCACAAGAAGCGCCGCCAGTACGCCGTCGGTGATGTCGCCCCCCACGTTGAAGCGGTAGCCGGCGCCCGACGCGAGGTGGCGCGCGTAACGCACCGAGATCCACGCATCGTCAACGGTGAAGCCAAACATCGAGGCGGCGGCGACCGCGCCCAAGAGCGCGAGCCCCGCGGACCAAGCGAGCCGCGTCTTGTCACTGGGCGTCATGCCGCGATGAAGCGGAGCACATTCACGGTGACCCCGCGACGCCATTGAAGGGCGGGAGCGGTCGCCCGGCGCAATTGCGCTAGCGGGGCCTGCTGAGCCAGGCGGTGAGGGTGTCGCGCTCCTCTGGCGTCAGGCGCGCCTCAGGGTGGAGCGGCAAGTAGATCGGCAGCGGCATCTTCCCGTCTTTGAGGGAGGCCGCCGCCTTCTTGAGCTTGCGCGGCTGTTTCTCCGCAGCGACGCGGTCCCATTCCGAGAAGTTCAAGTGCTCTCGGCCCTCCTTGACGTCGTGCGACACGAGGAACGACGCCGGCGCGACGCGCGCATACCAAGGCCAAACGCTCTCGTTGGAGTGGCAGTCGTAGCAGGCGCGCTTTAGCAACGCCTTCACCGCCGGCGGAGCTTCGAGGTCCTGAGTCACGGGCGGATTGGTCCGCGATGCGGGCACCAGCTGCAGGACGAGGAGAGCCCCAAAGAGGGCGCCGAAGACCTTCACGAGCTTGCCCCTTCGCATGTCTCCTTATGGCACGGCGCACGGGGAGAGGCGCGGCCATTCAGAGGCGGCGCGCCAGTAGGTACGCGGCCGCTGCGCCGAGGACCGGCCCGACGGCCATCGCGAAGGCCACCTGCCCGATGGGCATGAGGCCGTGGCCCTCCGCCGTTCGGTTCGGCACCACGAGGAGCGCCGCGAAGTAGGCGACCGGGATCGCCACAGCGGTGACGAGAACGAAGGCCAGTGCGAGGAGCCCCGAGCGCTTGTTCATGGCGCCGAGTCTCGCACGTCGAAAACGTCGCGGCCACGCGAGGCAGGGTCTACGCTGCCGCCGTGCGTCTCATCGACGAGCTCGTGGCGCGCCTCGGTGCGCGCGATCCGATGTTCACGTGCGGGTGGGGCGATCGCCAGGCCCTCGAGGCCATCGTAACCGGCGGCCTCTTCGTCGCGGACGACGCGGCCGCGCCCGCGGTGAAGAGAACCCCCGCCCAGTCACGGTTCGCGGGCGCCCGGGCCCTTGATCTCGCATTTCCGTCACCAGCCACCTCGCTTCCGCCAGAGGTGAGCACGGCGACCGTTCGGCACCTTGAGCCGCTTCGTCCGCGCGAAGAGAGAGCGGCCGTCGTGGTCCTCGCCGCGTCGCGCGAGGAGGGTTACGGACTTCGCGAGGCGATTTGGTCGAAGCTGGCCACCGATGAAGGCGTCGACGTGTTCCTCCTTGAGAACGCGTATTACGGTTCACGCAGAGCGCGAGGGCAACGGTCAGCGTCGCTCCCAACGGTCGTCGATCAGTTGCGCATGAACCTCGCCACGCTCGCGGAGGTTGACGCGCTCCTGCGCCACTTCGCGAGGGAGCGCTTTTCGCGAACGGCCGTGACCGGCTTCAGCATGGGCGGTGCGATGGCGGCGCTCGCCGGCGCGCTCCTCCGACGCTCCTTCGCCGTCGTGCCCATGGCCGCGACGATTCGCCCCGCGACCATCTACACCGAGGGACTCCTCTCGAGAAGCGTTGCCTTCGAAGCACTCGACGTCGACGGTCGCGTCGTGGATGCACGGGGACGCCTCGCGGAGGTCCTCGACGTCGCTGACCTCTCGCGGCTAGCGGCGCCCGTGTGCCGCGCGGCGACCGTCGTCGTCGGGTGCACCGTTGACGGCTTCGTGGCGCGCGAAGGCACCGTCGCCCTCGCGGAGCACTGGGGAGCGGAGCTGCGCTGGGTGCGCGGCGGCCACGTCTCGGCTCTCTTCTCGGGGCGACGCGCGATGCGCCGAGCCGTGCTCGACGCCATCGAGCGTTTGCCCACACCCGTCGACCAAGCGCGGCACGTCAGGATGGCGAGCCCATGACACCGCCGGACAGCATCGGCCCGCGCTACACGTTTTTCAGCACGCGCCGCGCGTCAGGCCGACTCATGCTCGCCCTCGTGTGTGGCCTCTTGGCGGCGGCTCTGTGTCCGCGGCAGGTCGACTGGCACCTTCGCGGCGTGGTGGGCTGGGACGTGGCAGCCTTCGTGTTGCTCTCGATCGTGTGGCCGCGCATCGCTCGCGCCGACGCCGACACGACGCGCACCTTCGCGGGCGCCGAAGATCCGGGACGCACGATGGTCTTCTTGTTGGCTGTGATGGCGAGCCTCTTCAGCCTCTTTGCAGGCGTCGTGGTGCTTCGTCGAGCGCGCGCCTACGAGGGCGCCGAGTCGATCCTTTGGAGCACCCTCGCGGTGGCGGCGGTCATCTTGTCGTGGACCCTCACGCACACGGCGTTCACGCTCCGCTACGCGCACCTGTTCTACGCCAAGGGTCGAGAAGGCGGCCTCGCCTTTCCCGGCACCGAGCGCCCCTCGGAGTTGGATTTTGCCTACTTCGCGTTCACCATCGGGATGTGCTTCCAGGTCTCTGACGTCGCCGTGACCCAACCGCTCTTGCGAAGAGCCGCCCTTATGCATGCGCTGCTGTCGTTCATCTACAACACGACGATCCTCGCGTTGGTGCTCAACCTCGTCTTCGGCTTCTTGACCTGAGCAGAAGCGCGAGCAGGGCCGACCACGGGAGCCCGGGCCACGGGAGCCGGGGCCACGGCGTAGGAGCCGCGACGGAGCAGCCGGCATCGAGGCGCGCTGACACGCTCGTTGTCTTCTCTTGGGTGTCATCGTTGTTGTCATCGACCGACGCGGGCGGCGAAGGCGCCGCCGCGGGAGTGGCAGCGTCGGGAGCGCTCTCCGAAGGAGGCGACGGCGTAGCCATCAACGCGCCGCGCTGACCTTCGATGATGGAGCGAAGTTTCGCTTCGACCCCCGACAGCCGCACCGCCGTAGCCGTTCTCGTGCAATCACCGTTTTGGGACCAGTGGAGACCAGCAACGGTCTCTCTGCCTTCGTGCAACCAGAGCGCCGGCGCGCCTTCGTCGCGCAGGCAGGCGCCGCCGGCAGCGTAGTTGGTGACGATGGCTGACTCGGACAAGCTCTTGATGGTCCGAACGAGCGAGCGCCTGGTGCTGTTGCCATCGTCGGGCCCCAGCAGCGGCGAGCGCGTCGTCCCGTAGCCGACCTGCACGAACGCCGCGCCCGCCTTGAGTCGGTCATCGGCACGCGGAAGCAAGGGCGTGAACGGCGTGTCGGCCAACACGCCACGAACGGTTAGGACCGCGACCTCTCCCGTCGGCTCGCCGACGACGGTCACGAACTCCCGCTGCGCGACGTCGAAGTCGCGGCACGGCTCCTTGCGAGTGTCGTCGGCCATGCGAGCCACGGCGGCCGTTGCGCACGGTCCCGTCGTGATCACCCAGCCGATGCGCTTCGCGGGCTCCGTTGCCACCAACGTGCCGGTGCAGATCGGAAGAGGGTCGGCGGCCGCCCGGAGCAACGCGACGACCGAGCCGTGCGTCGGATCGACAAGGCCACCGACGATGAGCTGGCGCCTTTCGCCAAACGACTCGGATGGTTTGCTCGCCGCGTCTCCGCAGGCGACGGCGACCGCAGCGAGGAGAGCGACCAGCAGGCCGCGCGCGTGGAGCAAGGGGGGAACCTCCACCACGAAGAACGACCGATGGAGGGCGCTTCTTAAGCGTGCGAAGGGAGGACCGCGTTGGCGGGGCATCCCGGATCGCCAACGATCTCGGGTTGTCGCCGGGCGACGGGGGGAAGCCGCGCGGAGGCTCTACAAAGGGGCCCAATCGTAGGCTTTCCGGAGCTTTCGGCGATGGAACGACCCTTGCGGAGCGACCCGCATGCGGTCCAATGCCCTGCTCATCCAAGGCCGAAACTTCTTGCTCGCCGCGACCTGTGCGGTTGGTTGCGCCTCCAGCGCCGCGGACACCGACGTCGACGAGGGCGCCTTCAGCAGCAACGAGGCCGTTCTCCTGGAGTTCGAGTTCGACGGCGAGGTCGTCAGCGACTCGCCTTGGAAGCCGATCGACGACCAGCTCCTCTACACGGTGGGTCAGCTCAACGGCGAGCGCAGCGTCGGGCGCCTCGACACCGTCAAGCTCACCAACGTGGAGCAAAGCGCGACGCAGAACGGCGAGACGCGGATCCGCTATCACGCCGTGCTGCAAGTCGCCTGGGGCAACCCGAGGACGATCCCTGCAAGCTACACGTTCGTCCTCCCGCGAAGCGTCGGCTATGCGGCGCAGCGCTCGTTTACGGAACAGCACAAGCACGAGTGCGTCGACTGGGGCGCTCACGACGTCGACGAAGGCAGCATGTGGTACTACTACCGGCCGCTGAACGACGGGTGCGCCCTCGCAGACGCCGAGGTCGTCAAGTCCGTCGCGACGGTGCGCCGCTCGTCGGAGCAGACGAAGGACAAGTATCCCGAGTATCAAAAGATCTGGGAAGACGGTCGCCTCGAGGTCATCGCGATCTTTGGCAAATACAAGGACGGCGCCACCTCGAACGACGCGGGCATCTCCGCCTACAACGAGTTCGCGGACATGTTGCGGACGGAGTTCGCGCGCGCCAAGGGCACCGTAACGACGACCCCTGCGAGCATCCCGCGCGCACCTGGTATCGGCGCGCCGGACATCACCTACGAAGCGGCGCTCGGCGACGGCAAGGTCATCAAGGTGACCGCGCTCCTCGTCGACAACATCGGCGCGGCGCCCGAGAGCTTCGACCGGCGCTACGAGGTTCTCTCTCCGACAGCCGATCTCATCGCATACAACGGCCACGCTGGCCTAGGGCAGAACGTGCGGGCCCTCGCGCAGAAGGGTCGCTGGAAGACGGGCCAATACCAGGTGTTCTTCATGAACGGCTGCGACACCTTCGCGTACGTCGACGGGACCTTGGCGGGCACCCGCGCCGCGCTCAACCCCGACGATCCGACGGGAACGAAGTACATGGAGTTCGTCACCAACGCGATGCCGTCCTTCTTCACCTCGATGCCGGAGGCCTCGCGCGCCATTGTGAAGGGCTTTCTGTCCTACGAGCAGCCGATGACCTACGAGCAAATCTTCAAGGGCATCGACCGAGCCGAGGTGGTCTTGGTGACCGGCGAAGAAGACAACGTGTACCGCCCGGGAATGCCGCTCGGCAATCGCTGACGCCGCAGCGAGGCGGCATCAGACTTGCTGCCGGGCCGCTATGCGGCCTCGTCGAACCGAGAAAAGCGCGACACCCTCGCCCCGTCGGTCGGCGCGACGATGCACGCTTTTCACGAGACGAAGAAGCTGCGCCTGACGCGTCAGGGGAGGAGCCACATGCCCCACGAACCCAAGTCACCGGGAGAGATTCGCGAGCACATTCTGCGCGATCACGTGCGCCTCCGGGCCCTCCTCCAGGACATTCGGATGCTCACGCATTCGGCTGAGAAGGACTCCGCCGTGAGCGACACGCTGCGTCACTCGCTGATGGAGTTCATCGAAGTCTTCTTCCGCCACCTTGAGAGCGAGGAGAGCCTCCTGCCCGACGTCGTCGAAGGGGCCGACTCATGGGGCCCCGAGCGACTGGCGCACATGTCCGAGGAGCACTCGGCCCAACGCGCCGCGCTCCGCGAGCTTTCGTACCGCGCGCAGAAGGAGCCCGCGCAAGCCTTGGCCGCTGATGCCAACGCGCTGGTGGACACGATCCTCCGGGACATGTCGGCGGAGGAGCGGGACCTGCTCGGTGAAGACGTCTTGCGCGACGACATCGTGGCCATCGACCAGTCAGGGGGCTGACGGGCTCGACGCCAAGAATGGGGCTGCGGGCATCGTCGCCGTCACCTCGACGTCAGCCTTGATCCGCAGCGCCCCAAACATCGCCGAATAGGGCTTGAGGCCGAAGTCGGGCTGGTGAACGCGACAGGTCACGACGAGGCGGTCCCCCACCTGTTGCGCTTCGAGCCGCAGCGCGCGGCGGTGCCCCTTGAGGGTGACGTCTCCGGCGATGTGGACCGCGTCGCCGTCCGCCGAGATCGAGGTCGCCTGAAACGTGATGGTGGGGAAGCGTCCCGCCTCGAGCACCTCCTCCCGGGCCACGCGCGCAATCTTCAGCTTGTCGCTCTTGGAGAGCGCCCCGTCAGCGACCTCGCCGCGCACCAGCGCCGTGACAACAGAGAGCGAGTCGGCGAAGGCTGTGACGGTGAGAGAGGCGGGTGCGACGAATTCGACAACGAATCGCTCGAAGCGAAGTCGGAGGTCGTGGCCCGCCGCCGCGAGGACCCCTTCTTTGAAGGTACAGACGACGAGTTCCGCGCCGGGAGTCGTGGCGTCGAGGAGCATGAGTCGATGCTAGACCTTGCGCCCGGCGCGCGCGTCGGCAAACCTCCCCTGTGATGGTCCAGGGCCGAGAGGCAAACGTGCTCGGGCGGAGCGGTACCGCGGAGACGCTCCTCGTGCGCGATGGCGCCCTCACCTTCGTCGAGAAGCGCCTGCTGACGCGCGCCCAATCGTCGGAAGAAGCCGCCGCCGCCTTCGAGCGCGAAGGCATCATCCTCGCGGCCCTTGGGGGACGCGGCGCCCCGCGCTTCCTGGAACGGGGCCACGATGAACACGGGGCCTACCTGCGCATGGAGACGCTCGTCGGCTCGCCGCTCGAGGCTCTCCCAGCCCAGAGTGCGGTTCGCTTCGCACTCGTCGCGAAGAGCGCCTTTCTGGCGCTCGCGCGGGTCCACGAGGCCGACGACGAGCACGGCCCCCTCGAGGTGCTCCACAACGACCTCTCCCCCTCGAACGTCCTCGTCTCCGTCGACGACGTCGACGTAGGCGCGTGGCTCGTCGATTTCGGCTTGGCGTCCTACCGGGATGGCGGTCCGCCGCGCGACGGCGCCTTTCGCGGCACGTTGGCGACGGCGGCGCCGGAGATCGCCCGTGAGGAAGCGGCGAGCGTTCGGTCGGATCTCTTCGCGATGGCGGCTTCGCTCGTCACCGTGCTGCTGGGCACGCCGCTTCGGCGCGACGTCGCGTCCGATGCGCTCGCCTTGGTCTTGGCAGGCGACGTGCCCATCCACCTGCCGCCCCTTCCCGTAGCGCCCGCGACGGAGGCTGCCCTCCGCGGCTGCCTCAACCACGAAGCCAGCGACCGGCCCGAAAGCGCGCGGCACGTGCTCGATCTCTTAGGCGTCCCGTGACGGGCCACCGGCGCTTTGCTACATAGCGCTGCGCGGGGCGAATCACGCAACGTGACGGAGAGGTCGACCATGAGCAGCACGCGTTCCTTCGGGCTCGATACGTTGGCGATTCACGCGGGGCAGGCGCCCGACCCCATCAGCGGTGCGGTCATGCCCCCCATCGTGCTTTCGAGCACCTTCGCGCAGAAGGGCCCCGGTGAGCTCTACGGTCCGTACGACTACTCGCGCGCAGGCAACCCCACGCGCACGTCGCTCGAAGAATGCCTAGCGGCTCTCGAGGGCGGAAAGCACGGCATCGCGACCGGCAGCGGCTGCGCCGCCACCACGAACCTCCTCTTGCTCTTGAAGAGCGGAGACCACGTGCTCGTGGGCGACGACGTCTACGGCGGCACGTTTCGCATCTTCGACAAGGTCGTCAAACAGTTCGGCATCGAGTCGACCTTCCTCGACATGACCGACGCGGCCAAGGTCCGCGAAGCCATCCGGCCGAACACGCGCCTCGTTTGGATGGAAACGCCCTCCAACCCGATGCTCAAGATCTTCGACATCGCCGCCATCGCCGACGTCGCGAAGAAGGCCAACCTCTGGCTCGCCGTCGACAACACCTTTGCGACGCCGATGCTGCAGCGCCCGCTCGACCTCGGCGCCACCTTCGCGGTGCACTCGACGACCAAGTACCTAAACGGTCACTCGGACGTGATCGGCGGCGCCATCGTCGTGAACGACGACGCGTTGGCGGAGCGGCTTCACTTCATCCAAAAGTCCGTTGGCGGCGTGCCGAGCCCCTTCGACTGCTACATGACCCTGCGCGGCATCAAGACGCTCGGTGTTCGCATGCGGCAGCACGTGGAGAGCGCCAAGACGCTCGCCTCGTGGCTCGTCGCTCATCCGCAGGTTGAACGCGTCCACTACCCCGGCCTTGATAGCCACCCGGGACGCGCCGTCGCCGAGCGCCAGATGAAGGGTCCCGGCGGCATGATCAGCTTCGACCTCAAGGGCGGCCTTCCGGCGTCGCGGGCATTCTTGAAGACCCTCGAGATCTTCACGCTCGCGGAGAGCCTCGGGGGCGTCGAGTCGCTCGCCGAGCTACCGTCGATCATGACGCACGCGAGCCTCACGGCGGAGGCGCGCAAGGCGCTCGGCATCGGCGACGGCTTCATCCGCTTGTCCGTCGGCATCGAGAACGTCGATGACCTCCGCGCCGACCTCGAAGGCGGCTTCCGAGCGGCGAAGGCCACCTGATCGAGCAGCGGCACGAGGCGGCTCCCACCTCCGCCGGCCGCCCAGCGACGCGCTCCGAAGCGGCAAAAACGGCGGGCCTGGCGGCACAACTGGCTGTATAGTGCGCCATCATGCGCTTTCCGCTCTTCGCGCTCGTGCTCGCTTCCGTCTCGGCCCTCGGCTGCTCTGACGACACTCCGTCGCCGCCGAAAGCGTTCGTCTACGCGCAGATCGGCCCCGGCGTCGACAAGGACGTCAACGACTCGACGCGCTGCAAGCTGACCACGGAAGAGTGGCTCAGCCTCGGCAAGCCGGAGGCAGGGGTCGAGAGCGGCACCATGCAGAGCGAGTCGCAAGTCACGACCTCCTGCTCCGTTGTGCCTGAAGCCGACGGCTTCCGCGTGGCCGCCAGCGCGTCGCTCGAACGCCGCGGGAGCTTCACCGTGTCGGGCTTCTTCAAGGCTTCTGGCGAACAGCCGAAGATTCGCGGCTCGTTCACCCGCGGCGACACCGGAACCTTCCGCCAGGACGACTGCACCGTGACCTACGAAGGTCAGCAGGGCGTCGCCGCGGGCCGCGTCTGGGGCAAGATCTCGTGCCCGAAGGCGTCCTTCCAGGGCGGCCAAGACCGCACGTGCCTCGGCACCGCGGAATTCAAGTTCGAGACCTGCGACCAGTAGGCGGCGCGCAGCGAAGCTAGACCGGTTTCAAGTTCAGGCGAGGTCAAGGCGGCGCCGAGGACCGGAGCGGAACAGCCTTTCTGGCTTTGAGCACCGGACCGCAGGCGCCAACGCTGAGATCGCCTGAAATCGAAAGCGGTCTAGCGGTCTAGTCGTCTTCGATCTTCGGGAGCACACCGAGCCCGAGACCGGCGAGCAGCTCGCGCACCTCGACGGCCACTTCAAACTCGGGCCCCGCGGCGAGAAACGCCTCGAGGTACTTCTTGGCCGCGAGCGAGTCGCCGCGCGCGAGGTACACGAGGCCCAGGGCGTGAAGCACCTTGGCGTCGCTGGGGGCCTCCTGCAGCGCCGACATGCCCTGCATGAGCGCGTCCTTGAGGGCGCCAAGGCCTCGAAGCACATGGGTGAGTGCCACGCGCGCGTTGAGGTGATGTGGTGCGAGCTTCAGGCAGGCGAGGTACGCGTCGCGGGCCGCTTCGGCCTCGCCCGACTCGAAGAGCGCCACGCCGAGGTAGTAGAAGGCGTAGTGGTTGCGAGGATCGGCCTTGAGGACGTCGCGCAGAGCGACGAGGGACTCGCGCGTGCGCTCCTCCTGGAGAAGCTCCGTCGCCTCTTCGATGGCCTCCCACGCGGCCGCGTCGCGGAGCTCTTCCTCGGACTTGCGCATCGGCCGCCCCGCAATCAGGACGCGTGTGCGGCGACGCCGGACGCGCCGACGGGGCTGAGGCTCCGTGACCGAACCACGGGCGCAACGCCGAAGGCCTCACGAACCCAGGTCGGCACGCGGACCGGACGGCCGATGCCGTAGTCGAAGAAGACCCAAGTCGTTTCGGCGCGGGCGATGAGCGCTCCGTCTTTGACGCGCACGAACTCGGTGAGGCGTTCAGCCTTGGCGCCCACGAGCGCTGTCACTTGCGTGCGAATCTCGAGCTCGTCGCCGAGGACGGCGGAGCGGAGGTAGTCGATGGAGTTGCGGCGAATGACGAAGATGCCACCGAGCTCCTTGTATCGCTCGACGCTGAGGCCGCGTGCCTCCGAGTGCGCCACCGTCGAGTCCTGCACCCATTTCACGTAAGCGATGTTGCTCGCGTGACCGAGGTAGTCGATGTCGCTCTCGTCGACGATGTACCGCTGAACGAATACTTGCGACACGCGCCCTTCCCTCTCTTGGTCGGCGGGCGCCGGCTTGCGACCTGGCTCCGCGACTCTCGGGGCGGACCATAGTCGGCCCGCGCCCCGTTTTGAACCTCTTCGTCACGGAATGAACACAATCCTTGTCGCCAGCGGCGAGACGGGAAAAGAGGCCGTTCGAGACACCGACGCGCCGTCGTGGTAGCAGCGGCGTGTGCGTCCCAACGTTACTTTCCTCGTTCGCACCGCCTGCGTAGCAACGTTCGCGCTCACGCCTTCCGTGGCCCGCGCCGACGTCACCTCGTGGTTGGGCGTGGGCTCCGGCGTTGCGCTGCAACACTCGGAAAAAACTGGAGCTGACGAGACGGTCGCGCCACTGTCGCTCAGCGTTGGCGTGGGCTCGAGCCCTCGGGCGGCGGTCGTGGTGGGAGGGCTCCTTCGCACCGTCACCTATTTCAGCCTCGGCACGGACCTCGGTCTGGCGCTTCGCGCGACGACCGGCGGCTTCGCGCGTGGCCAGTTCGGCGTGGCCGTCGACGCCGGAATGGTTGGACGGTGGTGGAACGGCGGAGACTTCGGTCGCTACCCATTTCAGGGGGTGGTGACGCTCGGCGCTCCTTGGGGCCTGGGACTGGCCCTCGGGGCGCAGGTCGGCACGCTCGACGACGCCGCGGCGGCCCGCGGCGGTTTCGCGATGCTTGAGATCGACTTCTTGCGGCTCACCGTCATGCGCCAGGGCCCGACCGATCGTGTTTGGTTCAACCCTGCGCCCGCCGGCGGCCGCGAGCCGCGCTAGGCGACTCACGGCAGGGCCCCTGCGGAAGCGCCGCTGCCGCCGCATCGCGCATGAGCAGCGGCGGTCGTTCTCGGCGAAGGTTCGTTAGGCGCGCGCCGCTTGCGCCGCCGGGGGGCCCGGCGGACGACGCTTGGTGCCCGTGCTCCCGTCGCGAACGCGCTTGTCGATGTACTCGGTGAGCGGCGCCGCGACGTAGATGCTCGAGTACGTGCCGGCGACGATGCCGATGACCATCGCAAAGGCGAAGTCCTTGATGACGCCCGTGCCCCAGATGAAGAAGGCCAAGACGCTGAGCATCGTGGCGCCCGAGGTGAGGATCGTTCGCGAAAGCGTCTCCGACACGCTGAGGTTGATGATGTCGTAGAAGCTCTTGCCGCGGTGCTTCGACAGGTTCTCGCGGATCCGGTCGAAGACGACGATGGTGTCGTTCATCGAATAGCCGATGATGGTGAGCACGGCGGCGATGGTGGAGAGCGTGAACTCCTTCTGGAGGAGCGCGAAGGCGCCGATGACGAACATGGCGTCGTGAACGCAGGCGAGGACGACGCCCGGCGCGAAGCGCATGTCGAAGCGGACCGCGACATAGAGCATGATGAAGAAGATCGCGATGGTGACCGCGTTGCGGGCGCTGTCGCGAAGCTGCTTGCCGGCCTTTGGGCCGACCCACTCGATGCGAAGCGCTTGCTCCGGCACGACGTCGGCGCCGAGCTTCTTTCGCAGCCCCTCGATGAGCTGGTCGCCCTTCGACTGGAGCTGGATTTCGACGCGATGATCGCGCGGGTTGGTGATCTGCGGGTTCGTCGCGCTGGCGCGCATGGTGACGCCCGACACGCTGGCGATCTGGGCCTTGATCTTCTCGATGTTGGGCTCGGAGTCGTAGCGCGTGTGGATCTTGTCGCCGCCGAGGCTGAACTTGACCTCTGTGGCGCGCGCACCGACGGGACAGGCAACCTCATCGGCCGCCGCCTTCGGATCTTCGGTGAGGCACAGCGCCTTCTTCAGCTTCTCCTTCGCGGGCTCATCGATGGCCGTGACGTCGGAGACGCGGATCAAGAAGTGGTTTGGGTTCTTGAGGTCTGTCACCTGAACGACGTCCGGCGCGTGGAAGCCGATCTCCTCGACGCCGCGGCGGAGCTCGCCGACGTTGACGGCCTTCAGAAGGCCAACCTCGACCTCCGTGCCGCCGCGAAAGTCGGTGCCGTAGTTGAGCCCCGGCACGAAGAGCGAGACGAGCGCCCCAAAGACGATGAAGAGGGAGAACGGAATCCAGAACTTCCGTTGACCCATGAAATCGAAGCGACGACCTGGCTTGAAGAACTCCATTTTCCCGCTCCGATCAGAATTCTGCGCCGACGCTGAGCCGCTTGAGCTTTGCTCCGCGGGCCCACCAGTCGAAGATGATGCGCGTCACGAAGACGCCCGTGTACATGCTGCAGATGATCCCGACGATGAGCGTGATGGCGAAGCCTTTCACGGGGCCGGTGCCGTACTGCGCGAGGATGAGCGCCGAGATGAAGACGGTGACGTGGCCGTCCAAGATCGATGAGAACGCCTTCTCGTAGCCTGACTCGACGGCCTGCCGCACCGAGCGGCCGGCGCGCAGCTCTTCGCGAATGCGCTCGTTGATGAGCACGTTGGCGTCGATGGCGATGCCGATGCTGAGCGCGAGGCCGGCGATGCCTGGCAGCGTCATGGTGGCGCTGAAGGAGGCGAGGAGCGCCATCTGGAGCATCATGTTGAAGAGCACCGCCAGGTCGGCGACGAGGCCAGCCTTCCGGTAGTAGATGAACATGAAGACGAGAACGAGGACGGAGCCGCCGACGGCGCCCTTGACGGCTTCGCCGATGGCGTCGCGGCCGAGCGTGGGGCCAATGAGCGACTCGTTGGACGGCGTGATGGGCGCCGGGAGCGCGCCGCTCTTCAGCACGAGCTCGAGCTTCTCGGCCTTCTTCAGCTGGTCTTCCGGATCGCCCGCGCCCATGGTGATGCTTGCGCGGCCGCCGCCGATCTTGCTCTTGATGACCGGCGCCGAGTCGATGACGTCATCGAGGATGATGGCGAAGCGACGCTGCACGTTGGCGCCGGTGACCTCTTCGAAGCGGTCGGCGCCTTGCGGGCTGAAGGTGAGCGCCACGTAGTACTCGGGCGGCGTCTTCTGCGAGTCGATGGCGCGACTGGCGTCGCTGATGTAATCGCCGGTGACCTCCGCGCGCGAGTAGAGGTAGAGCGTTCGCCAGCCGACGTCCTTCAGGGGACCGCCGACCTCGTCGGCTTGCTGGTACGCCTCGTAGCCGATCTGGTGGTCGTCGGGCACGGGGAGCGTGGCTGTCCACTTCTTGAAGCGCTTGAGCGCGTCAGGCATCGACTCGTCAGTCTTCTTGATGAAGAGCAAGTAGTGCGACTCGACGTTCTTGCCGGGCCCGGCGGGCGCCGATTCGCGCTCGACGCGAACGTTCTCGGGCACGTCCTTCGGGTTGACGGCCTTGCCGAAGAAGTCGGCCTCGTCGTCGACCATCTTGAACTCAAGGCGAGCCGTGCGGCGGATGATGTCCTTGATCTCTTCGAAGGCCTTCTGATCTTGGCCCGGTACCTCGACGATGATGTCTTCGTCGCGGGTCGTGACGCTCGCCTCGCGGAGGCCGAGCTCGTCGACGCGCCGGTTGACGGTGTCCTTCGCCTGGGCAACGGCACGCTCGCGGATCTGCGACTCCACCTCCGAGCGAATGCGGAAGGTGACGTCGGCGGCGCCAGGGCCGCGCGCTTGCGAGAGCTCGGAGGCGAACTTCTTGGTGAAGCGGTCGTCGAGCTTCGCCACGTCGGCGGCGTCGTTGAACGTGACGCGCACGACGTTTGGCTCGGGCAAGGAGACCTTGGCCTTCTCGGCGAGCTTTTGGGTCGTTTCGCGCTTCAAGACCCCGCTCCCCGAGTGGAAGCCGTACATCGTCGCGAGCTCTTGCCGCATGTCGTCGGCGAAGCGGTGCTGCTTGTCGCGGATCGCCTCGTCGACCTCGACGGTGTAGACGAGGCGGAGGCCGCCGCGGAGGTCGAGGCCCGGCGCGATGGCGAAGGTGATGCGATCGCGCACGTAGGCGGGGCACTTGATCTTGCCGTCGCTCATGTTGTCGAGCGTCGGCCAGAGGCAAACGAAGGCGCCGATGAAGAGCGACACGGCGAAGCCGAGGCGCAACCGCCAGCCCACGTCGACGAGCGGCAGGAGCGTGAACGAGGCCCACACGAAGGCGAGCGCGCAGACGACGATGCCCCAGAAGGTATCGGACTGGTAGAACGCATAGGCGCTGAGCGCCGCGATCACCATGATGACGAGCGGAGTTCGCTTCGACGTGTTCATTACTTTTTCTCGGTGGCGACTTTGGCGTCGAGCTTCACGTCGTCCTTCTTGACCGGCGCAGCGAGCGGCGAGAGCGACGAGGACAGGACCTCGACGGTCACGCCGGCGGCGATCTTGAGCTTGCTCACGGGCTCGGCGAGCTCGACGAGCTCACCGACGAGGCCGGCCTGGGTGACGACGCGATCGCCCTTCTTCAGCGACGCGCGCGCCGCTTGGTCCTTCTTCTGACGACGGAACATCATCCAGACGAAGGGCAAGAGGATGAGGAACGGGAAGAGCATGCTGATCATGCTCGGCGGCGGAGGCGCTTGTCCGGTGGGCGCACCGCCGGGCGCGCCCGAAGGCGCGCTCTCTTGGACCACACCGGGTGTTCCGGCCTTCGGTGGGACATTCTGAAAGAAGGAAAGGTTCGCGTGCAACGAAGGGCTCTTTTCTAGCGGTTTTTCGGACGGCCGGCGCCGGTGTGGCAAGTAGTCGGGGGCGCACTCCCCGTCAAGCCGGCCACCAAAAAGGCGTCGCTTGCCGCGCACTTCGCGGCGCCGGCGTGGAATGGGCGGCGGACCCACGCCTCGTCGCGGCGCGGGGGCAATGGCTTCGC
Organism: Myxococcales bacterium; assembly: GCA_016703425.1. NCBI lineage: Bacteria > Pseudomonadati > Myxococcota > Myxococcia > Myxococcales > Myxococcales bacterium. Next base: position 232,908 of record JADJCA010000009.1, read on the forward strand.
AACCGAGCGAGCGGGGGGCGCATTCCCGCGGGTGCGGCTCAAGCCCCCTGGGCGGGCGCGGGCGCCACGCGCGGGACCCCCGGGGGCGGGGGGCGACGCCACGAAGGGCGCTACTTTGCATGCTAACGAACGCCAAAATCGCGTGATGCCGCGCCTTGTTGGCGCCTGCCGGCAGCTAACCAGCGTGGTGCAGAGCGACCGAGCGCCTCAGCGGCGGGCAACGGGCTTCGCCTTCGGGCGGGACTTTCCGTGGGCCACGGCCCGCCCTGTGTTGGTGCACGGACCGCCCGCGACCTTCGCGGCCTTCGGAGGCGCCCGACGTGCAGTCGCCGCTTTGCCCTTGGCGCTTGGCCCCTTCGCCTTCGTAGCCTTGGCCTTCTTTGGACGCGCCGTTGCTTGCGCGGGTGTCGCCGTCGCCGCGGTATCGAGCATCACCAGCGGCTCCGATGAGGGGGTCGGGTGTCCCGCCGGCGCGGCACCTGCGACGCCGCCGGTGAAGAAGAGCGCGCCCGTGAGCGCAACAACGGCCAACCGGGTGATGACTCGAGCCTGCATGGGGCCCGACGAAGCAATCGGCGCGCCTGCTCGCCCGTTCTGTCATTTCAAAATGTTGAGGAGCACGCCCTCATGCGCCCCAGGCTCAGCGAGGTCTCCAGACCGCAGGCAGCGCGGTAACTTTCCGGCGCGCCCGTAGGGGTGCGGCGAACCCGGAACGCTACTCGCGTCCGATGGGGTAGCGCTTGATGGCCCACTCGGCCTCGTCGGTCGCCGGTGGCGTGGCGCCCCAGGTCACGAGAGGCCGTTCGTCGCGAGCCCGCGGCGCTGCGCTCTTCGCGCGTTGATCCGCTTGGCCCGCACGGTCGCTCTTGTCGCCGACGTCGAACGCGTCAAACGTCGCCAAGAGCTCGGCGTCGACGCGATCGAGCGCATCCTCCGGTCCCGGCGGCTCAAGCGTTTGCAGAAGGGAGTCGCCAATCGCGAGGAAGGTTTCGCGCGGGGGCGGAAGGACGTTGGTCGACGGAGGCGCGACAGCCCCTCGCGGACTCGCTTGAGCCTCGCAGCCAAAGCACACGCCGCCTCGTTTGAGATCCGCGTGCACAATGGCGGCCCGCTGACTCGCGTGAGAAGCACACCCTGAGACCAACGGCGTGGCAAGCAACAGCGTGACGGCGAGGATCGCTTTCATTCGTATCCTTGGCGTAGCATGGGGAACGTTTCGGGCTTGCTGCCGCAAGGCCGAGACGCGAATGCGAGGAGGCCCTGGGACCGGTGCGATCCGGGGAGCCGCCCCCGTGACGAGGCGTTTTCTCGACTATTTCACCTGAAATGGCAAGTCGGGAACGCACGTGAGCGTCGTGGCGAGGAGGCCTTCGTCGCCCTTGTTGTCGCCGCCGCCCAGCTGAACGTCTTCGAAGCGAAGGCCCGCCAGCTCGGTGATGAGGTTTAGCTCGGCGAAATCCTTCGCAGTGGCGAGCCCCGTAGCCCCTCCACCAAACTCGGTCACGGCCATGAAACCCTTCCCGTACACCTTGGCGAAGGCCTCGAGATCGGCCGCCCACCTGGTGGACCACGGAATGCTGAAGCCGCACAGAACGACGGCGTCGAAGTCGGCGGCGAGCAGGTCAGGGTGCCCTGAGTATCGTGGCGGCAGATTCTGCCCCTGGTACTCGAGCCAAGAAGGAAACGTGTAGGGGGCCGGCCCCTGAGATGGATCGCAATACCCGTTGCCGAACGACGCCACGCGCGCGTTCGCCTTTGCGCCCAGGTATCCGCGAAAGTCGCCCGCCTGAAAGAGCGCGGCGGCGGCGTTCGTGTCGGCGAGCGCGACCACGTGCCCCTTTCCCCAGCGACTCATGGCGAAGACGCGATGGAGGAGCCCATCGCGCTTGATGAAGCCTTCACCGTCGAGCGTGAAGGTGGGCAACAGCGTCAGCTCGCTGGTGGCCGCGAAAGTGATGTTGAGCGTGAGATCCACGCAGCCCTGGCACGCGCCGTCGACGACGGCGGAGCCATCACCGGCGCACCCGATGGGCCCCCCTTGAAAAGCAGGCGGCGATGCCTCGGGCCCACCGCGCTCAGGCGTGGGCGGCGCGCCGTCGGCTAGGGGCTCGCTACGAGGTGAGTTGGTTGCCGCGGTGCCACAGGCGGCGGCGAGCGCGGGCAGGCTCGCCGCGAAGATCGCCAGCGCTGACAAGGTGAATTGGGGAGTCGACATCACGCCCCTCTCCCGAAGCACCAATTGTGCCTCCGAGGAGGCGGCGATTTCGCGGTGCCCAGCTCGACGCCACTGGGTCGATGAGTGCCCCTCGTTGCCTCGTCGGGCAGAGCGTCGTCACCACGTCGCGTCATCCACGCGGCGGCGCGGACCGCGCCCCGGCTGACGCGCGAGCGACGAACTCAAGAGCCCCCGCCACCGTGGTGGCGAGCGCACACAGGGCTTCCTGATTTGGCGACTCGTGGACAACAAAGTCGCGCGCGACGACGTCGAAGCGTGCGAGGTGCCGCACGTGGCGCAGCCGCTCGGTGGCGCCCAAAGCGAGGACCCCCGCGTCGGCGACGCGCTCGGTGGGATCGAAGGGGCCGCCATAACGCGCCATCGTCGCCGCGAGTGCTCCATCGGGGACGGCGAATGCCTCGGCGCCGCAGACGATGATCAGCGTCCCTTCGCGAACATCGAGCGACACCTTGTAGAGCTCACCGGATGGAGAAGCGCTCTCGTGAAGCGTGAGGGCGGTCACCGCGAGTCTTTCGCGCATCGAAAGCCCACGTTGGGCCCCGCTTCAAGCGCCGACCCATAGCCTCGCGTCGTTGTTCGGCTGGCCGATGGCCATGAGAGCCATCCGCCGCCGCGCAGGACGCGACTCGCTCCAGAACGCGGCGCAAGGCCCCCGCGGTGCTCCGCGTAGTAGTCGCTCACCCACTCCTCAACGTTGCCGCTCATGTCGAGGACACCGAACGGGCTCGCGCCAGCCGCGTGTGTCCCGACGCGCGTTGGCCCGTCGCCGCCGCACGACTTCGACGTGGTGTCGCGGACCAGCGTCACGGCCAGCGCACACGACGGCTTGGCGGCGCCCCACGGAAACGCGTGGAGCGAGGGCCCCCGCGCGGCGAGCTCCCACTCGGCCTCCGTCGGGAGCCGCTTGGCGCGGGCGCGACAGAAGCCGTCGGCATCGGCGAAGGTCACGCAATTGACTGGCAATTCGGCGTCGCCTCGCTCATACGTGCAGGTTGCACTGGATCGCTTCGGCGCCGCGCAGCGGCCCTCCGTTACGCACGCTCGATAGGCCCCCACCGTGACCTCCGTGCGATCGATGAGGAACGTCTTGACGGTGACGAGCTGCGGCGGGCGTTCGTTCGGCGGTGACGAAGCGTCGCTCGAGCCCATGGCGAAGGTCGCCGCAGGAATGCCGATCATCCCGTCCTTGGAGACGGAGACGGGCGGTGGCGGCAACGACACGAGCGGAGCCCGCGCGTCGGCCTCGCTGTCGTCATCGTCGGACTCCTCGCCGCGAGCTGGAACCGCCAACGCAAGGGCCGACAGGCCGAACAGGAGCGTCGGCGCGGCTCGCAAGAGTCGCTCAGAGGCCATGCTCTTTGGAGGTGCCTTCGCGAGGCGCGTCGGGGGGCGGGACGCGAGCTGGCGTCGTGATGACGGTGCCATGTTGGGCTTCGGCCCAGCGGACGCACACGCCGTACCCTTGCCCGATGGACCGACCGAGGTCGAAGCGGACGCGCACGAGACCGTCGCATCCGAGACCGCGCCCGCGAGCTTGGAGCGCCCCGTTGAGATCTTCGACATCGGCGTCGCTGCCGTAGCCGAGCACTTGGACGAGGGCGACCTCGTAAAAGGGTCGCGGCGGCAACGTGTCGCCCAAGTAGATCTCGACGCGGTTCGTGGGCGCGCTCGCCGGGCGAAGAAGCGCCTCGTGAAGCTCCGTGTAACCGCAGGCCGTTGACGCGAGCGCGAGCGCGGCGACGCCGAGGATGCCGACCGCCTTTTGAACGCGCCCCCTCACAGGCCAACTCCGGGTTGCGTCGCGGGCGAGGATGGCGCCGGTGCGGCGCCGCCCGGAGGCGGCGGCGTGGCCAGCGTCGATTCGGGTGTGGAGGCGGGCACGGTCACGGCTCGCCCTTGCATCACGAGCGTCATGACTTCGCCGGCAACGGGATAGGAGCGCGTGCCGATGCAGGTGTAGAAGCCGCACGGGTACGTGTACGACTCGACGTGGGTGTGCGTCGAGACCTCGAAGCGCGCCTCGACCTTCTCAATGACCGCGGCGTTGCCGCCCAGCTGGGCGACCTTACGGACAAAGACCGGCAGCAGCGTGTCAATGGTGGCCTCGCTCTGGGAGGCGCGGACCTGCACGACGCCCAAGTCGGTGCCTCCGACGGGGTAGCCGGCAGCGTAAACAGCGACGGGCCCGAGGCGCGGCGGGAGACGCGTGGGGCCGGTGGCCACGCCGCTTGCGCGCACCGACGAGCAGCCCGTCGCAGCCACGAGGAGCGCGAGCGCGACGAACGAGGCGAGCGCGTTGGAAGCCACGCGATCACCATAAGGGATGCCGGACGCCGTGAGTAGGGCCGAGCGATCGTCACCTCGGTTGGCGGGGAGCCAACCGCGGGCCGTCGGCAGAGTCGTGTCGTGGCAAATCCAGCGGAAACGACCGCGCGCGTGCGTCGGTACGGCGCGTGCTTCGAGGCGGGCGATGCGCGCAAGGCTCGGGACGTGGGTGCTCCTTTCCCTCGCCGCCTGCGGCATTCCGTCGAGCGAACGGGACACGGTGCCCGCGGGGCGACTCAACCAGTGGGTCACCTTCGTCCAGGAGCCGTGGACTAGTGCAATGCCGCTTGTGCTCGCGCTCAACGTGCCGGACACGCCAGCCGGTCGCGAATTGCGCGGCGCGCTCAAGGATGCGACGCGTGGCTTTGTACAAGACTTGGTCGAGGGGCGCGGCGCGGTCAACGTGACGGCGCTCGTCGTCGCGTTCGACGGCAGCGATACCTGGTCACGGGGAAGCGCGGACACCCCTGACCTCGTATGGCACGAGAACGTCGCGAGCTCCGAACAGGGAGAGCTGTTCCGCTCCGCCGTCGAGCGCGCCATTGACCGCGCCCCTACGGTCGCGGCGACGAGCGGCTTCCTCGACGCGCTCTTGGAGCGAACGGCACGCTTGCACGAAGCCGGGTCGCCACGCGTCGTGCTGGCAACGACAACCGACGACTCGGCCGCTGAAGGAGCGGGCTACCACTCCAGCAGAGAGTGGACGGTGGTCCTGCCGCAAGGACCTAGCAATCGATGCGCAGTCGCCCCGCGGGTGGCCCCGCGGCTCGCCGCGTGGGTTGAGCGGCAGGGTATCGACACCAACATCCTCGCCTCTTGCGAGGACCTGAGGCTTGCTCCGGCGTGGGCGGATGGCTGGTGGAGGGTGTGCCGCTCCGCGGCCGATACGCCACCGGCGAGGTGCGCCGTGCGCGTGCTCATCCCCGAAGGTTCCCGTTGCGAGCCCGAGCGCGGCTGGCGCCCCTCGGCCACCGGCATCACGGGCACAGACGGAGCGGGGCTAGCCGCGTGCGACGTGGACGCGCTCGAACTGGCCGAGGGCGCCTGCGACGAGGCGGCTCCCGCGGCGGAAACGACGCCCGGCTGGTGTTTGCCTGAAGTCACAGAGCGCTGCCGAAGGCCGGGCCCGACGGTCGTCGGCCGCGCACGCAAACCCGGGGTTCTCTATGAGCTGACATGCGACACACCGCCGCGTTAGCCAGCGCGCGTTGCGCCGCCCGGTGGAGTCCGACGCGACCGGCTATGCTCCACGCTCATGAAGCTCTCCGCTGCCGTGGGGCTCGCGCTGCTCGTTCTCGTCGTCGGGTGCGATCGACGTCCGGTCAGCGTCGTCGCAACCGGTCAGGTCTGCACGTCGATTTACGACGACAAGTCGTCGCCCAAACGCGTCTGCGGAACGGGCGACAGCTGCTTGCTCATGACGCTGCCGGGCGAATACCAGTGCCTGCGGCGCTGCAAGGTCGACGGCGACTGCAAGGCGCTAGGGCCGGACGCCAAGTGCGTCCATGCGCAGTCGCACGGCGATGACTTTGGGTGTTTCGTGGCGCGCGACGGCGGGCGGTAGGCGGAACCGCCCGCGGCGCTTTCAGCCTCAAGAGAATCCCCGCAAGCGCCTGGAAGACGCCTCTACAAGAGGTTCGCCGCGATCTCCGCGAGCTCGCTGCGCTCGCCCTTCGCCAGGACGATGTGCCCCGCGACCTTCTCGCCGCGGAAGCGATCGGCGGCAATGGTGAGGCCGTTCGACGCGCTGTCGACGTAGGGGTTGTCGATCTGGTTCGGATCGCCCGTGAGCACGATCTTCGTTCCATCGCCGGAGCGCGTGATGATCGTCTTCACCTCGTGCGGCGTGAGGTTCTGCGCTTCGTCGACGATCATGAACTGCTGCGGCAGCGACCGACCGCGAATGTACGTGAGCGGCTCGACCTGAATCTGCCCGCTCTCGAGCAGCTCGGCGTAGGCGCGCGGCCCCTTGCGCGAACCGCTGAAGAGGAACTCGAGGTTGTCGAAGATGGGCTGCATCCACGGGTTGAGCTTCTCGTCCACATCGCCGGGCAAAAACCCGAGATCGCGACCGAGCGGCATGATGGGCCGCGAGACCAAGAGGCGCGTGTATTGCCCGTCTTCGACGGTGCGCTTCAGGCCCGCCGCGATGGCGAGGAGCGTCTTGCCGGTGCCGGCTTTGCCGACGAGCGTGACGAGACGAATATTTTCGTCGAGCAAGAGATCGAGGGCGAAGCTCTGCTCCTTGTTGCGCGGCCGGACACCGATGACGCCCTCGCGCGGCGTGCGCAGCGCCATGATTTCGCCGCGGTTGGCGTCGTAGCGGCCGAGCGCCGTGTGGCTGGGGTTTTCGCGATCGCGGAGCAGGACGCAGAGGTTCGCGCCCATGTTCTCGAAGTTCTTCGCCGAGAGGCGACCTTCGTGAAAGAAGGCGTCGATGCTCGCGCGATCGATGTCAATCTCGCGCACGCCGGTGCCGAGCTCGTCGACCTCGACGCGCATGTTCTCGTAGTTCTCCGCCATCATGCCGAGGGCGTCGGCGCGGATGCGGAGGTTCGTGTCCATCGTGACGAAGATCGCGGGGCTCGCCGGGTCGGCCTCACGGATGTCGAAGGCGGTCTGCAAGATGGCGTTATCCATCGCGGCTTTGTCGATGGCGCTCGGGAGCTCCGGGCGCTTCGCCGGCACGGCTACGCGGAGCGTGCCTCCGCTCTTCAGCGGCACGCCCTTCGACAGCGAGCCCTCTTGCTCACGGAGCTCGTCCAGGATGCGCGCGATGGAGCGCGCGTTGCGCCCTCGCTCCGAACCCTCGCGTTTGAACTGGTCAACCTCCTCGATGCAATAAATCGGGATGATGACGTTGTTGTCTTCGAAGCGAAAAATCGCCCGCGGATCGTGGAGGAGGATGTTGGTGTCGAGGACGTAGTTCTTGCGCATGGGGGTAGAGCCCAAAGGGCGGGGTGAGACTATCGTTAGCGTCGTTGCCGCGTCGAGGGCTTCGGCGTGTCACGAAGCCCTGTTTTCATCGACGACGGACCGCGAGAGTGGAATCGTGGTGCTCGTGGTGGCCCCCTTCCCTGGTCTCGCCCCTGACCTGGATCGAACGCTTCGCGATGCGGTCCGGCGCGTGGGCCTGCTCGGCGCCGTCACGCCGCTCAATCGCGCCGAGGAGCACGAGCGCCTGGCCCTTGTGTTTGCTCGTGGCGAGCGCTCGCTCCCCTCGTGGCGATACACGCGCGCCGACGTGGCTTCGCTCCGCGCGTCGTTGAGCCGCGTCGATGCGGCGCTTGCCGCGACCGTCCGCGAAGAACCACTCGCCGAGCTCTATCGGGCGCGGACAGATGAGCTAGCGCAGGAGGTCGCGCTCATCGAGGCCGTCGGTCGGCCCGGCTTCGGCGAACGCGCGGCGCTTCGATTTCCCAGCGACGGCGTCGCTGGTGCGAAGCTCGCGGCCTCGCTCGCCGACGAGCGCAGTGACGAGACATCCGAGCCCACCTGCACGAGCGACGGCGACGAGCCAGCGTCGCTGGCTTCACGCCTTCGCGCCGCCATCGGCGCGCATCGGATGGCGTTTCGCGTCGAGCTCCGCGAGGGCCTTCTCCCGCTCGCCGCCACCGGCGACGGCGTGGTGCTCGTGGCTGTGGGGCGACGGCTCACCGACGAGGCCGCGCGGCGCACGACGCTCCACGAGATCGAGGGCCACGCGCTGCCGCGGCATCGCGCCTCAAAGGCGTCGCTCGCGCTCTTTGCGCTCGGCACCGCTCACGGCGCCGACGACCAAGAAGGTTACGCGCTCCTCCTCGAACGCCGTGCCGGCTTCCTGCGGGGCGCACGCGCGCGCGAGCTCTCGGCGCGCCACCGGGCCGTTGTCACGATGCGCGGCGGCGCCGACTTCGCGGAGTGCACGACGGCGCTCCTCGAGAGCGGCTCACCGCTAAACGACGCGCTTCGTATCGCGGAGCGAACCTACCGCGGCGGCGACGGCAAGGGCGCGGGCCTGGGACGAGAGGTTGTCTACCTGGAGGCGCTCGCACGGGTTGAAGCACGCCTTGCGGCGCATCCGGAAGATGAGCCCATCTTGGCGAGCGGACAGGTATCCATCGACGCCGTGACTACGCTTCGCCGCGCCCGCGAAGGGTGATCGGCCCCAGCATCCCGGCAACGTGGAGGCACATTGGGCAGCCGCGCGCGGCCTACGCTCGCGGGAAGCAGGGAGCGTTTCCGAGTCATTGCAGGGCCGTGGTCACACGCCGCGAGGGGCTCAAGCGGCACGAAACTTCCTTCGTGCGGGCCATGTCCGAACGACGCCCCTGGCAAGGTCCCCCGCGGCAGACGTCGACGCCGAGCAGTTGCGGCACCTGCACCCCAGCGGCGACGCCGCGACTGCCGCCGCGCAAGGTTATCGTCAACGCCTTCGACGACGTCATGGGCAAGGAGGAAGCCCCCGTGGAGGCTCGCCGCGCCACCAACGGCAACGATCGGCCTGGCGGCTTCGCGGAGCTGGTGGCGCTCGTCGAGCGCTACCAGAGGGAGCGGCCCATCGACGAGCTCGAGATCGCGTGCCACGGAAGCGGTGTCATGGGCCGTTGGGGGACGCCCGACGAGGATGACGATGCGGCGCAGCAGGCGCGCGTCGCCTTCGAAGAGAGCGACGCGCCGGAAGCGCAAGGCCGCCGAGACTTCTACGGCCGTGGCAACGACGTGCGGCGCGCGGGGTCGCTCATCTTGGGGCGACGAGGCGAGCTGGTGTCGGCGCGCTCGCTCGCCGCGAACGCCCGCGAGCGCGAGCTCGCCACGCGCCTTGGGCGATGCATCGAGCCGGGCGGACGCATCGTCTTTCAGGCCTGCAACCTGGCCTTCGGGCAATACCCATGGGGCGACTTCTTGGAGGCCTTCTCGCGGCTCGCCCCCCACATCACCGTGACCGGCGCCTTCGGCTTCACCGGCGCCGGAACCTCGGGCCTGCAAGGGCCCGAGGGCGCGCCCATCGCGGGGCGACGCATCGCCGCCGACGGAACGGCGACGAACGTGCTCGGTGAAGATCCGGGCGTCCGCATGGAGGACCCTTACATGCCGCCGGAGCCCCCGCGCGTGGGCGCGCCGGCTCAGCCGGCCGCGGCGCGTCCGCCCAGTGCGGCGACGCGCCCGCGACGGTGAAGCTCCCTCATTGGCGCCGACGACGACCTAGAGGTCGCTGACCACGACGGCACCATCGCCGAAGGCTGAGAAGGCAAACATGCCCGACACTGATGCAAGGCTTGGCGTGACCTCCTGCCATGCGTGAACGGTGCTCCCGCCGGCGTTAGTCCACCGGTGGTGGAACTGATAGAGCGGCGAGTTGTTTCCTGAGTTGACCCCACACGACCAAGACGGGGCGATCCAAACGCCGGTAGGCAGGGTTGTGGCCGCGGCGCCCAGCAGCCCGGTGCGCGTGCCTGCCAAGGGGTAAGGCGAGCAAGCCGCGTTGTGCGTGCCCCAGTCGTCCTCGGCAGATCCTCCATGGTCCCACCAGAGATGCTTCAGCTGGTCGGTGACCACCGGCGCCGCCACTGTGTACCGCTCGTAGTAGACATCGAGGCGTTGGTCGCCCCAAGAGGCGACATCCGGTGCATTGAAAGGCGCGTACCCCGTCGGCCAAGTGTCTGAGCCGAACGAGGTGCCATTCGTTGAGTACCAGTGCGCTAGCGTTGAACCGTAGCCTCTTGCGAAAACGTCGATCCGGTTGGGGCCCCACGACACGGCAGAGACGCCGACGTCCTGTGTCGATGACGAGGGTGCATTGAACACGTACGGAGCGGAACCAACGTTTTTCCACGCTGAGAAGGAGCCGTTATCCCACGACCGATGGAAGAGGCTGTTCCCCGTCGCGTCGGTCGAGCTTAGCGAGCCCGTCTTTCCCAAAACGAAGACATCGACACGTCCGGATCCCCAGGACGCCACCCCCATCTGGCCATACAAGTTGTAGCCGGAGGGGGCGCCCCAATCGTCCGCACCCCAGTTGGAACCGCGATCGTTGCTGAAGACATGGGCTACCGAACCGGTATCGGAAATGTAGAACGCGTCGCGCCGGAAGTTCTTGTCCCACGAAGACATCCCTACGCCCATGGTGAGCACGTGCGGTCCGAACGCGCGACCATTCGCGGCAACCGTAATTGGCGTCCACGGGGTACCGCTGTTTACGAGCGCCCCGGTACACGTATCGACCAGAAACCAGCTTTGATACAGCTTCGGCGTTGAGAAATAGAACTCGGATGTACCGAAGTGCGTGATCCGATGGCCGAGCTTGGAGCCGCAGAGGGATTGCTGGGTACTGCCAAAGTTGACGTCGTCGCGTGCATCGTCGCTATCGGCGCATCCGGACATGGGAGCGCATACGACGATCAGCGCAACAGCGGCGCGCGAAAGCCTAGAGAGAGAGAGGAGAGGAGAGGAGAGGAGAGGAGAGCATCGGCGGAGGGTCGACGACGATCCTAAAAACGTCAAGCCTCACGGCGCACACGCTTGCCTACCAGACTCGACCGGCACGCAAACCGCGATCCTCACATCCTGCTGAGGCACCGGCGGATAGGGCGGCGCCGCGCAACACGCCCACTCCGCCGATCCACCGCGGCACGAGTTCGACACGTTGGAGTTGCACTTCGTGAAGCAATAGGCGCCCTGCCCCGTGTCGATGCAGGCCGACTCGCGGCCCTCGCGCGCTGGGCAATCGCCCACGCTCGTGCAGCGCGCCGAGCACATGCCGCCGGGGTAGTTGTTGATGCACACGCCACCGGGAATCGCCTTGCACGCTTCGGTGCGCGTGCACGGATCGCCGATCCACGCGCCCGATTGCCCCTGCCCCGACGGCCCCTGGTACGCCGACGAACGCGCGTAGAGCTTCCAGATGTTCCAAAAGAGCCGGTTGCCACCCTCTTTGAGCGTGCCGACGCGCGGATCGAATTGGTACGCCGCGGCGGTACCTTCATCGAACGGCGTCACGTTCTTTCCGTCGACGGTGCGGCCCTCTCGCCCCTTGGACCAGCCGCCGGCCGTCACGCCGCCGTTGGTCTCCATGTCCGTCAGGATGATGCGGTACTGGCGCGCCAAACACTCGACCTGGCGATCGAAGCCGGCGAAGGCCGGATCACATGTGTCGGGGCCCGAGCAGCCGCACCGAAAGACGTACTCGACGCGCTGAGGCGAATCGATGGGATAGAAGTCGAGGCCAACGAGGCCCTGCTCCATCTCGGCGCGCACGAGCAAGACGAGCGGATTGACGCGGTATTGCTCCGACGCGTTCAGGAGCGCGTCGATGGCCGAGAGACCGTTCGAGAAGTACGTCGCCAGGAAACTGTCGCGCCCGTAGGGGTTCTTGCGGTTGGTCTTCTCTGTGGCGCGATACGTGATGAGTGCACGCAAGAGCTCGCCGGTCACGGTGCTGTCGGTGAGCTCATCGATGCTGATGATCTTGCCGGAGTCGAACTCCGCGTCCTCCGGCTGCTCGAGATCTTGCGCCGCCAGGTGCGACTGCGGCTCAGCCTTGGCGCAAGCCACGACGAGCATGGGAAAGACCGCGAGCGCCAAGAGCCAGCGAGGAGGACGCATACCGAGGCTCAAGGATGACATCGGCGCACGGGCCGCACCAGCGGATGCGGCGGCGGCGGAGCACCTATTTGCGTCCCGCCTCGAGCCAGGACCAAATTTCACCGGCTACTTGACCGTAATGGGGATTTCCCGCCACGCGGCCCCGCCTCGGTTGTCCCGCACGATGACCCATACGAGGCCCGCGCCGGGCTCCTTCGGGATGCGAAGCTCGTTCTCCGACTCACCCACGCGGCCCGCCTGCGGATCGAAGAGGAGCCGCAGCTCGTTGTCGAATCGGCCGATGGTGCTGTGAAACGTGGCCCAGAGCTGCTCGCGGACGGCTTGCCCGTCGCTCCCCTTCGAGAGGTCGTTCGGCTCCCAACTCGCGTCAGGGACGAGCGCGCCGAGCTTCTTCGTCTCGCACTCCTTGAACTTCTCTTTGGTGCAGCGGTCGACGACGATGCCCTCCGGTCCGAGCGGCTTGCCGTCGAAGGTGAGGCCGTCGATGACGGGGTTCGCGTTGGTCTTGTCGTCGTAGGCGTAGACGCGCGAGAAGCCGATGACGAAATCGTCGGCGCCGAGCTTCTTGCCGGCGTCGTCGTAACAACCGAGCGGCACGCTCTGCGGGTTGTCGCTGAGTTCCTCGAGCTTCACGCGACCGGCGCAGGCGATGTTGAAGACGATCCCGAGCCCGTAGGGCGAAAGCGCACCCGGCGACGGTGGATGCGACAAGACGACGTCTTTGGGCAACGTGATGCTGAACTTCGGCCCCTTGGGCAAGAACGCCGTGAGGTCGAGCCCCGGCTGGAGCGGCAGGGCCGGCTCGGCGCCCGCGCCTTGTGCTGCGGTCTGCCGCCCCGCGAACTGCGCGAAGCAGAGGTAGTAGAGATCTCGCGGCGGGTTGAAACACGCCGTGGGGATCCAATAGATCTGCATCGGCCGGGTCCTGTCGGCGCGGCCGTCGTGGGCGAGGACCTCGATCTCAACCGTGTCGCCGGGCTTCGCGAAGGGCTTGTTGGCGCGCGACGCGAGGATCCGAACGCCGTTGACCACCGACGGCGGGTCGAAGTCGACGGAGAGGCACGACGCGCTCGAGGCGGCGAGGAGCGCAGCGAGCGCGAGGCGACCGCGCGTGACGGTCGCGACAACGGGCACGAAGGGAGTCGGACGCATGACTAGAACTCTCCTCGAAGGCCGATGCTCGGAAGGAGCGGGATGCCCGTCGCGAAGGTGCTCCGCGTGAAGTTGTAGTTCTGGCTCTCGTCTGATCGAACGGCGCGAGGACCACCGGATCGGCCGGCGAGTTTTGCCGCTCACTCCGCGACAGCGTGTAGGCGAGCCACCCGAAGAAGCGCGCGTCGGGCTTGTAGCGAAGCAGCACCTCCAGACCGTAGATGCGCCCGCGGCCCTGGTTGCCCTTGCCCTGCACCACGAGCCGATCGAGCTGCTTGTAGAAGCCCTCGAGGCCCAGCTCGATGTTGCGCGTGAGCTCGTGTTCGGCTCCGAGTCCGTAGTGGAGGGCGCGGTTGGACTTGACGCTCGGGTTGCCAAAGACGGGGTTCGTCTCTTGCGGCTGCGGCGGCTGCATGAACACGCCGACGCCGCCCTTGAGCGTCGTCCGGGGATTGCGAACGACGTCTTGGCGGAAGTTGATGCGCGGCGAAAGGTCCCACGAGCGGGTGTCTTTGGCGTAGTCGACGCGGACGCCGGGCACGAGGCGCGTGCCCACTTGCGGGACCAGCTCGAGCTCCGTGTAGAGCGCAGGGCGGTAGATCGCGTCTTTGTCTTCCGAGACGAGCGGCGGCCGCGAGAGGATGGGCCCCGACGGGGGCTCACCAGGCTGGGGAAACGGTGGGAATCGAACGCGCACGTCGTAGGGCGCGTACAGCATGTCCATGCCGACGTTGGCGGTGACGCCGGGGCTCACCTTTTGAGAGACCTCGACGCGCGTCGACAGCGGAAACGACTCGAGCGTGAAGTAGTTGTCGCCGAGGGCGAACTCAATAAAGTCGCTCCCGATGGCGCTCATCAGCTTGAAGTCGGTATTTTTGCCGAGCTTCGTCTTGTAGCGACCTTGCAGGCGGTAAAAGCCGGTGTGCGCCGACACGCCTCCGCCGATGGCCGGGTCCGACGCGACGGGACTCTTCACGAGAATCTTGAGCCGGTCGTCGGAGCCGAAGAGCGCGAAGCGCACCGACGAGTCTTTGCCGAGATCCCGCGAAAGGAGCGCTTGGTAGTCGTAATAGACGGGGGCCGTTGAAACGCCGGAGCCGGCAGCCTCGAGCACGGGCTTGAGCCAGAGATCAAAATAGGAGCGACGACCACCGACGGCGAAGTTCCAACCGGTGTTGCCGATGGGGCCTTCGGCAAGCACGCGCGCGTCAATGAGATCGACCTGCGCGAGCCCGTGAAGCTTGTCCTTCTTGGGATCGCGCATGCCGACGTCGACGACGCCGCCCATCACGCGGCCGTATTGGGCCGAGAAGTTGCCGGGATAGAAATCGATCTTCTCGAGCAGCTCGGTGGGGATGGCCGAGCTCAAACCGCCGAAGTGGTAGATGAGCGGTACGAGCGTACCGTCGACGAAGGTGTTCGTGTCGTTGGGGGACGAGCCGCGAATGATGAGCAGGCCCGCGAGGCCCGGCGGCCTGGCAACGCCGGGGAGGTATTGGAGCGAGCGGAGCGCATCGCCGCCGGTGCCGGGGATGCGGTTCATCTCGCGCTGCTCGATGGTGCGCTTGGTGACCTCGCGGGGCGGACGCACGCCGCGAACGCGCACCTCTTCGACTCCGTCCTCGTCGCCTTCGGGCTCCTTCGGGGCCGCTGCACCCGCGGCGGCGGAGCGCTCGAGACGAAGGACGTTCGAGACTTCCTCGCCGGGCCCGAGCTCCTGCGTCCCCTCCGCTGCGACGAAACCTTCGGCTTCGATCTTGAACCGATAGGTGCCGGCGACGAGTCCCTCGAACGTGAAGCTGCCGGCGGCGAGGTCTGTGGTGCGCGCCTGGCCGTCGGGCCCCGTGAGCGTGATCTTGCCGGCCCCGACAGCGCGATCGGTGTCGCGAGCGCGCACGCGCCCGCGAAAGCGCGCCTCCGGGGGCGTAAACGCGTAGCGGTGGCGAATCTTCGCCGCGACGGCGCGGTCGGCGCGCTTGGCCGGCTCGAAGACGAGCTTGCGCGCCGCTTCGAGCGCCGCTTCGTCGAAGCCGTGCCCCTGGGGGGTCTCGACGGTCGCCTTGCGAACGGCGCCGGTGACATCGATCTCTAGAACGAGAACGACCGTGATCTTCTCCCGCACGCCGTCGGTTACGGCTTGTTGCGGGTAGACGGCGCCTTCGTCTTTGACGAGCTTTGGTGGTTCGACGGTGACGGCCTGCGGTGCCGTGGGCGCCTCTTCTTTGGGCGCGATGATGGCAGCTCCGGCGGCACCACGCGGGATGCTCGATCCGTCACGCGGCTTTTCGTCGGGCGCGGCCGGTGGCGGGGGAGCCGGCGGCGTTGGAGCCGCGGGCGCGGGCGTTTGCGCGGCCGTGTGGCGCGGAAACAGGGCGGGCCCCGCTACCACGAGGAGCGCCGCAACGATGCAGCGTGCACTGCGAGCGCGAACGCGCGCCACGGGTCTCATGCGCGACTACGCTTAGTGGCACCGCCGCCAAAGCTCAAGGAGTCTTGGACAATTCGTGGCTTCAGACTTTCCGGCGGGTGCGTTATACGCGGGCGCGTGAGGAGTCCGTGACGACGCCGCGGTCCGCCTTTGACGCTCGGCGCGGCTGGCGCGCGCCGTCCGCGTACGTCGCCTCAACGCTCTATGTGCTGTGGGCGGCGGCGTGGACCCTCGCGTCGGCGGTCTCGTTTTACCGGGCCATGCTCGATCAAACGGGCGGCGAGTGGTCTGCGCCCCTCGACGACGTCTTCATTCACTTCGACTATGCGCGCGAAACCGCGCGCGGCGAGCCCTTTCGATGGACCGCAGGCAACGGCTATTCGTCGGGCAACACGAGCCTGAGCTACCCCTTCGTCCTCGCCGCCGGCTACCTCGGCGGCTACACCGGCGAAAAGCTCATGGTCTGGGCCGGCATCGTCGCCGCCGTCAGCGTCTTTGGCACGATGCTCGTGGCCCGTCATCTCTTCCCAAAGGGCGCGGGCGCCGAGCCGTCGGTGGCGAGCTTCCTCGTGCCGCCGGCGCTCGTGTCCTTGGGAGCGCTCTCTTGGTCGCTCTGGAGCGGCATGGAGGTGGCCGTCTTTCTCGGCGCCTGGGCCCTCGCGCTCATGGCCGCGTTGGGTATCGAATCGATGCAGCCCGATCGACCAGGACAGGCGAGCCTTCGCGCGCGCTCTCTCCTCTTGGGCGCGGCCGGCGTGCTGTTGGTGACGACGCGCCCGGAAGGCGCGACGACGCTGGCAGCGCTCGGCGTCATGGCCGCCGAGGGCGTCCGAAGGCGCGCCGGAATGCGGCAAGCGCTCATGGTGCTCGCGCTCGCGGGCGCGCCGGCGGCCCTCGCGTTGGCGCTCCAAACGTGGGCCAACGCCGCCTTCACCGGCGAGCTCTCGGCCAATGGCGCCATCGTGAAGCTCGCCATCAACCACCCGTACATGACGCCGAGCGAGAAGCTCGACGACTACCTCTTCAACGTTCGTTACGCCGTCTTCCGAAACGTCGACTACCACTTCGCCGACTCACCGGGCTTTGGCTTCATTTTGCCCGCCCTCGCGGCCGCTTCGTTGGCGGTCAAAGAAACGCGGCGGTATGCGCTCCTCCTTTGGGCGCAGATCCTCCTTTGGATCGCCGTCGTTGCGTTGAATGGGCAGGTCCGTTGGCAAAACGAGCGATACACGATGCCAGCCGTCGCGTGGCTGATCCTGGCCGCGGCGCTCGGGGCCTACGGCCTCGTTAAGCAACGGCGGGCACCGTCGTTCGCCCTCTTGGCCCTCGTGTGCGCCGGTGCGATCCAGATCATCGGGGTCGGGACGCGGCCGGCCGGCACGGCGGCCGAGCTTCGCTTCCCGTGGGGCCTGGCCCTCTTCGCGGGCCTCACCGTGGCGTTACTCCTTCAGGTTTGGGCCGTGCGCGCCATCGCCGTCGCCGCCGCGCTCTTCTTGTTCCAAACGCATCAGAGCGACCGCCTGCGCGATCAGAAGTGGTTCTTTGCAAGGGCCTCACGCAACATTCGTGATCAACACCTGGTGGCGGGGCGCTGGCTCGCGGAGATCAAGCCGAAGCGAATCCTGGTGGGAGACGCCGGCGCGCTCGTGTACGCGTCGGGCGCCCGCGGCCTCGACATCATCGGCCTAGGCGGCTTCCACCAACTGCCCTTCGCGCGCGCCGGCGTCCACGGCCTTGCGGCGAGCCTCGAGCTCATCGAGCGCATGCCGGCGGCGGAGCGGCCGGACATCATGGCGATCTACCCCACCTGGTGGGGCGTCTTGCCAACCTGGTTCGCCAAGGACGTCTTGGCGCGGTTCCCCGTCGAAGGAAACGTGATCTGCGGCGGTTACGAAGACGTGATCTACCGCACCGATTGGAGCCTCCTCGGCTCCGGCGAACGCCCCCGAACAATCCCCGCCGGAGAGGTGGTTCGCGACGCCGTCGACATCGCCGATCTGGTCAGCGAGCGCGCACACGGGTATCGGTTTCCGCAGCCGGCCGGCGGTTTCACGGACATGAAGATTCTCCCCGACCCTTCCGATCCTCGCGCATCCATCTTCGACGGCGGCCGCCGCATCGGAGCCGGCCGCGCCGAGAGCTTTCGCCTTCGCGGGCTCCGCGCCGGCGCGGCTGCGCACCTCGTGATTCGCTCCTCGCCGGAGCCAGCCACGCGCGTGCGCGTTCGCGTCGCGGGGCGCGATGTCGCGTCCTTCGAGCTTCCCGAGACCGAAGGCTGGACCGAATCGGTGGTGACGGTCCAAGTGACGGAAGAGCCGCTTCGCGTCGAGCTCGTCAATGATGGCCCCAACGACTTCGTGGACCACCACGTTTGGGTGACGCAGTGACTCGGCTCAAGGCGCTTCTCGCGTTCATCATGCCCGCCGACGTCGGCGCCTGGGGGACCTTCGCCTTCGGGCTCTTGGCCTTGGTCCTCGCGGCTCGTTTTGGCCACGGGTGGCACTGGCTCGAAGCGCCGCGCCGCGGAGGACCAACGCGCGCGCGTTTCTTGATGAGCGTCGCCTTCGCGGCGGCGTTCCTCTCGCTCGCGTACGTGGCGCACTACTTGGGCGGTGGCCCACGCATCATCGACGCGACGAGCTACTTCCTCGAGGGACGAACGCTCGCCCAGGGCGGCTTCACCTTCGACGTGCCGACGCCGACGGCGGCCTTCCGAGGGCGCTTCCTGCTCTTCTCCGAGCCGTCGCAGCTCGGCGGCATCTTCCCGCCGGGCTATCCGCTGCTCCTGGCCTTCGGCTTCATCATCGGCGCGCCGATGGTCATCGGTCCGTTTTTGGCGGCGGGCCTGGCGGCGTCGACGTATTTTCTCGCCCGCGAGCTCGGCATCGCGGCCTTCGGTGAGGCCGAGGAGCGCGACGTCGAACGCGCTGCGCGCGGCGCCGCACTCTTCTCCGTCGTCACCGCGGCACTTCGCTACCACACGGCCGATACAATGTCGCACGGCGCCGCGGCGCTGGCCGTCACGCTTGGCCTGGCGGCGCTGCTCCTCGTTCGCCGAACGGGCAACCGGCCCGCGCTGTCGCTGCTGGGACTCGCGCTCGGCGGCCTCGTGGCCACGCGCCCCGTGTCAGCGCTTCCGCTCCTCGTGGCGACCGCCCTGCACCTCGCAGGCCGGCCGCCGGAAGGAACGAAGCGCTCTCGGCTTCGCGCGGCGCTGCGGGTGGCCGTCTTCATGGCGCCCGGCGTGTGGCTCCTCCTCGCCTCGCAGGCGGCGGTCACCGGCTCGTGGCTCGGCTCCACGCAGAAAGCCTACTACGCCGCCTCCGACGGTCCGCGCGACTGCTTCCGCTACGGCTTTGGCGCCGGCATCGGTTGCCTCTTCGAGCACGGCGACTTCGTTAGAACGCGCCTCACCGGCGGCTTCGGTCCGCTCGCGGCGCTGCTCACGACGCTCAGGCGCCTCAAGATTCACCTCTTGGACGTGACCAACTTCGAGCTCTTCACGGCCACGCTGATGGCGCTGTCGTGGCCGCTCGTGCGCCGCGTCGCCGCGGCCCGAACGGCGGCGCTCGTCGTCTTGGGACAGATCCTCGCCTACGCGCCCTTCTACTTCGACGGCTCCTACCCGGGGGGCGGCGCGCGCTTCTACGCTGACGTGATCCCCGTCGAACACGCGCTCTTCGCCGTGGCCCTCACCAAGACGTTCCTCGACTCAGGGCGCGCCATCGCCGTGACGCTCGCGGCGAGCGTTCTCGCGTTCTCGCTGCGCGCGTCGCACGATCACGTGCAACTCATGAAGCGCGACGGAGGCCGCCCCATGTTCGAGCCCGATCTGGTGCGCGAGGCGCACAAGGACCACGGGCTCATTTTCTTCGACACCGATCACGGGTTCAACTTGGCGCACGCACCGGGCGTCTCGGCCAGCCACGGGATGATGTCTGTGCGCCTGCGCGGTGACGACCGCGATCGGTACCTCTACGATTCGCTCGGTCGCCCGAGCACGCATCGCTACGTCTTCGGCCCCGAGAAGTCGTCGCTCGAGCTCTTCACGCCGCCTTCGAGCGGGGTCGGTGTCTTTCGCTACGAGAGCGAGGCCGAGTGGCCTCCGCTCCACCAACGTGGCGGCTACGCGGAGCCGGCGTGGGCCAGCGGCATCGCGTCCGGCGACCGCTACCTGCGGCTCACGCCCGACGATCCCAGCGCGCCGGCGGAGGCCGAGCTCGAGCTTCTGATCCCTCAAGACGGGCGCTACACCATCGATGGCGCCGCGGTCCTGCAAGGCCAAGGCGCCGTGGCGAAGCTCCGCGTTTTCTCGAAAGGCACGGAGGTAGGCGCCCTCGAATGGAGCGATCCGAAGGCCGCTCTGCCGAAGGCCATCGTCTACGAGCTAGGCGCCCGGTCGGTGGACCTGGTGGCGCCGGGACGGCTCAAGCTCGAAGTGAGAGGCGCGCCCGCAGGCCTCGACCGTGTGACCTTGCGGAAAGCGCCCTAGCAGGCGGCGAGTCACTCCAAAACCGTGCTTGACCTGGGGAGTCGCTCGCGCTCTCCTAAAGATTCCGGTGGCTTGCCTCGTGCGGCTGCCGACAGGAAGGGGCACAGGGGAGGCTATGACGAAGAGCGAACTCATCGACGCCTTGGCCATCCGAAGCGAGTTGACCAAGGCGCGGGCCGAGCTCGTCGTCAATTGCGTGTTCGACGCGATGACGGAAGCGCTCCACCGCGGCGAGGGCATCGAGATTCGGGGCTTCGGGAGCTTCACGGTGCGTCCCTACAAGTCTTACAACGGCAGAAATCCTCGGACCGGCGAGCAAGTGGTCGTGCCGGCGAAGCGCCTGCCTTACTTCAAGGTCGGCAAGGAGCTCCGCGAGCTGGTGAATGCCAGCCGCGCTCACGGCGCGATCCGCGGTGACGACGACGACGACGACGACAAGGACGACGACTTCGATCCCGAAGACGACGGCGATTGACCTCTGCCTCGAGTGACATGACCACGGGGGCCGCGGCACCGACGTGAGCGCGGCCTTTCGAACGGGCGTGCTCCAGCGGACCGCGTTGGCGATATCGCTCGCGTTCCCAATCATCGGATGCGGCGGCGCCCCGACCGCCGCAAAAGCGACGCCGGTCGAACCCGCCGTTCGCCTCGCGCCGCTGGGCAACCTCGTCGCGGCGGCGGGGCTCGAGTGGCTCGTGCTCGTGGAGCCCAAGACCTTGGCGGCGTCGCCGGCGGCCTTCGATGCCCTCAGTCAACTGTTCCCCGCGGCGCGCTTGGCAGACTTCGAGGCGCGCCACGGCGCGGCGCTCACGGGCTTCGACGAGCTCGCCGTCGCGTCGTTCCCAGGAACGGGCCTCGTGCTGGTGAGGGGCTTCCTCAACGCGCCGCGCATCGAAGCGACGTTCGCGGCGCGGACTCGCGTGACGGAACGCCACGCGAACGGCGAGGGCATTGTCCATGTCGTGGCGCAGCGAGGCAGCGAACCGGAGCGCCTCTTGCTCCTTGGCACGCGCGGCGCGAGCGTGGAGCGAGGGCGCGCGGGACCGCAACGCGCGGCGGAGCTTTTCGCGTTGGGCCGCTTGAAGAAGGCCCGCCCCGCGCTCGCAAGTGAGCCGCTAGGAAGCGCAGCGGCCCGCCTCGGCGCCTTCCCCGCTCGATTCTTCGTGCCCGGACCGTTCTCCGGCGAGTGGGCCGCTGCCGGCGGCGGCGTCCTCCGAACGGCGACGGCGCTGGCGGTGGGCGCACGCATCGAAGAGAGCAGCGCGAACGGCGACGCTAGAGCGCGCGAGGCCAGGCTCGAGATCGTGCTCTGGGTGCTCGGGGAGTTTCCCAAGGAGGCCGGCGCCGAAGCGCGCGTCGGTGCGACCCTCGATCGGCTCTTGGCCAGCAACGTGGGGCGGCTCATGGGGACGGAGCAACCGCTCGAGCCTCTCTCGGTGCAAGCCGTCGACGGCGGAATCCGGGCGCGCATCGTCCTCCGCGCGCGAGACGTCTTTCGCGGCGCACGAGAGGCGACCGAGGCGTCGGCCGAGGAGATTTTTCGGAGGTAGGACGGCCGGCGTGGCCAAGGACCTAGCACTACTCCGACACTGTGAAAGCGTTCGCGACACTGCGGCTTCTTTCGACCCTGCGTCCCGCCTGTCATTCCAGCGGCACACGGTGGCACGGCCGCGCTCTGCTGCCGCGCGAGGTTTCGCTGCGAAGACCACCGCTCAGGCTTGCGGGCGCGGGCACGAAAGGTGCTCTCGGCGCTCCATGCGCCTGGCCACGCTTCTCGCCAACGTCCTCTCGTCAACGGCCCTCCTCGCGTGCGGGGGCCAGACAGCCGATGATCCACTGCCTCCTGGGCGCGGAGGCGACGACGCGGGCGCAGCGAACCCTGCGCCTCCCGCGACCACCGCGGGCAACCCGATCGGCCCGACCCGAGTGGACGCTGCCGCACCGTCCACGCCGGACGCGAGCCCGCCTCCCAAGCCGACGCCCACGTGCACGACACCCCCGGCGATCATTCGCGCGAACGTCAACTGCGGCGACGTCGTCTACCACGCGTGCGGGACACCGAAGGGCGTTGACCCGAGTGACGGCTTGACGCCGGCGGAGTGCGCGCTCGCGTGCCCCGTGACGACAGGCACGAAGTACTGGGGTTGCCAAGAGTACCTCGCCGACGACCTGCCCGGTCCGTCGTTCGACTGCTTCACCTGCGTGGAAGGACGACGCCCCGCCGGCTACGACGACGCCACCCCGACGCCGCGAACCGTGGCCGAGTGGCTTGCGTATGCCGCCGAGTTGGAGCGCGTGAGCGTTGACGCGTTCCGCATCCTGGCGCTCGAACTGGAGCTCAATGGGGCGCCAGCGTCGCTGGTCACCGCCGCGAGGGTCGCCGAAGCCGATGAGGTCCGCCACACGCGCATGCTCGAGCGATTCGCGCGCAAGGCGGGGGCGACGCTCACGCCGCGACCGGTGCATGACAGGCCGGCGCGGACGCTCAAGGCCGTGGCCATCGAGAACGCCGTGGAGGGATGCGTTCGCGAGACCTTCGGCGCCCTCGTCGCAGGGCACCAAGCGTCGACGGCCACCATGGTCGAGCTGCGTGTGGCGATGAAGCGCATCTACGTCGACGAGACGGCGCACGCACAGCTCGCGTGGGACGTGCACGCGTGGATCCTTCCCCAGCTATCCGAGGCAGAGCGCGCGGAGGTCAAGTCGGCTATGGCAGTCGCGCAAAGCGACCTACTCGCGTCGTGCCGGCACACGGGCACGCGCACAGAAGAGAGCGAGTCCATGTTCCGGGCGCTCGGCCTCCCCTCGCCGGCGCACGCCCGCGCCATGGCAATGGCGCTCGACCGGCAGCTCTTCGCGGGCGAACACGCCGCGTAGCGCCGGCCTATCGACGCGTCGGATCGAAACGGGACCGCATCCCCTCCGAGAGCGCGCGGAAGGTCGCGTCGCGCTCAGGCGCCTCGCGCGCCCACGCCGTCGTACGGAAGGGCATCGCCGACTCGAACATGAGCCATAAGGACTCGTCGGGGATGCGCCGCGGGGGCTCGACCGCGTCGTCGGGCATCGCCAGCACGTGGTCGTAGGTTGCCGTTGAGACGCCGTGCGCCGTCAGCAACGGCGAGAGAAAGGTGCAGCCCGGGTCATACCCGGCGGAGGGCGACGGCGTGCGCACGACCATGTTGATCTCGCTCGCTGCGTTTCGATGCATAAACGGTGGCCTAAAGCTGTGCTCGATGACCTCCCATCGACCCGGAAATACGACGACATCAGCGATGGCGCGTCCGTGATCGTCGAGCGGCGCGGTTAGCACCGTGAGGATGGACGGGTCGGGGTGATCGAAGCTGACCGATCCCATGGCGTTGAAGAGCGACAAATCGTAGGCGTGCGGCGCGTGATTTCCATGCCACGCGACAACGTCGAAGGGCGAGTGCGCCTGCGTCGCGGTGAAGAGGCGTCCGCCCAACTGCGTGACGAGACGGAAGCCCGCCGGCGGTGTCCGGTCCTCGTAAGATGCCGCCGGCGCGATGAAGTGACGCGCATCGGCGAGACCGTTGGAGCCGATGGGACCCCGCTCCGGAAGACGCAAGCGACGCCCAAAGACCTCAAGGACCCAACCTCGACCCACGCCGTCGGGCAGTCCGATGGCGAACTTGAGGGCGCGCGGCACGATGAGCACCGATCCCGGCGCGACACGCAGCCAGCCCAACTCGGTGCGACACTCGAGCGTGCCCTCCTGTGGAACGATGAGCAGATCGCCGTCGGCGTTGGAGAACGCGCAGTCGGACATGTCTGCGTTCGAGGCGTAGAGGTGAACGCGGTACCCGGGGCCCGACGTCGGGTCGCCGGCGCCGCCCAGCGTGACCAGCCCATCGACGAAGTCGACCTCCTGCGGAGGGACCGGTATCGGGAGCGGGCACCATCGCTCGCGGTTCGGCGACGCGTCCAAGAGCGGCGCGCCAAAACGCGGCGAAGGCAGCGGCAAGAGCTCGCCGTGAGAGAACGACGGCCGAATGCGGTACATCCACACGCGTGAGTTCTCTGCGCTGCGCACGGTGAACGGCGTTCCGTTCAGGAGCTCCGGATAGAGGCCAAAGGGGCCGCGACGCGGGGCGTTCTGCGTACGCGGCAACGCGTCCGCCAACGCCTCCGACTGATGCGGCGCACCGAGCCCCGCAGGGCCGTCAAGCTTGTCGGGCGCCCGCAGCGGCCGTGACTCCCCACGCGGCGGTTCCGCCCACGCCGCTCCGAGGAGCGCCTCAAGCGATGGCGCGTCGAGGGAGCGCGGCGAAGACGGGGGCGACGCCAAGATGGCCTGGACCACGCGTGCGATGCCGTCCTTCGGCATGCCGAGACTCGCAAGCGAACGCGGCGCGCCGGTGGCTTGTGCGAGGCGCTCGAGGCCGAGCACTGGGTCGACGACGCCGAGCGCGGTGGCGATGGCCCGCATCGCGTCGGGTGCAGCCTCGCGGTGAAAGCCAACGACGTGCGGCAAGAGCGCGGCGTGGGTCGCCGCGTGCGGGAGCGCGAAGCCTCCACCAAGGACGTGGCAGAGCTTGTGATGCAGTCCACCGCCCACGTCACCGAAGACGCCGCCCGCGAGGTACGCGCCCTCGAGCGCCGCGCGACGCGCGCCGTCGTCGTCGAGGTTTGCCGCAAGAGCGGCTACGCCGCTGGCGAGCAGGCGGAGTGCCTCCTCGGCGGAGAGTTCGGTGGCACGGTCTCGCCCCAACACCCAGAGCGCTTCGACGGCGTGCGCCATCGCGTTCCACAGGCTCGCGACGGTAACACTTCGCGGAAGCGCAGAGAGGAGCGTCGCGTCGTAGATGACCAGCGCGGGCCGCACCCGCTCGTCTCGGCGCGTGACCTTCTCGCCACCGTCCGTGATCCCGAAGACGGGCGTCATCTCCGACCCCGAGTAGGTCGTCGGAACGGCGATGACCTTCACGGGTAGCTCGGCTGCTACGGCCTTCGCGAGACCGATGGCCGAGCCACCACCAAACGCGAGCACCGCGTCGGCGTGAACGCGCTCGGCCTCGCTCCGCGCTTGCAGGACCACGTTGCGCGGCACGTGCTCCTTGGCGATGGCCAAGACCCCAACGGCAATCTCACCGAGCTGCGCTGCCAGCGCGGCCGCTTCCGAGGCGCGCCCCGGCGTTGCCACCACCAAGACGCGGGCTGCGCCGAGCTCGGCGATCGGGCCGAGGATGCGCGCCCTGGCGCCGTCGCCGAAGACGACGCGCGTGGCGCCACGCTGCATGACGAACTCTCGCTTCATCGCGCCGACCTCTAACATTTCTTCCGCCTTGTGAATGCCTGGGCATCGCACCTAGGCTCGGTGAACGGGACCGGAGGGACGGTCGCACGAAGCGCAGTCGCCATCTAGCCTCCATGCATCCATGAGCGCCCCGCCCTTCCCCGAGACGATTCCCGATCTGCTCGAATGGCGGGCGGCCTCGTGCGGCCCGCGACCGTGGCTCTTCGCCAACGGCGCCGCGCTGTCGTTGAACGAGGTCCTAGCAATCGTCGATCGATACGCCACAGGCCTTCTCGAGCGCGGCGTCGGACGTGGCGACCGAGTAGCGCTCATCCTCGGAAACCAGCCGGAGGCGCTCTTCACGTGGTTCGCGGCCAACCGCCTCGGCGCCGCCGCGATGCCGCTCCAGCCAAGCCTCAAGCGCCGCGAAGTTGCAGGCATCTTACACACAACACGACCGCGCGTCGTCGTCACCGAAGCACGCGAGGCAGCGCTGGACCTCGCGACCCTCGCCGTCAACGACTTGAACGGAGGGCCTCCGCCACAGGTAACGACCCCTCAGGCGCTCGCGGCGGCAGGCAGCGGCTCGCCGAGGGCCGCCGTTCACCCCGACGACGTGGCCGTGCTCCTCGCTACCTCTGGCACGACCGGCGAGCCCAAGGCAGTCCAGCAAACGCATCGCACGTATACGCTCACGGCCGAGAGCTTCCCCGCTTGGGTTGGCCTGGGAGAAGAGGACCGGCTCTTGGCGGCGCTCCCGCTCTTTCATATCAACGCGCAGGCCTATTCGGTGATGGGTGCGTTGGGGGCCGGCGCAAGTTTGGCGCTGCTTCCCAAGTTTTCCGCCTCGACATTTTGGGCCGACGCCGCGCGGCTCGGCGCCACCGAGTTCAACGCCGTCGGCGCCATGATTCGGATCCTCGCGAACACCCCCGCTGGTTCACACGATCGCGCTCACGGCGTGCGCCTCTGTTACGCGGCGCTCGCCCTCCCAGAAGCGGAGCATCGCGCCTTCGAGGCGCGCTTCGGCCTCTCGATGACCGTAGGCTACGGCCTCTCCGAGACGACCTTCGGAACCGTTTGGCCGCGCGACGCGCGCCCTTACGGGACCATGGGCGTCTTGCGCCAACACCCGCGCCTCGGCGTCGTCAACCATGCGCGCGTGGTGCGCGACGACGGCACCGATGCGGCCGACGACGAGGCGGGGGAGCTCTTGCTAAGAAACCCCGCGATGATGCGTGGCTACATGGGTCGGGCGGGCGAGACGGAGGCCGCGTTCACGGGGCCATGGTTTGGGACCGGCGATCTCGTGCGACGCGACGCGGCGGGAAGCTACACCTTCGTCGCTCGCAAGAAGGACGTGCTTCGGAGGCGCGGAGAGAACGTCGCGGCGGCCGAGATTGAGGCCGTTCTGGCGAGTCACCCGGCTGTGAGCGAAGCCGCGGCGGTGGGCGTGCCGTCGGCACTCGGCGAAGACGAGATCGTGGCGTTCGTACTCCTTCGCAGCGGGGCCGGCGCGAGCGCTGACGAGTTGCGTCAATGGGCGCGAGAGCGGCTTGCCGACTTCAAAGTCCCTAGCGCGATGCACGTTGTCGATGAGCTTCCGCGAACGCCGACGGCGCGCGTCGCCAAGCACGTGCTGCGAGCGCGAGTCGAGGCGCTCCGGCGTTCGGAGGGGGGCGGGTGACGTCGCGGGCGCGACGCCGTCGCGAGACACGGATGGACGAGCCTCCCCCCTCCCCTCGCGAGGCGCCGCGGCAAAGTCCGTCGGAAGCGGAGAATGCGGGCCGCCGCCCGGCCTTCCGTCAAGGCTTCGCACTTTCGCGGAGGCGGCCGCCGCCGGCATGCCTCGTGCGTGACGGGAAACCATGGCAACCCGGTCGGTCCTCGCCGTTCTCGTTGTGGCTTCTGTGGGCTGCGGCTCAAGCGGTTCGGCCGGCGACGTCGGGACATCGGGCGACGCGCTCACGGGGACCTCGTGCGAGCCCAGCGATCAGGCGCTCTTCTTCCACGGCATGAACGGCTTCGGGCGCGAGCTTGCGGCGCCCGGACTGTGCTTGCCGCGACTCTCCAGCTTTTGGAACGACACGGCCTTCATCGACGCATCGGGAGCCAGCGTCGTGGGAGGCTACAGCGCCGGACGGCTTCCCCTCTTGCGGCGCCTCGCAGCGGGGGCGGCGACGGAGAGCACCGCGATCATGTTGGACCCGTCGTATTCTGACGGCGCTCGCTTCGACGGCGTGACGGGTCCCAACGTGGTGACGCGATGGCTCGAGGGCGACGCGGCGCGACGCTTCGTGTTCGTCTACTCGCCGGCGAGCGCCGGGTGGCGCGAATACGTGGCCCTCATGGAGGGCCCCCTCGCGGCGCAGATTCGCACCTGTCCGGTCAGGGGCGCACACGGTGACCTGCCTCGAATCGTGACGGAGCGACTCTTCCTCGACGTCGACGCGTGGCTCGCCGAACGATGCGCCGACAGCTCGCCGCGCTGAAGGCCCGTCGCCGGCCCGCGCCAAGAGGCGCGAGGCCTTGAGAGGTAGCGGCCCTTTTTTTCGTCACGCCCGCGCAACTTCTCCATCGGCAAGGCCGATGTCTTCTTTGAGGCCCGGAAAGCCTCACCAAGGAGGCATCCATGAGAAACCATCTTTGCGCCCTCGAGGCCCAATACGAGGCGCTCACGCGCGAGTGGCAGCGCGTCGCGACCGCCGCAAACGACTTCGAGGTCGTCGCCATCGAGCTCGATCCGAAGACCCTCGAGGCCATCGGCGAGCTCACCGACGTGACGACCCTCACGGCGTTCACGCCATCCCTCCTGCCGCGCTCGGCGAGCGCTCTGCGAGGGTGACCGTGGACAACATCCGTACGCACTCCTCCTATTTCGTCGCCCAAGCGGCGCCGCCGCCCATGGTCGTGGGGACGCTCACGATGGACGCGCTCATGACCTATTGTCAGGGTCGGCTCGCCGATCTCGACGCGCGCGTCGCGGGCCTCTTCGCCGGTCAGAAAAAATCCGTCGACGACGCCGCCGAGCTCGAGCGCCTCATCAGCAGTCTTGCAAGCCTCACGGGCGGCGTTCAGAAGGGCGGAAAGGCGGCCCACGACATCATCCGTGCATACCAGGCGGCCATCGCGACGGTGGGGCCCGACACACCGCTGGGGCGAAAACTCGAAGGCGCGCAGCAAGCGTTCATCTCCCAAGTGGGCACCGACGGTGGCCTCGCGCTTCGGTCCGAGATGAGCGAGCCGGACTACTGGAGCAAGACGCTGGCCCCCGATGCCGACGGTCAAGCCGTCAACGCGCTAAGCGTCGACGACCTGAAGCCAGGCATCGATCACCTCAAGGGTCTCGCCAGCGAGCTGAGCCACGGCATGGAGCTGGGAATGATCTCGCTCCAGTCGCTCATGTCGCAGCGCCAGATGGCCATCCAGGTGGCCACGAACCTCATTCAGTCGGTCGGCGACACGGCCAACAAGATTGCTCAGAACGTCGGGAGGTGAACCATGCAACTTCACATTGATTCGAAGCCCAAAGAGTCCATCGCCGACCGCCGCCGAGCGACCGAGGCGCTCTACGCGACGGGCCACTTCCTCCTCGAAGGCGACAGGCCGGCGCACGCCAGCGGGGTCTTCCGCGCCATGGCGCTCCTCGCGCCGACCGATGAGCGAGCGTGGCTCGGGCTCGGTTCGTGCCACGAGGCCCTCGGACAGTCGCTGATGGCGCTCGAGATGTACGGCACCGGCGGGGTGCTGGCGCGGCACCCAGTGCGCCTCGAGGTTGCGCGCGCGCGCCTTCTGAGAACCCTTGGTCGCGGTGACGAAGGCGATGAGGCGCTGGCGCGCGCCGCAGAACATGCGGAGCAGAGCGGCGAGCCGGCCCTTGTGGCGCTCGTGAGCGAGGAGGCACGCTCGTGAGCGTCGTCGAGCCGGCGCGGGGCGCGCGCGACGTCGCAGAGTTGGAGCGCCCGAGCCCTTTGGGGCGGCGCGTCGTTCGCGAGCTCATGCCGGCGCCCGCGGAGTTCGGCAAGGACGCGCTCCCCAGCGCCGAGGCCGAGCTCTACCGCATCGTTGTCAAGCGGCGCGGCGACCAATCGACGGCCGCAAAGGACAACGTCGAGAGCGCCGGCAAGCGCATCGCCGAGTGTTTTGCGCGCGAAGCGGCCGCGACGCAGCGCGAGCACGAAAAGAGCCATGAGTCGGGCCGAGGATTCTTCGAGTCCATCGGAAAGCTCATCGGGGACTTCGTCGACGACGTGGTCCACTTGCGCCTGGGCGAGGCGCTAGAGCACGCGACAGAGAACCTCGAGGAGGCGTGGAACAGCCCGCGCTTCTGGAGCGATCTCGAAAAGGCAGCGGCGATCGTCGCCAAGGGGGCAGCCGTGGTCGCCGCGGCGGCCGCCACCGTGGCGACGCTTGGAACGGCGGCGCCGGTAGCCGTGGTGCTGGTTGGGGTCGGGCTGTCCGCGCTGAGCGTCGCCGACGGCGAGCTCCACATGCTCGAGGCCTGCGGCGTCGACGCGAAGACTGCCGGTTGGATCCGCGTAGGCGTCGGCGTAGCGGGCGCCGCCACCACGGGGGGAGCGAGCCTCCTCGCCGCCGGTGGCGCGGCACCGGCGTGGGCCAACGCAGCACGCATCGCGGGGGTCGCCGCCGGCGCGCTTGGCGGGGCCGCGCAAGTGATTCAAGGGGGAGCGCACGCGCGAAACGGCGAGTTCGCGGCCGCGATGCAAGAGGCGGTCGCCGACCGGCAACTCGCCGCGCACCAGCGGGCGCGGCTCGAGCGATCCATCGAGGGCTTGCTTCGCGCCGTGAAGGAGGCCGACGCGTCGCTGGAACACGCCCTCACGGGACTCCACGAGGCATCGAACACCCGAAACGAAACCCTCTTACTCGTTGGGAGCCGCGCATGAACAGTATCCATTCGGCAACGGCGACGCCGGTCTCGCCGCCGACGGCCGGGACGTCGCAAACACCAGCGGGCAGTCCGACGACACCCGCGGCGGCGCTACCGATGCCCTTGCCACTCGGCAATGTCGCGATCGAACTCGCCGCGCTGGTCCTTGAAGAAGGGCACTCGCGGGCAAAGACGGCGCGCGCGTCGGAAGCGAACCTGGAGCGCTCGGCGCGCGTCGCCGAAGACCGCATCGTCGACGAGATGCGCGCCCGCGCCGCGTCGACCCGGGAACACGCGCTCCTCGCTGGCGCCTTCACCGCCGCCGGTGGTCTCGCGTCGGTGGGGAGTGCCGTGACCTCCGCCGTCGCGATGCGGAACGGCGCCGCTACGACCGGCGCAGGCGCGAGCGCTGCTGAGGCGTCCGGCTCGACGGCCAAGGCCTCGGTGTTGCCCTTCGTCGCCAAGGGGCTCGAAGCCACCGGCAAAGGCCTCGGCGACACCTCGCACGTCGTCCGGAGCCTCGCCGAGGCCGTGCAAACCGACCACGACGCGACGACGGAGCGAGAGCGCAATACCGCGCGGCGAGCCTTGCGCGCCTCGGAGTCTTGGCAGAAGGACTCCGTGAGTGCGGGCGAGCTCATTGAGCGGGCGCTCGCCTTCGCTCGCGAGCACGAGAAGGCTCGCTCAGAAACGCTCCTCGCCATCGGCCGCAGGGCCTGACCGAGCGGGCGCGAAGCCAACGGATTGGGCGAGCGACGATGGCGAGCTGTGCCATCATCGGCGCGCCATGAAGATCTACACGAAGACAGGCGACGACGGCACGACGGGACTCTTCGGCGGCGCGCGCGTGAAGAAGGCCAGCCTTCGCGTCGAAGCCTACGGCACCGTCGACGAGCTCAACGCCACGCTCGGCGTCGCGCGCGCCGAAGGCCTCGACCCGACCATCGACGCGGTGCTCAGTGAGGTGCAGGTCGATCTCTTCACCTTGGGCGCGGAGCTCGCGTGCGTTCCCGGCAAGGAAGACAAGCTCGGCATGCGGCTCTTGGACGGCACCGATGCGGAGCGGCTGGAGCGCGCCATCGACGCCGGCGAGGTCGGCCTCGCACCGCTAAAGAACTTCGTTCTCCCCGGCGGCTCCGCGCAAGCGGCGCTCCTCCATCACTCGCGAACCGTATGCCGTCGCGCAGAGCGATGCGTTCTCAACATGGACGACGCTGAGCCCCGCCAGGGTGTGGTCGTCTACCTGAATCGACTGAGCGATCTGCTCTTCGTCCTCGCAAGGCGCGAGAACCATCTGCGCGGCGTCGCCGACGTCCCCTGGGCACCGCGGCCTCGCTGACGCGGGTCAAGCGACGAGTTCGGCGGCCAAGAGCTTGCGGCCACGGTGCAAGCGACTCATGACCGTGCCGACGGGCACGCCGAGCGCGTCGGCGGCCTCGCGATACGAGTGCTCCGCAAGGTCGACGAGCACAACCACGTCGCGGAACGCTTCCGGGAGCGCCGCGAGCTTCGCCTCGGTGCGCGACGAAAGTCCCACCGGCACTTGCGGGGCGAGCGGCTCCGGCGTGGTCCACGCGCAGGGATCTTGCGCGAGCACGCGCAGGGCGTTGCGCTCGCGACGAATGCGCCGGTAGCGGGTGACGAAGACACTGAAGAGCACTTGCCCCGCCCAAGCGCGTAGGTTTGAGCCGGCCTGGTATTGGCCCTGAAAGCGCAGCGCCCGTTCGAAGGTGTCTTGCACGAGGTCATCGGCGCGCGACGCGTCACCGACGAGGCGCATGGCGCGACCGCGAAGCTCCGGTAGCAGACGCACCAACTCACGCTGGAACTCGCGGGCGAGGGCGTCAGCGGCGCTCGCCTTCGTCTTCTTGCTGGGCGACGCGGGAGTCGGGCGTGTCTCACTCTTGGGGCCGAAGACCTCGTCGGCATCGAATCCCGAACGCACACACACGGCAAACGAAGAAGAATCCATTTGGGCATCGCCTCCGAGACCCCGTGGTGCATCCGCGGTGCCACCGTGAGCGGGCAATGCTCTCCGGGACTTAGGCAGGTCGCCGCCCCCGGTGCGTGTCTACCGCGCCGAAGCGCGTGGGCGGCGAGCCACGAGAACAGCGCGCGGACGCGGCGGGGCCGCGGGCCGGGCGGGCGCGGGGCGGGCCGCGGCGGGGGCCCAGCCGTCACCAATGAGCATGCTAATTGTCGATTCTGCGCCGAGGGCCCGCGCCCCCACCGCCAAACCGGTCCGCGCTCAGCCGGCGCGCGCTCTGGCGGCGCGGGGCGCGACTTAGCCGCGGCGGCGTTCGCGGAGGAGCTCACCGAGGATCAGTGGCAACTCGCGCGCGACCGCCGAGGCCAACACGCCACGGTCCCCCACCACGCTCGCGAGGCGATGTCCTGCTTCGGCGTGCAAGTAGACCGCCGCCGCCGCGGCCTCGAGCGGTGGCATGATCGCCAACATCGCGCCGACGGCTCCCGAGAGCACGTCGCCAGAGCCGGCCGTCGCCAGAGCCGGCGAGCCGATGGGCCCAAGCAGGATGCGGCCGTCGGGATCGGCGATAACCGAATGGGCGCCCTTCAAGACCACGATCGACTGCGAACGATGGGCAAGGCTCCTCGCAGCGCCGACGCGGTCGGCCTCCACGGACTGCGCCGTCCCGCCGAGCAAGCGCGCTGCCTCGGCGGCGTGGGGCGTGAGCACCCTCGCCCGCTGCACGCCCGCCGCTATCGCGTCGACGCGCCCGGCAAAGAGCGTCAGCCCGTCGGCATCGAGAACGAGAGGGCCGAGGTAGCTGGACAACACCGCGTCCGCGAGCGCTCGAGCGCGGTCGTCGAGGCCGAGACCCGGCCCGAGGACGACAGCCTTCTTGCCATCGAGGGCCGCGCTGATCGCGTTCACGTCAGTCGTCGCGTCACCGAAAGCGGTCGCGACCATGACTTCGCGAACGCGGCCCTCGAGCTTCTGAACGACCTCCGGCCACGAGAGCAGCGTGACGGCGCCAGCGCCCGCCAAAAGCGCCGCTTCTGCCGCAAGCAGCGGCGCGCCGAACTTCCCGTGCGAGCCGCCAAGAACGGCCACGTGACCGGCCGTGTATTTGTGTGCATCGGCTCCGCGCGGAGAGAGCCAAGAGGCAACGTCCGACCGCTCGACGAGTTCGGCGGCCGCGGCAATATCGCGAGGGAGCTCGCACGGAACACCGATCGATACGGTGCGAACCAAGCCCGCGTGCGCTCGCCCGCGCGGCGTCATCAGGCCAAGCTTCGTGAACGCAAACGTCACCGTGAGATCGGCCGTCACCGACGGGCCGAGGGCCACGCCCGTGTCGGCTTGAATGCCTGAAGGGACGTCGAGTGCGACACGAAAGCCTTTCGATTGCGTGATCCCCTCCGCAGCCTCCGCCAGGAGGCCCGCCAGCGGCCGGTCGAGCCCCGTGCCAAAGAGGGCGTCAACGACCACATCGGCATCGAGGAGCACGGCGCGCAAGTCCGTGGCATCCAGGTCCGTCGGAGCCACCTCCACGGTGCCGCCGATGGCGAGGTACGCGTCGTAGGCGATGCGTGCGTCGCCAGCGATGCGCTCGACATCGCCGACGAGCACCGCGCGCGGCTCGACGCCGAAAGCCCGTAGCTGCCTCGCCAGCACGAAGCCATCGCCGCCGTTGTTGCCGGTGCCGCAGACAACAACGACAACGGCGCTCGGTGCCTTCAGGTTCTCGCGGACCATCTCGGCGGCGCCGCGGCCCGCGTTCTCCATGAGAATGATGCCCGGCACCCCCGCTTCGATGGCTCGAGCGTCGAAACGCCTCATCGCCTCGCGCGAGAGAACGGGGATCATGTGTCGTCTCGCTGTGAATCGATGGCCCGCCGCATGGCGAGGACGGCGCCGCGGAGGCCAACGAAGAGCGCGTCAGCCACGACCGCGTGCCCGATGTTGAGTTCGACGATCTCGGGAATCCGAACGAGCAGCGGCACGTTCTCCTGGGTGAGTCCGTGCCCGGCAGCCACTTCGAGGCCCGCCTGATGCGCGTGCCGAGCGCCCTCGCCGAGGCGGCGAAGCTCGCGCGCCGTGGCGCTTCCCTCGGCGTGCGCGTAGTCGCCCGTGTGGAGCTCGACTTGCTCCACGCCAAGAGCCTTCGCCGCGTCAATTTGCGCGGCGTCGGCCGCGACAAAGAGGCTTACGCGAATCTTGGCCTCGCGGAGCGCCGCGACGTGTTTGCGCAGCGCCGCTCCACCGCCCACGACGTCGAGCCCGCCCTCCGTGGTGCGCTCTTCGCGTCGCTCCGGCACGAGCGTGACGACGTCCGGCCTTACGCGCAGCGCGATCTTGACCATCTCGTCGGTGGCCGCCATCTCAAGGTTGAAGGTCTGGCCCGCGGCGGCGCGAATCCGCTCCACATCCTCGTCGCGGATGTGGCGGCGATCTTCGCGAAGGTGTGCGGTGATGCCGTCGGCGCCGGCGCCGAGGCACTCGAGCGCCGCCTCGGTGGGGTCCGGATAGGTCGTCCCGCGAGCGTTGCGAACCGTCGCGACGTGATCAACGTTGATGTGCAAGCGAACGCTAGTCATCGGCTCCGCCCGCGGCTTCGCTGTTGTCCTCGTCGGTCTTCGGCGTCTGCAAGAGCTCGCCGGCAGGACCATCGCGGCGCACGATGAAGGTCTTGCGGCCGACGGTGTCGGGATTCTTCCGAGCCACGACGGTCACGACGTTGACGCCGGGCCGGAGCGGCAGGTTCGCCTCGAAGGGCATTCGCTTCGCGTCGGTGCCGTTGCGGTTGGAGCGGTAGAAGACCTTCCGTGCTCCGACGAAGACGTACGCGTCGAGGAGCCGCTCACCGTCGGCGGCGACGCCCTTCAGCGAAGTCTGTGCCTCTCGCGTGGCGAGCACCGGCGCGTTCAGCTCGAGCAAGGGGGGCGCTTTCCACATGGCCTCCTCGAAGACCGGCGCGGCGCCGCCGCCAGTCTCCACGTCGCGCGCTCGTACGAACGCGAAGCGCGAGCTGCCAAGGGCCACCTTGATGAAGTCGCCGCTGCGACCGAGCTCCGGCGCTGCGCCTTGCGTAAGCTTGCCGATGACGCGTGCCGATGCGTCGGGCGACTCGAAGAGATCGACGGTAGCCTTTCCCTTGACGGACCCCGACGCCGCCGCGAGCGGGGCCGCCGCCACCACAGGGATTCGAACCTTCTCGGAGACCGCCTCGCGAAGGTCGCGATCGGTGATCGTCAACTCGACCTTGGCCTCGCCCTCGGTGAGCGACGGTTGAACGTCGAACGTGAACGCTACGCGACGCGTCTCGCCGGGCGCCATGTTGGAGACGTCGAAGCGGCCCTCGTGGAGCAAGAGCCCCTCGCCGGAGAGGTTACGCAAGTTGGCCTGCGTCTCGTAGGAGCGGCCGCGGCCAACGTTCTTCACCGTGAGGTACATGGTGACGCCTTCGTCTTTTTGGAGACGCCCGTCGCCGTTGCCCTTGCGGTTGTCGACGACCTGGTAGCCGTAGGCGAAGGTGGGCCGCTCTTGAGCGCGTACCGTCACGCGGACCTCCGCGTCGGCGGGCGCTCGCCCCTTGGCCTCCTCGAACTTGATCTTGACGCCATCGGCGCGCGTCAGCGTGTCCTTCGGGACCTTGCAAACGCGCGGCGCGTCTTTTGGCAGCGGCGTCGTCGAGCCGAGCTTCCGGCCTTCGACGTCACACAGACCGAGGGGTGCGGTGACTGTGCGGCTCTTGCCCGGGTCGATGCGACCAAAGACCAACTCCTTGTTGTCGAAGAGCCACTGGTCGCTCTTGGTGACGCCGTAGAGGCGGTAGAGAGGCGTCGTACCCTTGTTGGTAACGGTGACGCGAAGCTGCATCGGATCACCGGCGCTCACCTCGTTCTGAGCCTTGTCGGTCTCGACCTTGACCTCCGTCGGCACCGGCTGCGTCGCATCGGGCGGCGCGTCAGCCCAGTCGACGCCCATGGGCTTGAGCTCGGCGACCAACTTGGCGACCTCGCCGGCACGAACGTCGTTGATGTACGTCTTGGCTGCCCGGAGCTGTTCGGGACGCTTGCCGGCGGCGACCTTCAGGACGAAGTCGCGGGCGAAGCGAATGGGAAAATCGAGCGCGAAGGTCTCGTCGGGATCGCCGCCCCGTTCACGGAGCTCCTGCCGATCCTTTGAGCCCAAGTAGTAGCGCACGACCTCGCTCGGCCGCTGCCCCTCGCGCGCCCGCGCGTTGGAGAGGCTGCGCGACAGGTCGCGCTCCTTGACCATTCCGGTGTCCACCGTGAGGTCCATCTCTTGCGCGTCCGCGGTCATGGGATCGAGCTCGATGTCGGGCGTCACGCCCACGCCTTGGATGGATACGTCGCCGGGCTCCGTGAGGTACTGCGCGATCGTGAGCTTCAGCGCCGCCTTGTCGGGCATCTGGTCGAAGACCAGCTGAACGCTTCCCTTGCCAAACGACGTCTCGCCGATCAGCACGGCGCGGTCATGGTTCTTCATCGCACCGGCGACGATCTCGCTGGCGCTCGCCGACGAGCCGCTGACGAGCAACGCGATGGGGTAGTTCGGCTCCGTGCCGTCCGCGCGAGCGCTCTTCTCGTCGCGCCCTTCGCTTGGATTGCCGACGGTCGCGACGATGGGGCCTTCGACGAGGAACTTGTCGGCTACACGCGTCGCCTGATCGAGGAGACCGCCGGGGTTGCCGCGGAGGTCGAGCACCAAGCCGCGCAGCTCGCCGCCCGCCTGCTTCTTGAGGTCGGAGAGCGCGGCCTCGAGATCGGCCGCCGTGCGCGCTTGAAACTGCTTCAGCCGGACGTAGCCGACGCCGTTTTCCATGAGCTTCTTCTCGACGCTCTGGACGCTGATCGTCTCACGCACCAACTCGAAGGGACGAACGCCGGCCCAGCCGCCGTCGCCGTCGCGATGGATGTAGACCGTGACCTTCGTGCCCGGCGCGCCGCGGAGGTGATTGACGGCCTCCGTGAGCCCCATGTTGAGCGTCGACTCGCCGTTGATCTTGACGATGCGATCGTATTTCTTGATGCCGGCACGTGAGGCCGGCGTGCCGGCCATGGGGTTGATGACCGTAAGCTGCTGATCACGAATCGAGATGACGATGCCGAGGCCGCCAAACTGCCCCGTCGTGCCGAGGTTCATCTCCTTGTACGCCTCCGGCGACAAGAGGACGCTGTGCGGATCGAGCGTGCGGAGCATGC
Organism: Myxococcales bacterium; assembly: GCA_016703425.1. Lineage (NCBI taxonomy): Bacteria > Pseudomonadati > Myxococcota > Myxococcia > Myxococcales > Myxococcales bacterium. The sequence continues at coordinate 270,464 of JADJCA010000009.1, forward strand.
CGTTGCAGGCCGCGTATTCGACCTCTCGCAGGTCCACCTCCGTGTTGCGCAGACCGTCCTGGAGGAACGCGAAGACGTCGCGCAAGCGGGCGCTCACGTCCCAAGGGCCCTGGACGTTGTCGACGCGGAACTCCTTCTCTTGCGTGTCGACGCGAATCTTGACGCTCGGCGCGCCCTCTTCGTGGAGGACGATGACCTGGGCAACGTCCCTCTGCACGTGGTTCAGCGCCGACAGGAGCATCTCCTTGGGGCGCACGCGCTTCGGGTCCACGTAGCGATCGCGGACGAGCTTTAGGACCTCGTTGACGACGCGGAGCGCCGTCAGATCGTACTGCGCCTTGGCCTGCCCAGCCACGACGGCGTTGTTGGCAGCAATGGCGGGCGTGAGGCCTTCCCACAGTCCGCCTCCACCGAGCCGAAAGGCGAGACCGGCAGCAACGCCGAACCCAAGGAGGAGCGTGGTGGCCTTCGCGGCCGTCTTCGCGAGCGACATCGGGGACGAGGATAGCCGCTTTCGAGCGCCCGTGAGGGGCCCGAGTTGCGCTCGGCCGACGTTCCCGGCGGAGTCTGCCGCGGGCAATTCGCCGAGGGGGATCGCGAGCACCCGTGCGGCGGCGATCTCCGCGCTTAGGACGCCTTCCGCACCGCCGCCACGAAGAAGCCGCCAAAGACGGAGAGCCGCGAGTCCATGAGTCGATGCTCCGCAGTGCGAAGGAGCGACCGAAGGCCTGGCACGCGCATGGCCCCGGCGAAGGGGGTCACGATGCGAACCCCGAAGGTCTGCTCGACGCGCGCCCCCGGTGGCAAGACGCGCGGCAGCACCCAGGGCGAATCGAATCGCGTGTAAACCGCATCTTCTTTGGTGGCGCCGGAGATCTTGCCGGCGGGACCGAAGCGCTTGGCGACGCCCCGGAGGCTCACGGGGTTGTACAGCTCGGCCAAGATGATCCCGCCAGGACGGGTCACGCGGGCCATCTCTCGGAGGGCGCCGCCCAAGTCGGGAACGTGGGCCAAGACCTTGAAGCTGCAGGTCACGTCGAAGGAGTTGTCTGCAAAGGGGAGGGCGGTGACGCTGCCCTCGGTAACGTCAAGGCCGCGAGCGCGCGCGCGTTCGAGCATGCGAGGCGAGAGATCGATCCCCTTGGCGGCGCGGGCGAAGGCGCGAATACGCTCCAAGAGCAGCCCCGTCCCGCAGCCGCACTCGAGGACGTCCTGGCCCTGACCGTAGCGGCGCACGATATCGATCTCGAGATCGTCGACGAGCGCGTGATAGCCAACGGGATCGTTGGGACGGCGCTGGTTCTCGTAGGCCGGCGCGAACTCGTCGTAATAGGCACGCGTCGCAGACAGGTTGGTGTCGTCGGGCATGGGGCGTCTTCCGAAAGCAGAGACTGGCATAGCAGATCCCGCTACGGACAGACGCGTCGCTCGAGCCAGCTACCAGCGGGATCGGTGTAGTAGAGCCACAGGGCGCCGAAGGAATCGAGCTCGACGGCGGCGAAGCTCACGGGCCCTGCCGTCGGGACAAAGCCGAGCGATGCGAAGCGACCGCGGTCATCGAGCCGCCCGAGTTCGAGCACGTAGGGCGGCAGCGTCGCGCCGGCGTCGTCACGGGTCGACGCTTGGCCCGGCGCCGTCGTGGGCCTGACACGGGCGACGTACACGTTGTTTCCGCCGCGCGTCGCTGCCAGCGCCGCACTGTCGAGGCCGTTCGGATACGGAGAAAAGGCGAACGGTGCCTCCTCTTTGGTCTCCGGCTCGAGGGGAATCGACAGGAGGCCGAAGCCTTTCTCGCTCTCGGTGGCGACGAGGCCAAAGACGTCGCCCTTGGCGGAGGTGCCTTGAGCGCCCAGGAGGAAGCGCGTCGAGCCGCCGGCCACGTGCACGACGACGTCGGGCATCACCTCGAGCTTGCCCGCATACCGCAAGGTGCGCACGTGCACCGGCGACATGGAGACGCGTGCATCGGTCATGAACGCGACGACCTCTCCTGGCCGGCGGGCCGCGAGCACGACATCCGACGCGCCCGACCCTTCCTCCGAAATGCGCACCGGCGCTTCACCGTCGACCTTCGCAAAGGCCTCGAAGACCTCCTCGCCGAGGCTCGACTTGCGCGTCTGGATCGTGCCCACGACGGTGCGCCCGTCGCCGAATGGGGCGGCCGTCACGCGGGCCCCCGCGAGGGCCGTGGTGAGCAGCTCGTCGGACGCCATCTCGCGGAGTGACTTGTGGACGCGGCCTTGCGCGTCGGAGCAGAAGGCAAAACGATCCGCCACGGCGCACGGCGGTCGCGACGCCTTCTCGGCCACACCGGCCTCGAGCGTGACGCGCACCGCCGCCCCCGCTTTTGGCGGCACGATGGGCTGAAGCGTCACGACGGCGATGCCCGACCTGTGCTGGACCACCTCGAGCCCGCGGGCCGACGCGATCAACGCCGCGGGGCCCGTGAGCGCTTGCTGCACCGGCCCAAGAACGACGCGGCACGAGCCGGCGGCGCCGCCGTCCAGCGGCGGAAGCTCGGCTGCGGCAGCGCGCGGCGGACGGCGAGAGCTCGCGCTCGCGCTCGCCAATGGCCGTAGCGCCTGCGGCGGCGCCGCATCCGGGACGGCATTCGCGGGCCGATCCTTCGGCTTGTCCTTGCACGACACGAGCAAGGCAACGAGAGCGAGCGCGCGCAGAGGGCGAGAACTCACGGCCCGACTGCGCTGCTCCGCAACGCCGACGCGACGGCGCGAAGGCGCACCGCCAACGCGGCGAGCTCCGCGGGCAGGAGCGCCTGAAAGCCGTCGCTCTTGGCGACGCCCGGGTCGGGATGGCATTCGAGCATGATGCCGTCGGCGCCGGCCGCCACCGCCGCGAGCGCCATGGGCGGGATCGCACCGCGAACGCCAACGCCGTGGGACGGGTCGACGACGATGGGAAGCGTCGTGCGCTCGCGCAAGAGCGGCACCGCCGCGAGATCGAGGAGGTTGCGCGCCGCCGGATCGAAGGAGCGCACGCCGCGCTCACAGAGCACCACGCGATCGCTGCCGGCGTCGGCGATGTACTCAGCCGCCAGGAGCCACTCGTCGAGCGTCGCGCTCATGCCGCGCTTGAGCAACACGGGGCGCGCCGCGCGACCGACAGCGCGAAGGAGCGCGAAGTTTTGCATGTTGCGCGACCCCACCTGGAGCATGTCGGCGTGCTCGGCGACGAGCGGGACCGTCTCCGGCGACAGCACTTCGGTCACCACCGCAAGGCCGTAGCGGTCGGCCACGGCGCGCAACATGAGGAGACCGGGCTCGCCGTGGCCCTGGAAGCTGTACGGGCTCGTGCGCGGCTTGAAGGCGCCGCCCGCAGAATCGTGGCGCCGGCATCGCGCGCGGCCCTCGCACTGGCGTCGAGCTGCTCCTCCGACTCGACGGCGCAAGGTCCAGCGATGAGCGTCAGCTCTCCGTTGCCGAGGGTCGTGCGACCGACCTTCACGGCTCCCGCGGCGGAGGCCACCTTCGGATAGGGAGCGTCGCCATCAAGAACGAACTGAACGCCCGGCAGCGTGGCGATGGCGGCGCGCGCGTCGGCCGAGAGGGTTTGCTTGCACTCAAGCGCGAGGCGGCCCGCCGCGCCCTCCGATGCGAGGCGTCGAGGCTCGCCGCCGGCCCGCCGAAGGGCGATCTCGACGCGCTCAACGCTGTCTTTGGAGAGACCTTCTGCGAAGACGATGATCACGAATTCACCTCGGGGAGCGCATGCAAGAGCGCGCCGGTCACGCGGAGGAGACCGCGCCTCATCAGCTCGTCGACGACCACGAGGGCGAAGAACGTCACGCTCACGTAGGCGTTGATGTCGAAGAACGCCTTGTCGATGCGCGCAAGGTTCCCCTTCCCGACGATCGCGTGCTCCCAGGCGAGCAGCGCTCCCACGCCAAAAACCGCGACGAAGAACGCGGCCCCTCGACCAAGCGCCACGCCGACCATCGCGAGCGCCAGCACGGTCACGAGGTGAGAAACGGCGCTCAAGACGAGAGCGCCGGTGACGCCGAAGCGGACGGGGATCGAGTGGAGCCCCTCTTTCCGGTCAAAGGCCTCATCCTGTAGCGAATAGAGCACGTCGAAGCCCAGGAGCCAGGTGACGACGGCCAGCATGAGCCACAGCACGCCGGCGCCCGGCTGCGCGCCCATCGCGATCCAGGCGCCGCCAGGCGCGAGGGCGAGGGCCACTCCGAGCCACGCGTGGGCGGCCCAGGTGAAGCGCTTCGCGTAGGAGTAGCCGAGGAGCACGGCGAGCACCGGCGCCGCCAAGAGGGCCGGCAACCGCCCTAGCAGCGACGCGGCGCCGATGAAGAGTGCGCCGGTCACCAGGGCTAGCACAAGCGCCTCGCCGGCGCGCACGGCCCCGCTCTGAATGGGACGCGTCTTGGTGCGCGGGTTCTTGTCGTCGATGTCGCGGTCGGCCCAGCGGTTGAACGCCATGGCGCTCGTTCGCGCCATGACCATGCAGACGACCATCAGCGCCGCGCGCGTCACTGTGAGCTCGAGATGCGGCTCCTTCAGCGACAACACGACGGCCGACGCCGCGAAGGGCAGCGCGAAGACCGTGTGCGAAAACGCAACGAGCGTCGCGTACGAGCGGAGCTTGCTCAAGGACGAGGTGCTCGTCATGGTGCCTCCGCGCCCGTCACCGTGCGCCGTACAAGCCAGCGACGCGACGCGCCGCGTGCCTTGAGCACGACGGCCGCCACGTCGTCGGCGCTGTGGGCTTCGGGAAGGTCGATGGCGAAGAGCCCCGGCCGTGCCCCTACGGTCACGCGGCCGAGGTCCGAGCGACCCAGGGCGCGCGCGCCGTTCCACGTCGCCATGCGGAGAAGCGTGGCGGCGTCGGCGTCGGGAAACGCGTCGAAGAGCGCTCGCGCCTCCTCAAGGACATCGAGCGAGGGCGAGGACGCCAGCGAGTCGGTCCCGAGCGCAGGCTCGAGGCCCGCGGCAAGCGCGCTGGCGAGCGGCGGGAGAAGGCGTTCAATCTGCATGTTGGAGCGCGGGCAAAAGACCACGCTCGCGCCCGACGCGGCCACGCGCTCAAGCTCGCGCGCGGTCGCGACGGTCAAATGGACAAGGAGCGTGCCCGGCGCGAGCAAGCCGAGCGCGTCGGCGTAGTCGAGCGCCGGTGTCTCAGGCCAGAGGAAGGCTTCGACGTCGGGGACGCGGCGAGCGAGCCACGCCGGCACGGGCCCCTGCCCTGTTTCAAGAGCCTGTCGCTCGGCCGCGTGCTCGAGAAGGTGAACGGCGGGACGTGCGCCGCGGGCCCGCGCCAGCGCGAGGAGGCGTCGCACGGCATCGGGGTGGGTCGTGTAGAGCGTGTGCGGGCTCGGCGCGTAGGAGAGATCTCTGGAGGGCCACACGGGAAAGCGAGCGGCAAGTTCCGCGAGGAGTGAATCCGAACGCGCGAGCGCCGCGCCCCGCGCGACCCCGAAGACTTCGTGAAAGATCGTCCCCGCCATGCCCGCCGACGCCAAGGCGGGCACCGCGGCGAGCGTGTTGGTCACTTCCCCAACGGCACTCGTGCATGCGGCGTCGAGGGACGCGACGGCCGCTCGGATGGCGGTCTCGCTCTCGTCATCCCCGGTCTCGCTACGGGCACCGAGGAGCTCGTCGACCCAAGACAGAAAGCCGTTGCCGCCGCGGACGCGGCCCGCGAGTGCCGAGAGTTCGAGGTGTGTGTGCGCGTTGACGAGCCCGGGGAGAATGACGCCTGAAACGCGCGTCACCGAGGCGCCGTGCGCGCCACGCAGCACCTCCGCCGCCGGCCCCACGGAGACCACGGTGCCGTCGCCTGCGACCACGACGGCGCCGTCACGAAGGACGGGCCCGTCGGCGATCACGATGGCGTCGGCGTGAAAGAGCTTCATGGTGCGTTAGGCCGGCTCGCCGAGCCAGTCGTAGCGGACGTTGCGGCGAACGGCGCGAAAGCCGGCAGCGCGAATGCGTCGCTCGATCTCGTCGGCGTTGATGCAGAAGGTCGTGCCGGCGCTCGACACGACGTTCTCTTCGAACATCACGCTGCCGAAATCGTCGGCGCCAAAGCGGAGGGCCATCTGGCCGATCTCGGGGCCTTGCGTGACCCACGAGGCGCCAACGTGGTCGACGTTGTCGAGCATGAGCCGCGAGAGCGCCTGGGTCCGCAGGTAGAGCAGCGTGCCGGTGTCGCCGGCAGCGATGCGCACCCCCTCCTCGTGCTGAAAGTCCCAGCAGAAGAACGCGGTAAAGCCTCCGGTCTCGTCTTGGAGATCGCGAATTTTCGCGAGGTGAAGCACGCGCTCACGAGCCGTGTCGACGGTGCCGTACATCATCGTCGCGCTCGATCGGAGTCCGAGGTGATGCGCGTCGCGCATGACGTCGAGCCACTCTTCGCTCGTGCACTTCGCCTTGGCGATCTTGCGGCGCACCCGATCGACGAGGATCTCCGCGCCACCGCCCGGCACCGAATCGAGCCCCGCCTGGTGGAGCCGCACGAGGACGTCCCTCACCGACAGGTCCTCGAGGCGTGCGAGGTGGAGGATCTCCTCCGGTGACAGCGCGTGCAGGCCCAGCGAAAACTCACTCTTGATCCACCGGAACAGGTCTTCGTACCAACCGATCCGAAGGTCAGGGTTCAGGCCTCCCTGGAGCAGGATTTGCACGCCGCCGGCGGCCTTCACTTCAAGCAGCTTCGTCGCGAGCTGCTCCCGCGAAAGAACGTACCCCTCGGCGTGGCCCACAGGTCGGTAGAACGCGCAGAAGCGGCAGCTGGTGGTGCAGACGTTGGTGTAGTTGACGTTGCGGTCGACGATGTACGTGACGACTCCGTCGGGGTGCTTCCGCTTGCGCGCCGCATCGGCGGCGAGGCCCAGATCAAAGAGGCTCGCTTCCGCGAGGATGCGCTCTCCGTCGTGAGCGCTCAACCGGTCGCCCTCGGCGCCCCGCGCGAGCAGCGTATCGAGGCTCGGCTCGCGCCGCCCCGCCGCCGCATTGGTTTCGCCCCCAGCCGAGGCTTCTGTCAACGCGAGGGTCGCCGGGACGGTGACGGACTCGCCGCCTTCGGCGAACAACGTCACCTCCGTCGCCGGCAAGAGCTTGGCGGCGTGCGCCTCCCGGAAGAAACGGGCGAGGCCGCGATGGTCATCCTCCCCAAGCTCGTAGGCGATGCGGTCCGTGAGGTACGTCGTGAGCGCTTCGCGCGAGAGGCCCGTCGCTGCCGAATGCGCGGCGGCGATGGTGCTGCGCCGAGCGAGCCCAAGACGCATCGCTTCACCGAGCAGGTGCATGCGTCCTTTGAGGTTCGTCCCAGCGCGGCCGCCCCATGCGGCGAAGACGAACGGCAGGCCCGTCCAGTCGCGCCACGCCGCAGCGAGGTCGACGACGTGAGCAAACTCGCCGCGCACCGCTAGCGCCGGATCGCCGATGATCAGCGAGGCCACGCGCTCATCGGAGCGGGCCGCCGATAGGGCCTTCGCCGGCGGCATCACGTGCGCGGGCGGAGAGCGCCTCGCCTGGTGGCGGAAGACGAGTCGAGCCAAGACGGCGCTCGTTCGCGAAGACGCATCGAGCGCGAGCTGCTGGACCTGGGCCAGCGGACTCTGCGACACGAGCAGAACACTCTCCACGGCGCCCCGCGCTGCGATGCCGATGCCCGGCACGAGCGCCGCGCCGCCGAGCGACGCCAATGCCGCTACGGGTACGAGGCCGAGGTCCGCTTCCTCTTCGGCGACGCGGCGCGCCACCTCGCTCGGGAGCGCCGTCGTGAGATCGATGTGCTCCGCGAAGGGCGCTTCGAGGAGCGGCTCCCACAGCGGGCGCGCGTTCAAGTACCCAACGGCCGCGAGGCGGAGCTTCACGCTATTGCCCGTTGCGTTCACGACAGCACCTCGAGGTGGCGCGCCGCTTTGCGATCGCGAACCTTGATGGCGGCCTCGGGCATGACGCTGCGAGGGTGCTCGCGAACCACGTTGTAGAGCGTGTCACGCTCGACCGGAACGCGACCCGCCTCGCGAATCAGCCGAATGAGATCTTCCTCGCGAAGCTCTTGCGGGGAGGAAGAGCCAGCCGAGTGGTAGATGGTCTCGTGAACGATGGTGCCGTCGATGTCGTCGGCGCCGAAGCGGAGCGCCACCTGGGCGATCTTCGGCGTCATGCTCACCCAATAGGCTTTGATGTGCTCGAAATTGTCGAGCACCAGACGCGCGACGGCGATGTTGCGCAGGTCGTCGATGGCGGTCGGCGCCGGCAGGTTCTTCATGCCGTTGCCGTCGGGATGAAACGCGAGGGGAATGAAGGCCTGGAAGCCTCGCGTCTCGTCCTGGAGCGCGCGGAGCTTCATCAGGTGATCGACGCGATGCTCGAAAGTCTCAATGTGTCCGTAGAGCATCGTCGCGTTGGAGCGAATGCCCATGCCATGCGCCACGCGATGAACCTCAAGCCACTGCTCGCCGGTGGCCTTGTCGTCGGAGATGCGCTTGCGCACCTCCGGGTGGAAGATCTCCGCGCCGCCGCCAGGGAGGCCGTCGAGGCCGGCGGCGCGCAGCTTGGTGAGGACCTCTTCGTAGGTCATCTTGTAGTGCTCGGCGAAGAAGTGGATCTCAACGCCGGTGAAGCACTTCAAGTGGATGTCGGGCTTGATGCGCTTGTAGCCGCGGAGGAGGTCTTCGTAATAGGCGAAGGGCAGCCCCGGGTGCAGCCCGTTCACGATGTGGATCTCGCCCGGCGGGTCGTCCATCCGGCGCTCGAGCTCGCTCCAGGCTTCCGCGAGCGTCATCGTGTGCGCGCCCGGCTTGCCCTCCTCTAGCTTTGCAAACGAGCAGAACAGGCACGACGCCATGCAGACGTTGGTGACCTCCACGCGCATGTTGCGATTGAAGAAGGTGCGGTCGCCGTGGCGCCGCTCCCGCTCCGCGTTGGCGAGCGCGCCCACGGCCAAGAGGTCGGGCTCCATGAAGAGCGCGAGTGCGTCATCGGCGTCGAGCCGTTCGCCGCGCTTCACCTTCGTCGCCACGTCTTCGAACGACGTCATGTCGTGCTCTCCTTCACCGCGTTCACGTCCGCAAGAGCCGCCAAGTCGGTGGCGCTTTCGGTCGCGCCTTCGGTCGCCACCGGCTCGCGGCCACTGCGACGGATCAGCTCCACGAGCTCTTGCTGCTTGAGGAGCGCCGCCGAGACCATGCCCTGCCCCTTCACGCGTTTGGTGTCGTCTTTCGCGATGGGCAGGCCGCGCTTCGAGACAATCGGTCCCGCGAGCTCGCTGGCGCCGAAAGACAGCGCCAGCTGAGCGAGCTCCATGCCCGTGACGGTCCAATCGACGACGACCGGTGCGGCCTTAGGGCCCAAGATTCGGGCCGCGGCCACGGCGCGCAGGTAGAGGAGTCCTCGGGCGTCGGGCGATGCGTCGGGCATCGGCACGACATCCGCGGCTCGCGCATCCACGGCCTCTGCGTCGCGAACGGTGATTCGAACGACCTCGCCGACTTCCTCGGCACGGATGCCGTCGGCGAGCGCGCCAAGGGCGAGGATGTCTGCGCCGAGAACAAGAGACTGGAACGCGGTGAGATCGCGCCCGGCGCGGCGCGCGGCGAGAACGGCTTCCAGGCCACCGTCGCCGATGGCTCGCTCTGCGAAGGCGCCTTGTGCTTGCGTTGTCATGGCTGTCCCCAACGTTTGGAAAGATCGTGGTCGAGGCCGAGGTGGTCGAGGATGCGCGCCACGACGCCGTCGACGAGGTCGCCGATGTCCGCGGGCTTGTTGTAGAAGCCTGGCGACGCGGGCATGACGAGGGCGCCGGCGCGCGCCACCGTCGTGAGGTTCTCGAGGTGCACAACGCTCAGCGGTGACTCGCGCGGCACCACAATGAGCTGACGCTTCTCCTTGAGCATCACGTCGGCGGCCCTCGTGAGGAGCGAGTCGCTGATGCCGTGGGCGATGCGCGCGACGGTGCTCATGGAGCAGGGCACCACGACCATCGCTTGCCAACCGGCGCTGCCGCTGGCGAAGGGCGCTCCGTAGTCACGGCCGCCCCAGATCTTCGAACGGAACGCCTCACGGACATCCCCGCCGCACTCGAGCGTCCACACTTCCGGTGCCGTCGAGGAGAGGCAAACGGCGAGCTCGACGTCGCCGCGTGATGCGGCGCGCGCTTCGAGCACGGAGACGAGCCGCTTGGCGTATGGCGCACCGCTGGCGCCGGTGATGCCAACGACGACGCGCTTCGAGGGGAGCTTCGCGCTCACCGGGGCACCTCTGCGTGGACCAGCGCCGCGATGCCGAGCGTGAGGTCTTCGCCGCGCACGCGCACGAAACCTTCCTCGCGCAGCACGGCCTCGTATTCCGTGCGCGACGCGAACGATTGCATGCTCTTGGCGAGGTAGGCATAGGCCGAGCGGTCGCCCGAGACGATGCCGCCCACGGTGGGCAGGACGACGTTCGCGTAGGCCGCGTGAAATGCGCGGGTGGCGGGCCGCTCGGCGCGAAAGAACTCGAGCGTGACGAAGATGCCGCCGGGCCGAAGGACGCGACGAGCCTCGGCGACGCCCCGCCGCAGGTCCTCAAGATTTCGCATCCCGAAGCCGCAAACCATCGCGGCGAAGGCCCCGTCGTCAAAGGGGAGCGCCATGGCGTCGGCCACGACGGTGCGCGCGGAGCGAGCCTTGTGCGCGCCGAGGTCGAGCATGGTCTTGGAGAAGTCGGCCGCGACGAGCTCGCGCTCGGGGAACGCGCGACACATGAGCGCGGTCAGATCGAGCGTACCGGCGCAGGAGTCCAGCATCGGCCCGGGGGGCGCAGCGGCGAGGGCCTTGATGGCGCGCTCACGCCAGCTTCGATCAATGCCGGCGGAGAGCAGCCGATTGAGTGCGTCGTATCGCGGAGCGATGCGATCGAACATCGAACGGATCTTGTCGCTTTCCACGCGCATTGACGTCCCCCGACGGCTCGGGCTCCACAAGTTTCAAAATTCTCTGAAACAAGTGGCTTCTAGAGGCGTCGGGCGGCCGGGTCAAGCGGCGCCGCGACACCGCGAGCGGCGTTGACCACTTCACATTTCAACCAGTTGCGGGCCTGGATGCGCCCACCGAGCCTTCCAGAGCCGTCCGTGCTTTAACTCCACCGTGCGGCCCGGCGAACATCCTGAGTTCTTTCGGTTGCCCCCGCCGGAGGGCCGCTCGAGGGAGAGCACCATTCGCCTGGACGGCCAAGGTCGCTTCTTCCACGACGGGCAGGTCGTGGACCATCCCCGCCTCGCACGCGCCCTCGCGACCTGGATTTCGCGGCACCCCGACGACAACCGCTACATCCTCAACAACGGCTACGACTGGACCTATTTCGAAGTCGAAGACGTCCCCTACTTCGTGGCCGCCGTCTCTCGCGGCCCTGCGGGGCTCGTCTTGGAGCTGACCGACGGCTCGCAGCAGCCGCTCGACCCCGCGCAAACGACCTGTTCGGCGGACGGAAACCTCCGCACTCGCGTCAAGCCCGATGCGCCCGGTGGGCCCTACGACGCGAAGTTCACGCGAGCTGCACTCGTCGACCTCTCCGCCGAGGTCGAAGACTCGGGCGACGGAGCGCTGCGCCTGGCCGGCGTCCCGCTGCGGCTCGAGTCGTAGCCGATCGGCCGCCGAATCGGGGTTTTGAAGCCGATCGTGGTGAAACCTCGTGTACGATGCCGCCCCGATGCGTCTCCTCATCGCCGACAAGCTTCACCCCCGTGCCATCGAAGAGCTTCGCGCTCTCCCCATCGAAGTGATCTACGAACCCGAGATCACGCGGGAGACCCTCGAACAGAAGATCACCAACGTGGGCATCCTCGTGGTTCGGTCGACCGAGGTCACGGAAGCCGCCGTTGAGAAGGCGCGCGCGCTTCACCTCATCGTCCGCGCCGGCGCGAACTACAGCACCATTGACGCGAAGGCCGCCAGCCGCCGCGGCATCTACGTGGCGAACTGCCCCGGAAAAAACGCCGGCGCCGTCGCCGAGCTCGTCTTCGGTCTCCTCATCTCCATCGACCGTCGCATCCCCGACGCCATGGCGTCGTTGCGGTCCAGCAAGTGGGAGCGCGGCGAATACAGCAAGGCCGAGGGCATCTTCGGCAAGACGCTCGGCGTGGCCGGCATGGGCGCCGTGGGGCGCGACGTCGCGCAGCGGGCGAAGGCCTTTGGCCTCAACGTCCTCGGCTGGAGCCGCTCGCTCACGCCGTCGCGGGCCGCCGAGCTCGGCATCGGCTACGCCGGCAGCCTCGAGGAGCTGGCCTCGAAGTCGAACATCTTGAGCCTCCACTTGGCGCTCACCGATCGCACGCAAAAGATCGTCGACAAGCGAATCTTCGACGCGATGCCCGCCCGCGCGATCCTCATCAACACGGCCCGCGCAGACCTCGTCGATCAAGCGGCCCTCCGCGCCGCTGTGCGGGGCGGCCTGCGCGTCGGCATCGACGTCTACCCCGACGAGCCCAAGGGTCGCGGCGAATACCATTCGGACCTGTTCGCGCCGGCGACGGCCGGCTCGGGCTTCGTCTACGGCACGCCGCACATCGCCGCCTCGACCGATCAGGCGCAGCTCTCCATCGCGACGGAGACGGTCCGCGTCATTCGCTCGTTCTTGCTCGAAGGCCACGTTCCCAACGTGGTCAACACCTCGAGCTCGGTGGCGAAATTCCAGATCGTCATCCGCATGCTCGACAAGGTCGGCACCTTCGCCCACGTGCTCTCGGTCCTGAAGCGACACGGGAACAACGTCGAAGAGGTCACCAACACGGTCTTCGAAGGCGGCTCTGCGGCCTGCGCGAAGCTCCGCGTCGTCTCTCGGCCCACGGAAGTGTGCCTCAGCGAGATTCGCGCCTTCGAGGAAGTGCTCCAGGTCGACGTCGTCACGTTGCCGAACCTCGCCTGAGTCTCGCCGACTCCGATCCGCATGCGAACGACGGCCGCAAGAGTCCCTTCCTTGGCGGCTGCCGCTCTCCGGCGCTTAGGCCTTGGGATGGCCCTCTTGCTCCTCGTCGGTTGCCCGAAGCGGGAGGTGCGGAACGACGCCGGCGTGGAGGCGGGCACGCGCACAGTGACGGGCGTGGCGCCGCTCGACGCGTCTTCGCCGCTCGCTTCCGTGGACGCCGGCCTCTCGACGACGACGCGCGACGCAGGCCCGCTCCCGGCCGACGACGCCCTGCCGCCAACAGCGCCGGCAGACCTTGCACTCCGCGGCAAACACCTGCTCGAGGCCATCGTGCAGGACAACCCGGAGCTCGCGACGGACATCCTGTTCCCGCGCGAAGCGTTCCTCGCGGTGCGTGACGTCACCGATCCGGCGAAGGTCTGGGAGAAGAAGATCCTCGGGGGCTTTCAGCGCGACATACGCACGCTGAGCCGGCGCCTCAAAGGCAAAGACGCCCAATTCGTGGCCCTCGAAGTGGGTCAGGCGATCACGCGCGTCGTGCCAAAGAAGCGCGACTTCAAGAAACCTCTGTGGCGCGTTCGCCATTCGAAACTGCTCTTCACCGTCGACGGCCGGCAGCAGCGCATCGAGGTCGGCGAGTTCGTTTCGTGGCGCGGCGCTTGGTACGTGACCAAGCTGCGCTGAGGCGAGCCGCTGACGAAGCGCCAGGTTCTGCTCTCGGCCCGATACCTCCCCTGGTGGGGCGCTCCGCCTTTGACGGCCGTGGTCGAAAAGGAATCGCGTGAGCGAGCCGCGGGCACGGAATGGCAGAGCGCCAGCGCGACGAGGCAGTGGCACCGGAGGAACTCGCCGAGTACCTCCGCGGGCCACACGGCCCGAAGTCACGGAGCGACGACGGTGCCCGAGAGGTTGCCGAGGTCTGTCGTTCCGCCGCCCGCATTCAAGCACGTGTCTCGCGTCGTGTTCTCGAACGCGTTGCTGGTGACAGCGACCAAGACCGGCGCGAGGACAACGCCGACGGTACCGCCGATGGCAAGAGCCGCCATCGTGCCGACAATCCCCCCAGCGTCCCCGAGGACGCTACCGGCGAGGTTGCACGTCAACGTCGTCATGAGCTCGTTCGACGTGTCGCTCCCCAAGGAGAGCAGCCCGGGTTCGCTGCTACCGATGAGGCCGCCGTGCACGTCGTCGAGGAAGTCGTCGGAGAGCGCTACCAGCCCGTCGTTCGTTCGGTTCATGTCCCGCACCAATGCAGCGCTCGTGCCAGCCGGGGGGGCACCCGCAATTCTCTTCGTTTCCCTGGGTGTTCAGGGCGGGGAGCGGGACTCGCTGTCCGAACGGGGACACGTTGTCCCAAACAGGACATCGTGAGCCGCGTACACGACGCTGTCGATGAGGGCAGACGGCAATCCGAGCCGCCGTTGGAATGGCGGGGAGGATGCGCGTCCGCGGTGAGTTCGCGAGCTGCCGAGCCGTGCGCGAGCACCAAGCGGCGGCGAACGGCGCTGATGTGGGAGAATCCTGGCCCATGGACGCGGCTCTTATGCGACTCATTCACGAGTATGGCGGCGCGCCCCCGGGCGAACCCATCGCCGGGGCCGCCTCGCGCGCCGCCGATTTCGTCGAGCGGGCCATGGTCGTCGACGCGGCGCGTTGCGACGAAGTCCTGACCACGCAGATCGTGCTCGCCGATCGGATCGACGACTTCGTCAGGGCAATCCGCGAGTATCGCGCCGCACCGAACGCAGTTTCGCGCGAGATGGAAGAAACGATCGCCGCCGCCGAAAGACGATTCGGGGAGAGGTTGCCCGAGGGCATCGTCGAGCTCTGGCGCTTCCTGGGAGAGCCCGCTCGAGCGCGGTGGGCACGAGGCTTCATGAACTACCGCCTCGTCGACCCTAGCGAACTCCTCGGCACGGGCTACGCCGCCGACGCGCGCCTTGCATGCATCACCGAAGTCGGTTCCGTCGGCGACACTCGCGAACGTTTCGAAGGCGATTACGAAGAGTGGTTCGCCGATTCGGAGCCAGAGCAACAACTGTCTTCGCCGAGAGGCGTCACGTCGACCAAGGCCGGCGCGATGGTGATGCTCGCGCCCGAGCTTCGCGACAGCATCATCTCGTTCGCGTACTCCCACAGCCTGGACGTCTTCGTGGTCCACGATCTCCGCAGCGACGCCGCACCGTCCCCCGTCTTTCTGAACCACGACGACGACGAGGGCTTCAGCGAGTACCTGGCGCCAAGCGTCCGCGAATGGTTCGCACGGGAAGTGACGCGCGTGATTCGATCGATGGGCGAAGAGGACGACTGAGGGCGACCACGCGGGCCTCGACGCTCAACAGCTTCGGTCCGGCTTCCAGTTGAAGCCAGGGCCTAGCTTCACAGGTCGAGCGTTGGCCCACTCGTCCCTTGGGCCTTGCGTCGGGCCGGGTCGATGCCAACGCGATCTGGCGCGCGCTGCGGCGCCTGCGCACTCGCGGACCGAAGCTAGCGACCGCGGGACGGGACGCCTTCTTCGTCACCTCCCATCGCATTGCCGAGGACGAACGCGACGGCACCGACCACGACGAGCGCGATACGGATGCCCCAGCCCGCGGCGGCCCCCCAAACGTCGATCCACATGAGGATCCGGAGGTTGTAGCCGATGAGCGAGAGCACACTGGAGATGACGCCTGCGAGAGCGGCAAAACCGCCGACCTTCACGAGCATTCCCCCGACCTGAGACTTGGCGGACATGATGAGGATCCCTTTCGAGTCACGGCGTAGTCGTTGATGATGACGCACGCCTCCAGCAAGAAGGGGGCCGACACGGAGTCGAGGAAATGTGCACGGAAACCGCCCGACCGTGCCCGCGCCCCCGCGCCCGGCTGCGACCCCGGTTGCCGCCTGGTGCAACGCACTGCCCTCCCGTCCTTGAAGGTCAAAGGACTCCTCGGACCAATCCTGGCGCGCGGGAGCCGCTGGAACGCCCTTCACGCGGTCTCGGTGTCGATCGTGACCGACCGTTGGCCCGCGAGCTGATCGCGAGGACCAAGGCGCCCCGCGCTAACTCTCGCTCTTCTTCTTGTCGCGCTCGATCTCGATGAGCAACTCTTCGACGCGGCTCCGATGATCGAGGCCCGTGTCGTAGAAGAACCGAAGCTCCGGCGCGGTGCGAAGCGCAAGCGCCTTGGTCAGCTCGCTGCGCATGACCGGCGACGCGCGACCGAGACCGACCTCGGCGTTCTTCGCGGCGGCCTCGTCGCCAGACAGCAGCCGAAAGTAGATCTTCGCTAGGCCCAAGTCGTCGGTCATCTCGACGCGAGACACGATCACGCCCAAGACGCGCGGATCTTTCACCTTGCGCGAGAGAATGTGCGCGAGCTCCGTGCGAACTCGTTCGGCAACGCGAACAGAACGTTTTACGTCAGCCATAGAGTTCGTCTCCCACGGTGATGAGCTCCGTCTCGCGATCCGTCAGCTGGGCATCTTCCGAGAGCTCGGCGGAGCGAGCCACCTGTTCCAGAACGGAATCGCAGACGCTCGATTCGCCGGACACCACGCTCACGCCGAAGACGGCTCGCTGCCATTGATCTTGCGCGGCCACCTCGGCGACGGAGACATCGAAGCGGTTGCGAATGCGATCCCGGATCTTCTGAACCACGCGTCGCTTGTCCTTGAGGGACCTCGCGTGGGGGATATGAAACGAGAGCCGCAAGACGCCGACGAACATAGCGGGATGGAGGAAGAGAGGGACGGCCCGCAGGTCGTCCCTCTCGCGAGAGGACTTTCAGAGCTTCTGCCGAATCTCTTCGACGTCGTAGCTCTCGATGATGTCCTTGTCCTTGAGCTCGTTGAAGCCGTCGAGGCTGATGCCGCACTCGAAGCCTTCGGCCACGTCCTTGGCGTCGTCCTTGAAGCGTTTGAGGGCAGCGACCTTGCCGTCCCAGATGATGGTGTTGCCGTCGCGAATGACGCGAGCCTTGCCGCTGCGCTTGAAGACGCCTTCGATGACGTAGCAGCCAGCCACGACGACGTTCTTGACCTTGAAGATCTGACGAACCTCGGCCTTGCCGCTGGCCTTCTCGACGAGCGTCGGCGGGAGGAGCCCTTCCATGGCGCTGCGAACGTCGTTCACGGCGTCGTAGATGATCGAATAGAGGCGAATCTCGATCTTGTTCTCTTCCGCCAGGCTGTGCGACTTGCCCGCCGGCCGAACGTTGAAGCCGATGATGATGGCCTTGGACGCGGTGGCGAGGTTGACGTCGCCCTCCGTGATGGCGCCGACACCGGCGTGGATGATCGACATCTTCACCTTGTCGCCGGAGAGCTTGGCGAAGGCGTCGGCGACGGCCTCGACGGAGCCCTGGACGTCGCCCTTGATGATGACGCGGAGTTCGAGCAGGCCGCTCTCGGCGATGCGCTTCGACAGCTCTTCGAGGGACACCTTCGCGGTGGCCGGGATGAGCGTCTTGGCCATCTTGCCCTTGCGGCCGTCGGCGATCTCCATCGCCTTCTTCGAGTCCTTGACGGCGTGCAGCGGATCGCCTGCACCGGGCACCTCGGAGAGACCGAGGATCTCGACGGGGGTTGAAGGCCCGGCCTCGTGGACCTGTTTGCCGTGCTCGTTGGTCATCGCGCGGACCTTGCCGAAGCCGGAGCCGGCGAGGACGAAGTCACCGACCTTGAGCGTGCCATCTTGCACGAGGACGCGAGCGACGGGACCGCGACCGCGATCGAGGAGGGCCTCGATGACGGTGCCGCTAGCGGCGCGCTTGGGGTTGGCCTTGAGGTCGAGGATCTCGGCCTGGAGACCGACCATCTCGAGGAGCTGGTCGACGCCTTCGCCGCTTTGCGCGGAGACGTTCACGAAGATCGTGTCGCCGCCCCACTCTTCCGGCTGAAGGCCGGCTTCAACGAGCTCGCGGCGCACCCGATCGGGCTCTGCGCTCGGCTTGTCGATCTTGTTGACGGCGACAATGATGGGAACATGGGCGGCGCGGGCGTGGTTGATGGCCTCGCGCGTCTGGGGCATCACGCCGTCGTCGGCGGCGACGACGAGAATGACGATGTCGGTGACGCCGGCGCCGCGGGCGCGCATGGCGGTGAAGGCCTCGTGGCCTGGCGTGTCGAGGAAGACCACCACGCCGCGCGACGTCGGGACCTTGTAGGCGCCGATGTGCTGCGTGATGCCGCCGGCCTCGCCGGAGGCCACGTTGGTCTTGCGGATACGGTCCAAGAGGCTCGTCTTGCCGTGGTCGACGTGTCCCATGACCGTGACGACGGGCGGTCGTTGCACGTGATCCGTGTCGATGACCGGCGCTTCGCCTTCTTCACCACGCGCCGCGGCGATGTTGTCTTCCTCGCTCACGGCCACGTCTTCGACTTCCCAGCCGAACTCGGAGGCCAGGATCTTCGCCGTGTCGGCGTCGAGGGTCGTGTTGATGTGAACGCCAGTCATGCCCATGGAGAGGAGCTTGCCGAGCAGCTCCGTCGCCTTGAGGCTCATCTTGGCCGCCATCGAGCTGAGCGTGATGTTCTCCTCGATGCGGATGACCTTCTTGTGGGCGCTCATCTCCTGCGTCGAGGCCGGTCCGCCGCGTCGCATCGGTTCGAAGCCCGCACCCAGTCGGCCGCGCATGCCCGCGCCGCCACGCATGCCCATCATGGGCCGGCCACCGGGGCCTTGCGGCGCACCCGGTCGCCGTGCGCCGGCACCTTGCGCCGCGCGCGGATCGTATTGAACGCGTCGCGCCATCGCGCCGGCGGCGCCGCCGCCGATGGCTGTGCGCTGTGCGCTGGCCGGCGTCGGCATCGGAACGCCGGGACGACCGGTCCAATACTCAACGCCGGTCTTCGGCCGCGCGGGCTCAATGCTCGGCGACGCGGCCGGCGCTACGGGCGCGGGCGCGGGCGCGGGCGTAGGCTCGCGCGCTTCTTCGACGCGCGGTGCCACGGGCTCGACGGGCGCCGCGACCATGGGCTCCGGCGCAGGGACCGCGACGTTGGGAACGGAAGCGGGCGGCGGGATGACGGCCGACGGCGGCGGCGCCGTGATCTCCGGCGCGGGCACCGCGGGGGCAGCTTGGACGTCGGTTGGAGGGGGCGTCGGCGCCGGCGGGGGCGGCGACGGAACCTCGGCCGGCGTGATCATCACGTCGCGGGCGCTCTTCCGCTCGGCGGGCAACTCGCGCGAGCTGCGGCGCTCTTCGACCATCGGCTGCAGGCGTCCGCTCTCACGGTCCCGCACGTCCGGCGTCGATAGCGGCGCCGGGGGCGCGGCGGCAACCATCTCGGGAGATGACGGCATCGCGGCGGCCACGTCGCGGACGCTGCGCGGCGCCGACGGCAAAGCCGTTGACGAGGGAGCGGCGACGTCTGTTGCCGGTTTCGCAACCGCGCGTCGCTTGATGACGCGACCGTCGGTGCGTACCCGCTCCTCGACGACGTCGTGCGTCCGCTGCTTCTCGAGGTGACGCTTCACGCGCTCGACGGCCTCGGGCTCAACGGAGCTCATGTGATTGCGGACCTCGGAGATCCCAACGGCCTGAAAGAGCCCGACCACCGCTTTCGGGTCGAGGTTCAGCTCTTTCGCCACTTCGTAGACGCGTACCTTGCTCATCGAACCTCCCGAGACCTGCATGCATCACCCCGCACATCGTCTTTCGCGACCGGCGCGCCGAACGCGGCGAGCGGCGCCAAAACATCATTGACGGCCGCCACTAGCGCGCGCCCGATGGGGCCATCGAGCACCGCTGCGACGGCCACCTCGTTGCGCCCGAGAGCCGCGCCGAGCGCCGCACGGTCGAGCCACACGAGGGCGCGGCCATCGCGGACCGCCTGCTGAACTCCGCCAAGCGTCGCCGCGTGAGCGGCGTCTTGAGCCACAACCACAGCCGCGTGTTCGTGCTCCATGAGCGCCGCCGCGGTAGCGTCGGCGCCGATGGCGAGAGCACGCTTTCGCCAAGCCGTGATGAGCAGGCCGGTGGCGCGGCGCCCGTAGGCGTCACGGATGCGCTCCGCCAACTCGGCGGCAGAGACCGTCACCTTGGCCTTGAAGGCCCGCGAGAGGCCGCCCTTGGCGGCCTTCTCGAGACAGGCCGGTGCGGCGTGAACGTGCACGCCGCGGCCGAAGGCCCCGCCCGCCGCATCCACCACCACCGACGAACCGTCGCCGTCGTCGCCCGTCGAGACGAGACGCACGAACGCATCGCGCGGACCGGTCTTCTGACAACCGGCGCACGTGCGCGCTCCCTTCTCAGGGAGCGGCATGTCTTCATCCACCAACAGGTCCACGGGCTCGTCCTTCATCTTTCCGTCGCGCTTCAGGCGGTCGCCTCACGCGCCCTTGCTGCTGCCGCTTTGCGAGCGGCGTCGATGTGTTTCCACTCGTGCGTCATGAATTGCTCCGCGCCGTGCTTGATGACGCGCGCCTTCTTGATGCCGAGGCCTGTCTTGATGGCGAGCTTGTCTTCGTCCTCGCGGAGAAGGTCTTCGACGCTCTTGTAGCCCGCTTCTTCGAGCAGCTGGAGGGTTCGCTCGCCGACGCCACGGACGAAGAGGAGGCGCTCCTTCTCCGTGAGCGGTTCGACGCGCGACTCGGCAGCCTTCACGCGCTCCTGGCGCAGCCGCTCCATCGTGCCTTCGGCGCTGTCCTTGAGCGTGGCGGCAAACTCCGCCGTGACGCCCTGGATCGAGGTGAGCTCTTGCTCGCTCGCCTCGGCGACCTCCTCGAGGGCGCGGAAGCCCAAGCGGTACATGTTCCGCGCGAGGGCCTCGGTGACGCCTTCGATCTGCTGAAGCGCGCTGATGGCTTCTTCCTCCATCTGCTTGAACTTCGCTTCGCTGATGATGTCGAGCTTCCAGCCGGTGAGCTGCGCCGCGAGGCGAACGTTCTGGCCCTTGCGGCCGATGGCGAGCGAGAGCTTCTCGTCGGGGACGACGAGTTCCATGCGGCCTTCGCCCTCGTTGACGATGACCTTGTTCACTTCCGCCGGCTGGATGGCCGCGCAGACAAAGCGTGCCGGGTCGCGATC
This sequence comes from Myxococcales bacterium, assembly GCA_016703425.1. Lineage (NCBI taxonomy): Bacteria > Pseudomonadati > Myxococcota > Myxococcia > Myxococcales > Myxococcales bacterium. Next base: position 291,363 of record JADJCA010000009.1, read on the forward strand.
GTAGGGAACGATGTCGATCTTTTCGCCGCGGAGCTCTTGGACGACCGCCTGAACGCGGGAGCCCTTCATGCCGACGCACGCGCCGACGGGATCGACGTCGGCGTCGCGGCTAGCAACGGCGATCTTCGAGCGGGCGCCGGGCTCGCGCGCGCAGGCGACGATGCGAACGATGCCTTCGTAGATTTCCGGAACCTCGGCTTCGAAGAGCTTCTCGACGAGCTTCGCGTCGCCGCGGCTCAGGATGATCATCGGGCCGCGGGCCTCGCGATCGATGTCCTTCACGAAGGCCACGATGCGGTCGCCGGGGCGGTATGTCTCGCGCGGCGTTTGCTCGCGGAACGGCAGGATCGCTTCCGTGCGGCCGAGGTCGACAATGATCTGGTTGCCCTTCTCGAAGCGGCGAACCGCGCCCTTGATGAGCTCGCCCTTCTTGTCCTTGAACTCGTTGAAGATGAGGTCGCGCTCTTCGTCGCGAACGCGCTGAAGGAGCACCTGCTTGGCCGCTTGCGCCGCGATGCGACCGAAGGAGTTTCGCGCCTGCTTCACCTTGAGCAGGTCGCCGAACTCTTTGTCCTGCTCGGCCGCCTTCTTCGCGTCGGACGGGTGCCAGAAGATCTGGAAGCCGAGCTCTTCACCGAGCTCCGCTTCGAGACCGACCTGCTGAGCGTCTTCGAGCGCGATCTCGCGCTCGTCGTCGGAGGGGTCGTCGACGACGGTCATGTATTGGAAGAGGTCGACCTGACCGGTCTGCTCGTTGAAGCGGGCCTCGAGCTCACGCGTCGGACCGAAGGCGCTCTGCGCGGCCTTGAGGATGGCTTCTTCGACGGTCTTGACGAGACGTGCGCGGTCGATGCCTTTGGCTTCGGCGACTTCCTCGATGACCTTGAGGAGGCTCTCGGTTTGCGGCATGGGCTGGTTGACGGTGGCCATTTTTTACCTCTGGACGCGTTTTGAAGAGGGAGCCGCCGAAGGCGGATCCGACGAGAGGGATGGGCTGCTAGCGGGCGCGCTTTCCGGCGCCCCGACGGCACGCGACGAGGGCGGGCCGGAAAGGTCACCAGACCGTCTTGACGTGGGCGCGCCCTTTTTTCCGGGGCCCTTTCCAGGCTTCTCGGATTTTGGGAACTCGAAGACGAGGCGAGCCGAGGTGACATCGGCGACGAGAAACTCGTAGCTGCGCGGCCCGTCGACCAGCGTGACCGAACCGCCCTTGGTCTCGCCGAGAATGCCGACGAGGACCTTTTGCCCTTGCACAGCGCGCTCAAGCTTCACCTTGGCCTTTTCGCCGGCGAACCGTGAAAAGTCGGCCTCCGTGCGGAGAGGGCGCTCGACGCCGGGGGTCGACACCTCGAGGTGATAGCGGTGCGCCACCACCTCCACGACATCGAGCGCCGGGCTCAAATCGCGCGCGATCTTCGAGCAGGTGTCGAGGTCAACGGCGGCCTCGCGCGTCGACGCCTTTCGCTCGGCTGAGCCGAACTTCTCGACGAAGATGCGAAGCACCCAGCCACTCGGCTCGCTCTTAAATTCCACGTCCATGACCTCCGCACCGTGGGCGCGCGCAATGGGCGCGAGGACCGGATCAAGCCGGGCACGGTCGAGGGTGAACGGAGCGGGGGACATGCGGATTGGCGAGGTTTTTGGAGGGTTACGCTGGGGACGAGGCAAAAAAAAACGCGGGCTCCCGGCGTGGGGTCCGCGTCACACAACCACCAGCTGAGGCCGGCAGCGATATAGCCGGCCTTTCGGGGGCGCGCAAGCTCGGCGGCGTCGGATTCGAAAGTTGCTAACGGAGCGTCACAACCTATTGTGATCACTGGATGAATCGCTGAGCCGAGGACAACGTCGCGACGAGGGTCGCTTGGCGCTCTGTCGGATTCGCGGGTCAAGGCGGCGCGCGGAAGCGAGCGTGCCCGTGTAGCATGCCGCCCGTGAGCGGGCCCGTCGACACGGAGGCCATCCGCATCGAATACGTTGCGGCTGCGTCCTGCCCGAGCGCGGACTCGTTCCGCGCGCGGTTCTTCGCGCGGACGGACCGCGCTCGCGCCGCGCGCGACGAAGACGACGCCAGCGCACGCACGGTCCGCGTCCGCGTCACGGGTGGCGCCAGGCGTTTTGCCGGCTCGCTCATCGTCGAAGAAGGACGGACGCCGCGAGGCGAACGCAGCGTCAGCGCGCGCACGTGCCTCGAGGTCGTCGACGCGCTTGCGCTCATCGCCGCGCTCACCGTTGATCCGGAAGCGTCAACGACCGCCAACGGAGGCGCGCCCCCTGCGCAGCGACCGTTGGACCCGCTCGATGGGCTGTTCTTCCTCCACCAAGACGAGGCGAATGAGACGGCGACGCCTCTGAGGCTAGCGCCGCGCGGGCCCGCACCGCTCCCCGGAGCCGCATGGGCCGCTGGCGCGACGCTCGGTGTGCGCTCGGGGGTCGGGCCCGCGCTCGTCCCGACGGCAGGCTTGTTCGTCGACGTCGAGTGGCCGGGCAGGTCCTTTCGGCCTTCGGCAAGGGCGACGCTGATGGGCGCCCTTCCTTCCGAGGCGACACGAGGAGACCGGAGCGCGACGTTCCAATGGCTCGGGGGAAGGTTCGATCTTTGTCCCCTTCGAACGGCCTTCGGACGGTTCGTCGTCACGCCCTGCCTTGCGGTCGAGACCGGCACCCTTCTGGCGACGGCAGGAGCGAACGTCCCCGACGGGCAACGCGAGCGCCGCGCCTGGGTCGCCACGGGCGGCCTTGCGACGGCGACCTTCTACGTCTTGCCACACGCCTTCGTTGGCGCCGAGGCTGGCGCGCTTGCGCTGCTCCTGCGCGAGCGCTTCTACTTCGACCCGACTGTGACCGTCTTCGAGCCGCCGCCCGTCTCAGTGCTCGCCGGCCTGGTCGTGGGAGTGCGGCCATGACCACACCGACCCCGAAGGATCTCTCGAAGGGTGTCGTTCCATTTGTCGATCGATCGGGCAGCCCAGCGGCCATGGAGCCCGGAGGGGATCGTCCCGCGATCCCCGTCAGCGGCCAAAGCAGCAGCAATTCCGTGCGCATCGAGGGACTCGTGCGAGCACAATTCGACTTCGTCTGGCGCACCGCTCGCCGTCTCGGCCTCCCCGACGCGGCGGCCGACGACGCGGCTCAGCAGACGTTCATCGTCGCGTCGCGCCGCATCGACGACATCGAGGCAGGCAAAGAGCGCGCGTTTCTCTACCGAACGCTGACGAACGTGATGGCGGAGCAACGCCGCGCCTACGCGCGAAAGCGCGAAGACCTCAGCGATCAAGAGTACGTCGCGGGGCTCGCCGACCCGCGGCCGAACCCTGAGCAATCGATGGCCGACGCGCAAGCGCGCGAGCTGCTCGACCGCGCGCTCGCGGGCCTCGACGACGACGCACGTCAGGTCTTCGTCCTCTTCGAGCTTGAAGGCATGACGGTGCCGGAGATCGCCTCCGCGCTCGAGATTCCTGGCGGCACCGCGGCGTCGCGCCTGCGGCGCGCCCGCGAGCAGTTCGACAAGAGCGCGAAGCGGCTCCGCGCCGCGCTGGAAGGAGGGCGCTCGTGACCGATCCCAAGCGACTCATCGGCGATGCCAACGAGGATGAGTTCGTCAAGAGCCTCCTCCGCGGCGGCATCAACGATGCGCCTTCGCCGGCCGTGAAGGCGGAGGCGCTCAAGCTAGCGCTCGAGGCCGGCGGCGGCGGCGCGGCAGCAAGCAGCACGGGGGCCTCGGCGACGCTCAAGTGGTGGCTCGTTGGTGGGGTCGGCTTGGCCCTCGTGGGCGCAGCCGTTTGGAGCGCGACCTCGACCTCGACCTCGAACATTACTGGACGGAGTCCCGAAGGGACGGAGTCCAGTCATGTCGACGGGTCCGTCAGGACCCTAGTCACCTCGACCTCGACCTCGACCCCGACCCCGACCTCGACCTCGACCTCGACCTCCCGGACCCCGACCCCGACCCCTAAGCCGGTTGCGAGCGGCGCGCCGGCCGACCTCGCCCAAGAGATCCTCGCCCTCGACAAGGCGCGACAGGCGCTGAAATCGCAGGGACCGGCCGCTGCACTTCTTGAGCTGGGGGCTTACGATCGCGCGTTCCCGCAGGGGACGTTGAGGCAAGAGGCCGATCTGCTTCGCATCGAGGCGCGCGTGGCGAACGGCGACATGACAGAGGCCAGGCGCCTGGGAGACAACTTTCAACGGAAGCACCCAGGGAGCGCCCACGCGCGGCGGGTGCGCTCCCTGCTCGGTGAACGCGACGGGGGCGAGTAGCTTGGTGCGACGCACGGCGCCTTTCACCTTGGCCGCTCTCGTCGCCTGCGGCGGTGACGTTCGTCTCGGCGGAGCACGCCCGGTGGCCGTCGACGCGGCGGGGCTCGGCGACGCGTGGCTCGAAGTCGGTCCGGGCGATGCTGGCGCCTTCGGCAGCGACGCCGGAGCGACCGCCGATGCCGGCTGCAACACGCGTGCAGACTGCAATGGCATCGCCGCCGACGGGTGCGAGACCGACACGAACACGACGGCGGCACACTGCGGCACGTGCGGCCACGACTGCCGCGGCTCGACTTGCGTGGCGGGGCTCTGTCAGCCGGTCGTGCTCGCATCGGGTCAGTCGGGCCCTGCCGAGCTCGCGGTCGAGGGCGCCTTCGTGTTCTTCCTGAACAATGGCGCCGCGGGAACGCCCGGTGACCCGAACCACATTCGGCGCGTATCGAAGGGCGGAGGAGCGCTCGTCAACATCGCCCAGGAGAGCGGTTTCCCGAGAGCCTTCGCCACCGACGGGAGTCACGTCTACTACACGCTCGCGCTTCCGCAGGCGGTCCCCTCAGCCGTTGTGCAGGTACGCCGTCACGCGAGCGACGGGACGCCGGGAAGCGTGATTCCCGCGAGTCGCTTCGACACCTTGATCGGAGGCATCATCCTCGACGCGGCCGACGTCGTCTTCGGCAATGGACCGGAGCTACGGACGGTGCCCAAGACGAGCACGAACTCGCAAGGGACCGTCATCGCGTCAGGCCTCGGCGAGGTGGGCGCCGTGGCAGCCGACGCGAACGCGTTCTTCACGGTAGACATTGCAGGAGGCCGAATCCTCAGAACCGCGCGCTCGCCCCTCGTGACGACGACGCTCCTCACCGGCGTCACCGCGCCGACGCGCCTCGCGCTCTTCGGCGGAGCGCTCCTCGTCGCCTCTGGTGATCGGGCCGTCTCGCTCCCACTCGCTGGCGGACCATCCGAAAGCCTCATGACGGGCACGACGGGCCTGCGAGGGATCGCCGCGGACGCGAGCGGCGTGTACCTCGCCACGGGGCAGGCTGTCATGCGCACCCCAGGCCCGGGCCAGCCGGCTGCGCTTCTCGCGAGCGGTTTCGTTCAGACGGGAGCCGTCGCCCTCGACGCCGACTTCGTCTACTTCACGGACGTCGGCGCGGGCGTCGTCTACAAGCTCGCCAAATAGCGGCGCCCGCGGGCGCCGCGGCGACTCACTTCCTCGTGGCTGGTGTGGCCGCCGGGGCCGGGTCCTGTTCGAGGATGACGAACTGAACCCGGCGATTGCGGGCCTTGTTCGCGGCAGTCACGTTCGGCACAAGCGGCTTGGTTTGGCCGTAGCCCTTCGCGGCGATGCGATCGGGACCCACGCCATGGTCGACGAGCCAGCCTCGCACGGCCTCGGCGCGCTGTTCGCTGAGCGTCTTGTTGCGGTCCGGCGTGCCGGTGTTGTCGGTGTGACCTTGGATCTCGACGCGACGGATGCGAGCGGTGCGGATCATGGCGTCGGCGATTTCGGTCATCAGCGCCTGCGACTCCGGCAGGATGACGGCCGAATCGACGGCGAACTGGATCTGCTGCTTGATGGTGATCTCGGTCTTGCCGACGGTGACGAGCGCGTTCTTCGGCTTCGGCGTCAGCAAGATGTCGACGGGGTTGTCTTGCCGCGCCTTGATGTCGCTGGGCATCACTTGGACGAGGTAACCGTCGGCTTCGACGGTGAAGCTCACAGTGCCCGGCGGAACGTCGGCCACGCGGAACGACCCTTGGCCGTCGGTCCCGAGCGAGCTCTCCTTCTTCGCCGCGTCGACGACCTTGACCGTCGCGCTTTGAATGGGGGCTTGCGTCGCCGCGTCGCGAACGCGACCGACGATGGTGCCGACGCGCGGCAGCGCCTCGAGGACGCAATCGGCGTTGACCTCGGGCGCGCCCTTCACGACGGTGGCCGTGCACTGGCCGTCCTTGTAGCCATCGACCTTGACGAGGAAGCCGTAGCCGCCCTCGCCGAGCTCTTGCGTCGTGAACCGGCCATCGGGCCCCGTCACCATCGACGTGATCTCGGGGTGGTTCTCGTAGGCGACGATGGCGTTGGCGATGCCCTCTTGCTTGTCCTTCTCGTGGACGAAGCCCTTCACGCGACCGCGCACCACGGTCCGCTCGATGATCTTCTCCACCGTGCGGAGCTTCACGACGGGCGGCCGGTCCTGCGTGTCGACGTTCCAGCCGGCGCCGAGGAAGAGCGTCCACGGCGCGACCGGCGCCAGCTCCTCGACGAAGGTCTTGGTGCCCGACACGCCGAAGTCGAAGGCCGCCGTCAGACCGAAGCCGCGCTTCCACGGGAGGAAGCGGCTGCCCAACGTGATCCGCTGCGGCGCAAGCGGCTCGTTCTTCATGCAGAGGTCGCTCGACGGGTTGTTGAGGCGGCACGCGTAACCCTGCCGATTCACGGGAACGATGACCGTGTATTCGGCGAAGGGGCGCACGCGCTCGTCCGCGAAGAGGCCTTCGACGCCGAGGCCGATGTCGAAGTGGTCGACGCGATTGACGCCGAGACCGAAGCGCTCGATGCGCGTCACCGGCTGACCGCGGAGCTGCTCGGTGCGTTCAACGACCTTGGCGGTGTTGTCGAACATGTAGTTGAGCGCGAGGCTCGTGCGGAGCGGCACCGGCTTCTGCATGCCGCGGAGGTCGAGGGTGGCGACGGGCCCAAACTTGAAGCCCGTGCCGCCGCCCTCGAGACCCACGCGCCCCGAACCGTTGACGAGCCAGAGTTCGGCGAAGCCGCCGACATGGAACGTCTTTGCCAGAGCGCCGTGCACGCGCGCTCCGAGGTTCGTGTCGCCGAGGACCTGAAGGAGCGAGGGACGATTGGCGTTGCTCGAGTTGCCGTAGGCGCTCGTCGAGGCGTACGCCTCGAGCCATTTCGCGATCGAGACGCCGAGGGAGATCGTCCCACCGAAGTGATCGAGCGAGTCGGTTTGCACGGCGGTGCCGCCGGGCGCTGTGCTCGGGCAAGGAAACTTGGCGGTGCAGAGGAAGCCGGCGGAGAAGTACTCGGTCGTGAAGCCTAAACGAAACTGGCCCGGCGCTCCGCCTTGCGCGTGCGGAGTTCGCAGGAGGCCTAGCTGACCGTGCAGCGTGCTCGACTCCATGAGGGCGCGATCGCGTTCGGCCCATTCGGCGTCGGCTTCGTTGCCCTCCTTGTTGTTGTCGCCCTCGGCGAGGGCCCCGACGACGGGAGCCGACGCAGGCGGCGGCGCGGCGGCCACTGGCGCGGCTGCAGCCGCTGCCGGCACCTTCGGCGCGGCGGGAGCCGGAGCCGGAGCCGGAGCCGCGGCGCTTCCGCTCGCGCTCCCTCCGAAGGTGACCTGCGCCGACGCCGTGGACGCAGCGAGCACGAGGGCGAGGGAGGACGGCAAGCCAAGCGAAACCAATAGAAGTCGGTTCATCGTTGGGGCGGGAGGCTAACACGCCTCCGCGGGCCGATTCGAGCGCCGACCAACGTGCTGGGCCTTCTTTTTCGGACCAAGGACGTGGGAAGATGCGGAGCGATGGTTACGAGCCCAAACGCACGCGGGAGTCACGAAAGAGAAACGCCGCCTTTCAGCGTCGGGACGGCTAGCGACGCAGCGGCGCCGCCGGCCACGCCAGTCGACGTCCCCGCGGCGTCTCGCGAGCCCGCTGGAGAGGCCTCGCTGCGCGGACGACGAGAACCGCGCGGCCGCATCCTCATCGTCGACGACGAAGCCAACGCGCGCGCGGCGCTCAGCGAGATTCTCCACGACGAGGGCTACACCACCGAGACCGCCGCGGACGGATTCAAGGCCCTTGGCAAGCTTGAGGACTTTCAGCCCGACGTCGTCCTGACAGACCTGAAGATGCCGGGCCTCGATGGCATTGCGTTCATGGAGAAGGCGAAAAGCGCCATGCCCGGCGCCGTGTTCGTCGTGATGACGGCCTTCGGGACCATTTCGAGCGCGGTCCTCGCGGTCAAAAAGGGGGCCGAAAACTACCTCACGAAGCCCTTGGAGCTCGAGTCACTGACGGCGGTGGTCGAGCGCGCCATGGAGAAGGCGCGGCTCGTCCAGGAGACGCGCCAGCTGCGCGACCGCCTGAGGGAGCGCAACGCCGCGGGCCTCATCGTGACCAGCGACCCGCGCATGAAGCAGCTACTCGACCTCGTCGCGCAAGTGGGGCCGAGCCGCGCCAGCGTCCTCGTCACCGGCGAGAGCGGAACAGGAAAAGAGCTCATCGCCGAAGCGATCCACAGCGCGTCGACGCGCGCGAACAAGCCCTTCGTTCGACTCAACTGCGCCGCCCTCGCCGAGTCCTTGCTCGAGAGCGAGCTATTCGGCCACGAGCGAGGCGCCTTCACCGGCGCCGTCGGTCGCCGCGAGGGTCGCTTCAAGCAGGCCGACGGCGGCACGCTGTTCTTGGACGAGATCAGCGAGATACCCCAGGGCACGCAGGTCAAGCTGCTGCGATTCCTCCAAGAGCGAACCTTCGAACGCGTCGGCGGCAACGAGACACTCAAGGTGGACGTTCGCGTGATCGCCGCGACGAACAGGGACCTCGAGTCGGAGATCAAGCAAGGCCGCTTCCGAGAGGACCTCTTCTACCGGCTCAACGTCGTCACCGTCGACTTGCCGCCGCTCCGGGAGCGGCGTGGCGACATCCCGACGCTCGCTTCGTTCTTCCTGAGGCGCTACGCCGCGGAGAACGGCCGCACCATCGAAGGCTTCTCCACCGACGCGCTGGAGCGCCTATCGAACTACGGATGGCCGGGCAACGTGCGCGAGTTCGAGAACGTGGTCGAGCGCGCCGTCGTGCTGTGCGACACCGCGCAAGTGGAGTTGCGCCACCTGCCGAAGGCCGTCGTCCCCGATGGCGAGCGGGGCGGGCCACCGCCGGTACCGGGCTCCACCATCGCCGACTTGGAGCGCTACGCCATTCTGAAGACGCTCGAAGCATGCGGTGGCTCGACCTCGAAGGCGGCCCTCATCCTGGGCATCTCGACGCGCAAGGTCCAATACAAGCTGCACGAATACGGGGCTGCCGGCGAGCCCGAGCTGGAGTAACTCGCGTGGCAGACCGAACGGTCCTCGGCGTCTTCGAGCTCAAGAAGACCTTCAAGAAGCCCTTCTCCGGCAAGAAGGTGGAGGCTGTGCGGGGCATTTCGTTCGAGGCCTTCGAGGGCGAGATCTTCGGATTCCTCGGCCCGAATGGCGCCGGCAAGACGACGACCCTCAAGATGCTGACGGGGCTCATTCGCCCAACCGGTGGTCGCGCTTCGATCCTCGGCGAAGCGGCGCCCTCGCCCGAGGCCATGAACCGCGTCGGCCTCTTGCCCGCGAACCCGTACATTTACCCCTACCTCACGCCGCGCGAGTTCGTCTCCCTCTGCGGCCGCCTTTCAGGGGTCTCGGGCGCCGCGCTCCCAAAGCGCGTGGAGGCGGTCATCGAGCGGGTTGGCATGAGCGAAGCCATCGATCGGCCGGCTCGCAACCTCTCGAAGGGCATGCTGCAACGCACCGGCCTCGCGGCGGCATTGGTGCACGAGCCTGAGTTGCTCATACTCGACGAGCCCATGAGCGGCCTCGACCCGGTGGGCCGCAAAGAGGTGCGCGACCTCATCATCGAAGAGCGCCGCCGAGGGCGCGCGGTCTTCTTCTCCAGTCACATCCTCAGTGACGTCGAGATGCTGTGCGATCGCGTGTGCATCCTGCGCGCGGGAACGGTGGTGCTGAAGGGCACGATCCGCGAGCTCGTGGGCGGCGAAGCTCGCTCGGCCGAGATCACGCTCGACAAGGTGTCCGATGCGCTCGCCGAAGACCTCCGCACGAAGGGGCATGAGCTCCGGGCCCTCGGCTCGGCGCACGTCCTTGAGGTGAGCGGCGACGATGCGGTTCACGAGGTGCTCACGGCAGCCCTCGCCGCAGGCGCCCATGTGTCGAGCGTCATTCCGAAGCGCGAGACGTTGGAGCAGATCTTCGTCCGCCGCGCTCTTTAGCACTCGCTCTGGTTAGAAGCGTCCCTCGACGCCCAGCGCGAGCCCTCGGGCGCTCGGCGTGATCCGCGGAGCCACGGACACGCCCTCATGCGAAGGCGTGTCGGTCGGCGTCGCCGGTGCCTTCGGCGGCGGCAGCTCCGTCGGGCTCCGCCTTTGCACGCGAACGACCTCCGGTGAAAATGCGAGGTTCGCCTGGACGACACCGAACAGGGCCGTGGCCGCGAAGATCCCGTAGGCGCTGAGGTTCACGATCTGGAGCGTCCGAGCCGAATCGCGGTGTGACTCGGCTTGCGCCGTGGCATCGGGACGTGCCGACGGATCGTAGGTCTCGTTCATGGCCCGCCGCTCGGCGAGGTAAAACGGAACAACCGCCGTGCCCACGGCGACGAGCGCGGTCTCGACGCCAAGGAGCGTCCAGCCGAGCGCCCGCTGGCCGTTTTGGAACTGGCCAGCGCCGAAAGGAATGAACGCTACGTACCGGTTGCGGGGCTCGCGCACAGTTTCTTCTGAGGCGAGGCGCTCGAGTCGAGCGACGCGGTCGGCCTCGCGTTTGCGGTCCGCCTCCTCGCGCGCCTTGCGCTCCGCGTCGCGGCGCGCGACCTCACGCGCTTGTGCGGCGAGCCGCTCGCGCAAGCGGTGCCTCGTGTCGCTGACGAAGTCGAGGACGTCGGTGGGAAAGCTCAAGGGGTCCGGCTCGAAGAGCGGCTCTTTGGTCAGGAGCTCTTCGAAGATGCGGCTCGCTTCTGCGGGCTCCTTGCGCGCAAGCTTCACGGCTCCGTAATACATGAGCGCTTCCGTCACGACGGTCGGCTCCTTCAACGTGCCGCTCTTCGGGTCGAGCATGGCCCGAAACCGCGTGTCGGCCTCCTCGTAGGCGCGGGCCCGATAGGCGTTCTTGCCGCGATCGAGGTCCGCGAGCTCGTTGCCCCACGCGACTCCCGAGAGGAGCAACGTGGCCGCGAAGAGCCAAGCCTGGGCACCGCGACGCATCGAAGCTGAGCTTATCGGAGCGTGAGCCCCCATTTCCATGGCCCTGAACCCGCCCCGCAAGCCAGGCAGCTAGCCAGGCAGCTAGCCAGCCCGCTAGCCAGCCAGTCTATTCGATGGTGACGCTGCTCTGTTTGCCGGCCGCTAGCTCGACCAGCTCCTTGCGGTTCGGCGGCGAGAGCTCGGCCACAGTGACGGTCTTTTTGCCCGACGTGCCGAGCGGAACGCGGACGATCTCGCGGGGCCCGAACACCGGCATCGGCACTTCCAGGATCTGGAACTTCGAGGTCGACTTGGTCTCGACCACCAAGGTCGCTGGCCGCATCGCCAATTTGATGTCGAGCTCCACGTCCTGGTCGCCCGGCGCCACCGTTCGGACCTCCGGTTCGCAAGCGTCGTTGGCGCAGGTCAGCTTGATGGTGTGCGCGTCGCGACTCGCCGTGATGCGCTTGCCCGCTTCGATGCGCGGCACCGGCGTGCCGTCGAGCGTGAGCGTGACGCCGTAGGTCGGGAGCACCGAGCGAACGACGAGCTCACGCTCCGCCTTGGCCACAACGGCCGAAGCCACGGTCCGGACGACCGGCGGAGCCGGCAGCGGCGCTGTCGTCGGCGCGGAGGGCGGGGGCGGCGGCGTGGAAGGCGCGACCGCCAAGCTCGGCGCCGGCGCGTCGACGACGCGCGATGGGATGGGTTTCGCGGTCGCCGGCGGGCGCACGAAGAACCGGCTGCCGAAATAGCCGATGACAGCAAAGGTCACCATCACGGCCGCAATGGGGACGCCACGCCGCAACGCGCGTTGCCGTGCATCGATGCGGCCTAGGCTCGACGCGCTGGCCAAGAGCGCGGGGTCGTTGGGCGCGTACGCCAACGCGCGGTTGGTGTACGAGGCCGCGTCCATGTGGCGTCCTTCGCGACGGGCGTCGGTGCCCAGCTTCGCGAGACGCGGGACGAGCTCCTCTTCTAGCTTCGCCGAGCATTCTTGCGGCGCGTCGAAGTAGTCCGCCAAGAGCGCCTTCGTGTCACTCACGCCGACGCGAGCGAGCTCGCTCACGATGGCGTCGCGCATCGCGTTGGCGCCGGCGAAGCGATCCTTGGGCTCACGCGCCAATGCCCCGTCGAGGATCGTCGACCACGCCCGCCCGACCTTGGGCCGCTCCCGCTCGGCACTCGGGTAAACGCCCTCGAGGACGCGACGGAGCACCTGCGCGGGGTTGGCGCCTTCAAACGGCAAATGACCGACCATGCACTCGTAGAGCAAGACGCCGAGGCCGAAAACGTCAGCGCGCGCGTCGACCTCGCCGCCTTCGATTTGCTCGGGAGCCATGTGCGCCGGGCTGCCCAAGACCTGGCCGGTGGACGTGACGCCCTGCGCGTCGAGCAGCTTGGCGATGCCAAAATCGGTGAGCTTGACGCGAACCCTTTCGGGGAGCGTGGCGCCTTCCGCGAAGGCCTTGTGCTCGAGGATCACGTTCTCCGGCTTGATGTCGCGGTGAACGACCCCCTCGGCGTGCGCGTGGGCCAGCGCGCCCAATAGCTCGACCGCGAGCGACGCCGCGACCTCCGGTGGCAGCTCGCCGCCGTCTTTGAGGATCTTGCGCAGCGTCGCCCCCCGCAAGAGCTCGACGACGAGGTATTGCTCGGGCTCGTCGTCGGCGGAGACGTCGAAGACCTCGACGATGTTCGGGTGACGCAGCTTGGCGACGGCGTGCGCCTCCCCGCGAAAGCGAACGGCGACCTCCGTGGATTCGCGGAGGTGCGGATGAATGACCTTCACGGCGACATCCCGCGCGAGGCGGTGATCGCGAGCGCGGTAGACGGTCGCCATGCCACCGTGACCGATCTCTTCGATGACCTCGTATTTCCCGAGCTCCGGGAGCCGTGGCGAACGAGATCGCGCGGGCGGCGCGAACATTCCTAGGAGTCTATAGCGGTTTTGGGCTCGTGTCGTCGGTCGCTTGGCTTTTGGCCATGTGCGCCGCGAGCTCGCCATGGAAGGAGCGAAACGCGCTCTCGCCGGGCCAAGCTGGCGCCCCGGCGAGGAGGCGCGCCGCGTGGGCGCGGTCGCCCGCGTCAATGGCCACGATGGCCTCGCCATAGAGCATCGCCCAGTGGACCAGCGGCGAGTTCTTGGCAGCGCGCCTGAGCGAGCGCAGGTCGTCTTGGCGACTCCGATGCGCGAAGGCCCGGGCAAGCGCGGCGACGCCACGCCGGAGCGCCACCACGCGCCGATTCACCCAAAAACCTGCCTTCGGCCGGGGCAACGCCTCGAGCATGTCGGCCTGCATGAGAGAGCGCGCCTGCTCGCCTTCGAAGGTGTCGAGCAAGGTGTCGAGCACGAGCCTTTGCTCCACCGCCGCGTCCCACGCGGGCCCGCGCGCCGCCCGCCCTAGCGCGCGCCGCGCCGCCGCCACGAAGCCATGCGACGCGTAGGCCGTCGCGACGAGCATCGGGGTCGTGGTCTCGGGATGCACGAGGCGGCCCATGCTCGGGGCCCACGCGCCCAGAATCTCCTCGACGTCGCCGCTCCGAAGCAGGCGCATCATGCGCCGCCGTGCGAGCACCGCGGGAAGGAGCGAGAGCACAAGGACGAGCAAGATCGGCAGCGCCAGCCGAGGCTTGTCCCAGGCCATGCGCGCCAAGAGGCCCGCGCAGACCGCGCTCGCCAACATGGAGAAGAGGGAGAAGCCTCGAGGCACGCCGAACATCGAGCCAAGCCTAAACCGACTCGGCGTCCCCGTGTCCCTCGTCGTTCTCGCCTCCCTCGGATCCGACCGACTCGAAGGCGGTCGGGCGGAGCTCCGCGGGCGCTAGAGTCGGTTCGCCTTTCCGCCGTTCTGTCCCGCCATTCCGGCGGCGGCCACGAGCTCCCCGGTCAGCGTCATCGAGTCTTCTGAGAGCGGCGCCGACGCGGGACGAAGCGGCGAGAGCGCCGCCTCCTCTTCGTCATCGGGCCAGAGGGCGCCCGACGACGCCGGACAGCTGAGCTGAAGGACACAGAACGGCTGGCTTCGCTGGGACGGCGTCGACGCGCGCCGGCGTGGCAACGCGGGTCGGCTGCTCGCGGGAGTGGCGGCGGCGCTGTCGACGCCGCGAACGGCCGGCTCGTCGGCCTCCCAAGGACCGTTGGGCTCCATCCGCACGGGCGGAAGTGCACAGGCGCCGTCGGCGGTGTCCCGGTCGAGCGTCTCCGCCTCTGGCTCCTCCGCGACGATGGGCCGAAGCATCTTGGGGCGCTCCGACTTCATCGTCGGCGGCGCGGCCTCGATCTCGTCGGTTCGCGCATCGTCGAGCGGCGAGTGCGGGGCCATCCGCTCCTGGGCCCCGGCTCGAAGGCCGCCGTCGTCGTAGCTCGCGCTTCGAAGCGTGGCGTCGATGGGCAAGGGCAAGGGGCGTCGCTCGCGCACGCCGCTCTCGGCCATGCTGCGGAGCGTGATCTCGCGCTCGCCTTGCGGAGGCGGCGGCCACACGCGCGCCGCGGGGGCCGGCTTGCTAGCGGTCTCGGGCCGCACGAACAGGGACTGGAAACGGCGGATCATGGAATTCATGGGGGCACTCCAGACAACGGGAGTGCTTGCTAAGAGGATGCCAACGGTCGCCAAAGGCCTCGCGCACGCGGCGGGGAGCGCTACCCGCCAATTTCCTGCGAGATTGGATGAGTTCGGCCTCAGCGGACGTGCGCAAAGATGCGACTCTCGCAGACAGAAGGCCCTCGCCACCCCGAATTTTCGAGGACCTCCATGGCGTTTCACGATCCAACGGCGAGGGCGGCGCACATGTGGGCGCGCGCGAAGGAGCCTTCTAGAGGCGATCCTTGTCGCTGCCGCCCTTGTCTTTCCAGTCACCGATGCCGTGGCGCCGGAGGTACCCGCGCACGTGGGCGCGCTCCATGGCCGCCCGGCGCCCGATCTCGCTGACGTTGCCGCTGCACTCGGCGTAGAGCGCGGTGAAGTAGTCGCGCTCAAACTTGGCGAGGACCTCGCGCTTCGCGTCTTGGAACGTGCGACCACGGGTCGGGGTCGATTCGGCCGCCGAGCTGGTGAGGGGCGAGAGGTACTGCGCGATGTCGAGGGGGCCGTCTTTGCCGAAGGCCAACGCCACCGCGACCACGTTTCGAAGCTCGCGGACGTTGCCTGGCCAGTCATGGCGCATGAGGCGCTCGAGCGAGTCCGTCGGGATTCGGTCGTACGCAGTCTTGTCGCCCATGTCGCCGACCATGCGGCGCACCAAGAGCGGGATGTCCTCGAGCCGCTGGCGCAGCGCCGGCAACTCGACTTTGACCTGCGCGACGCGGAAATAAAGGTCGCTTCGGAAGTTGCCGTGGTTGACCTCGCGGACGAGATCGCGGCGCGTCGCGGCGAGCACGCGGACGTTCACGGGCCGGTAGGTGTTGGAGCCGACGGCCTTGATGCGCTGCTCGGCGAGGGCGCGAAGGAGCTTCGGCTGGACATCAACGGGGAGCTCACCGAGCTCGTCCAAGAAGATGGTCCCGCCGTCGGCTTCGACGAAGGGAGAAATGCGCTTCTCGACGGCGCCGGTGAACGAGCCTCGCTCGTGACCGAAAAGGGCGCTCTCGGCGAGCGACGGCGCGATGGCGCCGCAGTCGACGACGATGAAAGGGCGATTGGCGCGGTTCGAGGCCTGGTGAATGGCCGCTGCGACGAGCTCTTTGCCGCAGCCCGTCTCGCCGGTGATGAGGACCGTCAGATCCGTCGGGCCCGCCTTTCGCAGGCGCTCGAAGACGGCGCGCATGGCGGGGCTGTTGCCGACCACGGGGCCGAACGCGCCGACCTCGGGCACGTCGACCTGTTCCGGCTGCGCCGGCGTAAACTCCAGCATCGTGTCGCCGCACGTGATCCACGTGTGCTTGGTGAGGTAGACCTCACCGACGCGGGTATCGCCCACGAAGGAACCGTTGCGGGAGCCGAGGTCGCGGACGCGGACGCCCCGCTCGGTCGCGACGAGTTCCATGTGAACCGCACTCACCTTGCGATCGTCGAGGACGAGATCACAAGCTTCGTTGCGGCCGACGACGAGCGTCTCCGGTCCGATCTCGAGCTTCGGTTTGTTCGCGTTCCCTTTCGAGACCTTTACGGCCCCGCCGCGAACCTCCACCTTGCCCCGGGCGACAATGGTCTGCTCCACGGCCGCGTTGTACCACGATCGATTCTAGAAAAGCACGTTCGTTGACGAGGACGCGAACATCAGGCCGTTACCGGCCCTTGCGGCCGCCGCCATCCGTCTCTGACGAAGTCATCGTGTCGGCGAACGTGACCGCCGTCGCGTCTTCGTCAGGGATGCTCGCGGACCGCGGCCGGGGCTGCGGCACGCCGGCGGCCCCACCGGAGCCCATCGCGTCGAGCACCTTGCGCCACGCCGTAAGGGCCTCACTGGCCGTCTCGAAGCGCCGTTCGCGATCGCGAGCCATCATGCGCTCGAGGAAGCGCTCAATGACGACGGGCCATTCGTCGCCCGTGACGGACGCCAGCGACGGCGGCTCGCGGTCGAGTTTGAGCGCGATGAGGGTTAATGCGTTCGTCCCTTCGAACGGCAACCGGCCGCTGAGGGCGCGAAAGGCGACGGCCCCGAGGGCGTAGAGATCAGCGCGTTCGTCGACGCGCGCGGAGCCGCGGACCTGCTCAGGGGCCATGTAGGCGAAGCTGCCGAGCGTGGCGTCGAAGGCCGTCAGCGAGGGCTCTGTCTTGGGCTTGTTTCCGCGAGAACGAATCTTCGATACGCCGAAGTCGAGAATTCGGGTCCGCTCTTCGGTCTCGCCCGCCTGGATCTCCCGGACCGTGAGCTTGCGCTTCTCGATGTAGAGGTTGGCGGGCTTGATATCGCGGTGAATGACGCCCGCCTTGTGGGCCGCCTCGAGTCCCTGAAGCGAGTCGTCGACGATGGGGCCCACCTCAGAAAACGCCAGGTAGTGC
Organism: Myxococcales bacterium; assembly: GCA_016703425.1. Classification (NCBI taxonomy): domain Bacteria; kingdom Pseudomonadati; phylum Myxococcota; class Myxococcia; order Myxococcales; species Myxococcales bacterium. The sequence continues at coordinate 308,538 of JADJCA010000009.1, forward strand.
TCTCGGCGGAGGCGCTCATCAAGCGGCTCGCCGCTCAGGCGTTCGAAGGCGATCCACAGCCTGCCGCTTCGGTCCTTCCCTGCGCCCAGGATTCTGGCGACGTAGGGCGACTTGACCTGCGATGCGATGGTGGCCTCGCGCTGAAACCTGGCGACCAGATCGGGGTCTTGGGCCGCGCGCTCATGGAGCACCTTCAGCGCGACCTTCTCGCCGTTCTTGGCGTCGGCCTCGTACACGTCTCCCATCCCACCGGAACCGATGAGGCGTCTGACTTTGTACTGGCCCCCGACGACCTGACCGATCAGGGACCCTGATTCCGGCGGCATCGCGCAGTCTCCGACTCTAGCAGGGGCCCATCGCTTCCCCAAAGAGCTTTCTTGGTCATTCGAAGGTCCCGCTTGCACATGTAACGGCGCGACCGGGCCGCCGCGGGGAAAAAAAGGGGGCGAAGTCCTGGACGAGGCGTGCGCCCGCCCCGGAGCGTCCTCGTTGAATCACGACCGACGGCCCCCAAGTAAGGAGTCGCCGGATGGCGGAGGCCACCTCAGCCAAGAGAGGACACTAGCGGTGGCGACCCTGGGTGACTACCTTACGGGCCGCATGCGAACCGAAAAGGACGTCGAAGCTTATCTCAGTCAGATGCATCGGACGTTTGAGACGGTCGAAGGCGAAAAGGGGACATTCCTCGTCCACTCGAGCCCTTCGATGCCGTCCATCGTCGTTCGCGTTGATCCGCCGCTCGTCGTGGTGCGGGTTCGTATCGCCGATGCCCGAAGCGCCAACGTGTCCTTGCTGCGGAAGCTCCTCGAGTACAACGCCGAGGGCTTGGTCCACACGGCCTACGGCCTCGAGAAGGAGCACATCGTCCTCTCGAGCGCCCTTGAGCTCGAGAACCTCGACATGAACGAGCTCCAAGCGACGCTCGACGAGGTCGACCTCGCGCTCGCGCAACAGGTGCCGCTCTTGGCGCGCCTCGTTCGCCCCGAATCCATTCCTCCCCGCGCGTAAGCACGCGGCTCTCGTCACGGTTCGCGCCCGATCACGTCGTCACACGCTCACCCCTCCGGAACAAGGCCATGGGAATTTTCGCGCGGCTCGCCCAGCTCATCAAATCGAACCTCAACGACCTCATCAGCAGCTCCGAAGACCCGGAGAAGATGTTGAACCAGGTCGTTCTGGACATGAACACGCAGCTCATCGAAGCGAAAAAGCAGGTCGCTGCTTCCATCGCCGACGAGAAGCGGCTCATGAAGCAGATGGAGCAGGAGATGGCCAGCGCGGCCGAATGGGAGCGCCGCGCCATGATGGCGTTGAAGGCCGGCAACGAGGAGCTGGCGAAAGACGCGCTGGCCCGCAAGAAGGAGCACGACTCGCTCGCCACGGCCTACAAGGAGCAGTGGGAGAAGCAGAAGGCAGCCGTCGATCAATTGAAGCGTGCGCTCCGCATGCTCAACAGCAAGATCGAGGAAGCGAAGCGGAAGAAGAACGTCCTCATCGCCCGGAAGAAGCGAGCCGAGGCGCAGAAGGCCATTCAAGAGACGATGAGCGGTCTCAAGGATCAGAGCGCCTTCGAGACCTTCGATCGCATGGCGCAGAAGGTCGATCAGCTCGAAGCCGAGGCGGAAGCCGGGGCCGAGCTATCCGAGGAGTACACGGGCGACGTCCTGGCGTCGAAGTTCAAGGACCTTGAGAAGTCGTCGGAGGCCGATGAAGAACTCTTGGCGCTGAAGCGCAAGATGGGGCTCGCGCCACCGGAGGCGCCCAAGGCGGAAGCGCCGAAGGCCGCGGCCGGCGCCCGCGTCGACGCCAGCCCCGAGGCTAAGCAGGCGGAGCTCACCCGCGCCGAACAAGAGGAGCTCGCGGCGGCGCTCGAAGAGCTCGAAGCCGAGCAGGTCGCGCAGCAGCGCAAAGCGGGTTCATGACGACAAAAGGCCCCGCGGCGTCCCTCGCGCCAACCCCTCAATCGTCCCCCTCGAGCACGGGCTCTCCGCGCGACCACGTCGCCCACTCGCTCGACTGCGATGCGCTCGTCGCGCACTACGCGACGAACCTCGACAAGGGCCTCACGACGGCCGAAGCGACGGCGCGCCTCGCCAAAGACGGAAAGAACGAGCTGCCACCGCCGCCGTCGCCGAGCGCCTGGAAGCGTATCCTCGCGCAGTTCGCCAACCCGATCGTTCTCACGCTGCTGGTCGCGGCCATCATCGCGCTTGTCGAGGGCATGAGCCGCTCCAACGAGCCGGCCCTCTCGCGCTTCGGCGATGCCATCGCGATCTTCCTGATCGTGGGACTGAACGCCGTCTTGGGTTTCTACCAAGAGCGCCAAGCGGAAGCGGCCCTCGAGGCGCTGCAGAAGATGCAGACGCCAAACGCGCGCGTGCGCCGCGACGACAAGGTCGCCGTCGTGCCCGCCGCGGAGCTGGTCGCGGGTGACGTGCTCGAGCTCGAGGCCGGCGACGCCATCCCCGCCGACGCTCGCGTGGTGCAGTCGATCGACATGGCGGCGGAAGAGTCGGCCTTGACCGGGGAGTCCGTTCCCGTGGGAAAGGACGCGGCCGCGCTGGTGCCGGAAGACGCGCCCTTGGGCGATCGAACCACGATGTTGTTCGTCGGTACCAACGTCGTGCGCGGCAAGGGCCGCGCTGTCGTTGTGGCCACGGCGGTGCGCACCGAGCTCGGCAAGCTCTCTGAATTGATGCGCCAGGCAGAGCCCGGCAAGACCCCTCTGGAAGAGAAGCTCGAGGTCTTTGGACAGAAGATCCTCTGGGCGTGCCTCCTCTTGTCGGCGCTGCTGTTCATCCGTGGTCTCACCAAGGGCGATCGGAGCTGGACGGAGCTGCTGCTCGAAGCTGTCAGCCTCGCCGTCGCAGCAATTCCTGAGGGCCTGCCGGCGATCACCACCATCACTCTCGCCCTTGGCATGCAGCGCATGGCGAAGCGCGGTGCGATCATTCGCAAGCTGGCGGCCGTGGAGACGCTGGGTGCGGCCACCGTCATTTGCTCCGACAAGACGGGCACGCTCACGCAAAACGAGATGACGGTCCGGGAGATCTACGCCGGCGGCGCGAACTACAACGTCACGGGCGTCGGCTACGATCCGCGCGGCGAAGTCCAGGAGGCCGGCGGCGCGGCCGTGTCGGTGCCTGACAAACCGCTAAGGCACCTCCTCGAAATCGTTGCACTTTGCAACAACGCGACCATCGACATCAACAGCGAAGGGACGTGGAAAGGCATCGGCGACCCCACGGAGGCGGCGCTCCTCACGCTCGCGGCCAAGGGCGGCCTTCCGCGCGAATCGCTCACGCCGGGGCATCAGCTCCTCAAGGAAGTGCCCTTCGACAGTGATCGCAAGCGCATGACGATCCTGACGCTCGACGCCAAGGGGCGCGAAATCGTCCACACGAAGGGCGGGGCAGAAGTGCTTCTCCCGATGTGCACCCGTGTGGATACGGACGGTGGCGTGACCGCGCTCGACGACGAGACGCGCAAGCGCATCAACGAACAAGTGGAGCGCATGTCGAGCGCTTCCTTGCGTGTACTCGCCGTGGCGCGGCGCGTCCTTCGCTCGAGCGAAGAGCGGCTCGTGGTCGACTTGAACGACCACGACGACATCGAGAAGGATCTCACGTTCGTGGGTCTCGTCGGCATGATCGACCCGCCCCGCGAGGGCGTGAAGGAGGCGGTCCAAGCCTGCGCCGATGCTCACGTCAGCGCCGTGATGATCACGGGCGATCACAAGCTCACGGCGATGGCCATCGCCCGCGAGTTGGGTCTCTTCCCGGAGGGAGCCGAGGCGCGCACCGGCGCCGAGCTCACGAAGATGACCGACCAGGAGCTCGAGGAGTGCGTCGACCGCGTGCGCGTCTTCGCGCGCGTCACGGCCGAGCAGAAGCTCCGCATCGTGAGGGCCTTCAAGGCTCGCGGCCACGTTGTCGCGATGACCGGCGACGGAGTCAACGACGCGCCGGCGCTTCGCGAGGCTCATATCGGCGTGGCCATGGGGAAGGGCGGGACCGACGTCGCGCGTCAGGCCGCCGATATGGTCATCGCCGACGACAACTTCGCCACCATCGTCCACGCGGTCCGCGAAGGCCGGGCCATCTACCGGAACATCCAGAAGTTCATCTACTTCTTACTCTCGTCGAACGCCGGCCTGGTGGTCGCGGTGTTCGTCGCCTCGTTCCTCCCGAACGTGCACCCGCTGACGCCGCTGATGATCCTGTGGATCAACCTGGTCACCAACGGTCTGCCGGCGCTCGCGCTCGGCATCGACGCCCCCGATGACTCCCAGATGCACGAGCCGCCGCGCCGCAACGATACGGGGCTGCTTCGACCGCGCGAGTACGCGGGCATCATCCTCGTGGGCCTCTTCATGGGTGGGTGCGGCATCGCTTGCTACCTCTGGCCCTGGTCCGTGGGCGAGAGCTTGAAGCACGACTACGGCCGCGCGGTAGCCTTCTCGCTCTTGGCCCTCAGTCCCCTCTTTCACGCGTTCAACTGCCGCTCATCGCGCGTGTCGATCCTTGGCCTCAAGCCCATCGTGTTCTTGCCGCTGGTCCTGGCCGTGGCTGTGAGCGCCGGTATCCACCTGCTCGCGGTCTTGGTCCCCGGGCTCCGGCCCGTCTTCAAGACCCTGCCCATGTCGTCAAACGACTGGCTTGTCCTGGTCGCGCTGTCGGCATCGATCATCCCGGTCGTCGAGCTCGTGAAGCTCGTCACGCGGCCATCACCAGACGTGAAGAAGAGCGCCACCGCCTGAAGTCCTAGCCACGCTCCGGGGATTCCATGTTTACGTCGCCGCGTTTCGCCGCCCGAGCCCGCCCGTATTCTGTCGCTCCCTGGAGCGTGCCGCTGCTCCTCGCCGTCGCCTCGTGCGGCGGAGCGCCCGCCGCGGCGCCGGTGCAAGCGGGGCAAAGGAGCGCCAACGAATCCGTCGGCGAGGCGATGGTCGCCCAGGGTGGAACGTCGGCCCTCGGGAGCAACGCCACGGCGGGCGCCTCGCTCGCGACGTCGTTGAAGGCCGAGCTCTTGCCGAAAGACTCGAAGCTCAAGATGGACGGCGTCCTGCTCGAGTGGCCTCAGCGCACCGCCGCTGAGGTCATCGTGAAGGGCACGCCGAAGGTGAAGTTCTCCGCGGCCGTGCAGTACGACGCCGAGCGCATCTACGTGGGCGGCGACATCGGCGACAAGGGCTTCGTCGCGGGTCGCTCCGCGGCGTCGCTCATCATCGCGTTTCCCAGCGGCGGCGGCGCTTACGCGACCTACGAGGTGCGCTTCGAGCCGGGCCAAGCCGGTGAGAGCGCGGGCAGCGTCAAGCTCCGCGGACAGGCCGTCTCTGGCGCGAAGATCGTCGAAGCGCCGAACGACGGCGGCGTGAGCTTCGAAGCGTCGCTTCCGTGGAGCACGTTCCCAGAGGCCGCGCAGCTCCGCGTGGGCCTGCGCGGCGCGCTCCACTACGCCGACGCGACGGGCAGCATCCTCGCGACCGGCGAGGGCGACGCGAGCGACGCCAAACGACTGCCGGCGCTGCCGACGGAGCCAGAGCAGGCGCTCGTCGACGCGCTCTTGGCGCCGAAGGGCCTCATTCGTGAGGCGCCGAAGTTCGAGCTCTACGCAGACGTGGCCGGCGACGCCATGAAGGAGCGGGTGTCCGTCTTCGGCAACTACTTCACGATCTGCGGCCCCGGCTACCGCGAAGGGCGCGAGTTCTTCTTCCGCGATCTCGGCGCCGAGCTCGTGCAGCTCGAGGCGCGCGATCTGACGGGACGCGGCAAGGCCGATCTGGTGGTCCGCCGTCGCTACAATACCAAGGGCGGCAGCCGCGAGCACTTCGAGGTGTGGAGCCTGCTCGGCGGCGCCGAGCCGGTCACCACCTTCGCCCACGAGATCCTCGTTACCGACGGAACGCGCAAGGTCACCAACGCGGTGCGGGCCGGCGCCAAGGAGATCGAGATCAGCACGGCGGCGCCGGTGGGTTTTAGCGTCCAAACGTACAAGGAGCCGGTGACCACCGACGTCGAGCCCGTTCTCCTGCCTTGGGGCGCCGTGAAGTCCCGGTCCTTTCGCTTCGACGGCACCAAGTTCGTTCGGGCGAAGGAGGTCGCGCAGGCCGCCGAGGCGGCGCCCGCCGAGAAGCCCGCCAACGCCGTCACGCAGACCGTGGCGGCGGCGCCGCCGACGCCGGTTCAGAAGAAGGGCGGCGACACGGCCAAGCAGCTCCTCGAGCAGTTCAAGAAGGAGCGCGGCGTCGCCGACGACGTGAAGCCCAAGACCGACACGCTCGTGCACGTCGCCGAGGACGCTCGCCCCGAACGCGTGATGCTCATCGGGCGCGACATCGTGGTCTTCGGGCCTGGCTTCAAAGGCGGCACAAGCTACGCGTACCTGACGCTGTCGCAGTTCGAGTCGGAAGGTGACGTGCGGGAGATGACGACGCGCGACCTGAACGGCGACGGCGCGGCGGACCTCATCGTCCGCGGCGTGCGCCGCGTCGAAGCGCAAGGGGCGAGCAAGCAAGGGGCGGCGAAGGTCGAGCTCGAGACGTTGTTCGTCTACAGCGTGACGGCGCAAGGGATCACCCGCGTGTTCGGCATCGAGACGGCGCGCGAGGTCGGCGCAAAGCGAGTGCAAGGCCTCGTGCAGTTCGTCCCCGCGAAGGGCGGAAAGACCTTCGAGGTCGACGTACGCCCGGGACGAGCCGTTGGCTGGACTGACAAGACCTACCCCTGGGGCCAAGAGCAACCGGGCACCGGCGCGCTCGAACCGTTGCTGTTGCCTTGGGGCGGCGTGGCGTCGCTGCGGTACGCGTGGGACGGGTCGAAGTTCGCGCTCTCGCGCTGAGCCCCTGCAGGGACATTCGGCTAACCTGCACCCATGCAGGCCGATCACGCCTACGCCGAGCTGCTCCTCCACTTTCGAAGCCACGCGCTCATCGACTCCGCGAAGAACGTCCTCGAGTGGGACGGCGAGACGATGTTGCCGGAGGGTGGCGTCGCGCATCGAGGGGACCAGATCGCGGAGCTCGCGGGCATCGCGCACGAGAAGTTCATCGCGCCGCGAGCCCTCGAGCGACTCGAGGAGCTCTCCAGCACCGACCTGGCGAGGGGCACCGGCGAGAGGGCCACGAACCTGCGTGAGTGGCGACGCTCGACGTCACGAAAGTGTCGCCTCGAGCGCAAGCTCGTCGAGCGCACCGCGCGGCTCACCTCCGTCGCCCAGCACGCTTGGGCGAGCGCCCGCAAAGCCGACGACTTCGCGGCCTTCCTGCCGCACCTCGAAGCGGTGCTCCAAGCAAAGCGCGAGGAGGGCGCGGCGCTCGCCGTGGACCACGAGACGCCATGGGAGGCGCTGCTCCAGGAGTTCGAGCCTGGCATGACCGCGGCGTCGATCGATTCGCTCTTCCTCCCCTCGCGCGCGAGCTCCGCGCGCTCCTCGGGCGGGTCCGCGGCGCCGCTGTCCAACCGCGGAGCGACGTTTTGCGACGCCGCGTCGAGGTGGGAGCGCAGCGACGCTTCGCGGAATCCGTCATCACGCGACTCGGCTTCGACTGGCGGCGCGGTCGCCTCGACACGTCGGCCCACCCCTTCAGCACGCACCTCGGCCCCGACGACACCCGAATCACGACGCGCTTCTACGAGGAGGACCTCCAGGAAGGCCTCTTTGGAGCGCTCCACGAGGCGGGCCACGCGCTCTACGATCAGGGCCTGCCGGTTTCGGCCTTCGGGACGCCGCGCGGCGAGGCCGCGTCCTACGGAGTGCACGAGTCCCAGTCGCGACTCTGGGAGAACTTCGTCGGCCGCAGTCCCGGCTTCTGGCGATGCCTCTACGGCGAGCTGCGCCGCACTTGGCCCGGCACCCTCGACGACGTGCCCGAGCATGACTTCGTCGGAGCCATCAACGCCGTGGAGCCGGGGCCGAATCGGGTGCGCGCCGACGAAGTGACCTACAACCTCCACGTCGTCGTCCGCACGGAGCTGGAGCGCGCGCTCCTCGCGGGCGATCTCGCGGCGCGCGAGCTGCCGGGCGCGTGGAACGAGGCGTACCTGAGGGAGCTCGGCGTCCCGCCCTCGAGCGACGCCGAGGGCTGCCTGCAAGACGGACACTGGAGCGCCGGGCTCTTCGGCTATTTCCCCACGTACACGTTTGGAAACCTCATGGCGGCTGAGTTCTTCGCCGCCGCCGAGCGCGCGACCGGCGACCTCGAGGAGGCCTTCTGCCGTGGCGACTTTGCTTCGCTGCTCTCGTGGCTCCGCGCGAATGTGCACCGCCACGGAAAGACGTTCCCCGCGCCGGCCCTCCTCGAACGCGCCACCGGCTCCGTGCTCGGCCATCGAACGCTGGTCGACGCGCTGACGAAGAAGTGCGCCCTCGTCTACCGGTTCTGAAGAAGACCTAGCGGACCGTCTTTCGCCACGGATCGTCGTGTTCCGAAATCGAAGGCGCGACTGGGCGCTTCGGCGCGGTGGACGCCCTTGCCTTGATGGCGCTCGAGCGGGCCTGCGGCGGAGGGGCCGGAGCAGCAAGCGTCGCGCCGCTGGGCGCGGAGACGGCGGGTTCGACGGCAGGAGCCGCGCTAGCCGGCGGCGGTGCTTCTGCCACGGTAGAGGGCAACGGCCGCGTTGGCGCGATCACGAGCGGGCCGGAAAGAGTGGCCTCCGTCGCGACTTGCAAGGTGGGCACGGGAGTCGCCGAAGGCCTTCGGCGGAGCGCGCCGACGGCGAGCGTCGCCACCGAGAGTACACCGACAACTGCGACGAGCCCCTTCCGGAGACGCGACGGCGTGCCCTGTTGAACGGGCTGAGCGGCCCGCGCCTCGCTGGCGGGCGCCTCGGCCGCGACGATCAGGGCGTTGAGCGCGCGCTCAAGCTCCGCCATCGACGCGAAGCGTTTCGGCGGATCTTTCTCGAGGCACTTCATGACGAGGCGCTCGAGCTCCGGCGAGATGTCCGCGCGCGACGACGCCTGCGTGACCGGCGTTGGCGCCTTGTAGAGATGTTGCGAGAGGACACTCGCGACGACCTCCGCGTCAAAGGGGACGCGGCCCGAGAGCATCTCGTACATCATGACGCCCAGCGCGTAGACGTCGGCACGCTCATCGACGAGCGTGCCCGCCGCTTGCTCCGGCGACATGTAGTGCGGCGTTCCGAAGACGGCGCCGGCCTGCGTCAGCGGTTCACGGGCGCCCTCTGGTGCCGTCACTTTCGCGATGCCGAAGTCGAGGATCTTGACGAAGTCCGGCTCCGCGCCGCGCCGCACCAACATCACGTTGTCGGGCTTCAAGTCTCGATGGACGATGCCGGCCCGGTGCGCCGCCGAGAGACCATCGGCGATCTGCCGGCAAATCCAGAGGAGCCGCGGCAGCGGGAGCGGCCCCCCGCGGACCACCTCCGCGAGGCTCACGCCGTCTAAGAACTCCATCACCAGGTAGCGCGAGCCGTCGGAGAGCTCGCCGAAGTCCGAGACCTCGACGATGTGCGCGTCGCCAATGGTGGACGCGGCCCGCGCCTCCGTGAGGAACCGATCGAGCGCTTCGCGACTGCCGGCGACCCCGGACCTTAGAACCTTCAGGGCCACGGGCTTGTCGATGAACCGATGGCGGGCCAGATACACGCGCCCCACACCGCCTTCGCCGAGGAGCCGTTCGACGTGGTACCGCCCATCGAGGACGGAGCCCTCGAGCGCGTCACCACCTCGTCCATCGCCGGCCCCCGCGTCGGCGCTCGGCGGCGCCGGAAGGGTCTCGGCGCTCTTCGGATCGGGTGCTTCGGCCACGGCCGAGAGGAATATATCGCAAGCGACGCTTGCGAAAGTCCAAGGCGCGCTGCTACTGACACTCGACCGATGGGCTATCCGCTCCAGCTCGCCCTCCGCTACATGGCGTCGAAGAAGGGCGCGTTTGTCTCGCTCGGCACCGCCTTCGCGATGTTGGGGGTGATTCTCGGGGTGGCCGCGCTCTCCATCGTGATGAGCGTCACGGGCGGATTCAAAGACCAGTTCCGCGAGAAGGTGCTGGGCGTCAACGCGCACGTGCTGGTGCTCAAGTACTCCATCGACTTTCGCGAATACCGCGACGTCATGGCCAAGGTAGAGAAGGTGCCTGGGGTCACCGGCGTGGCACCCTTCATCATCAACCCGATGATGGTGACGCGCGGCGACCGGACGGCGACGGGCGTGCTCTTGAAGGGCGTCGACCCCGATCTCATGCGCAAGGTCCTGGACCTACCCAAGCACATGGTCAAAGGCTCGCTCGACGGCCTAAGGCGGCCTGGCGCGAAGGCGCCGGAGCGGGCGAGCGACGCGAACCGGGAGAACCTATTTCGCCCTCTCGATCGGGACGCAGGCACCGAAGGTTTTCTCGACGTCCTCAGGCGCGAGATCGACAAGGACGACCAAAAGGCAGCCGCTCTGGCCAGCGCGGCGCCGGAGAATGCGCCGGTCCCGGGCGGCCCCGTCGGCGACGTCACGCCGCAGGGCGGGTTTCAGAGCCAGTTGCCGACCGACGACGTGCCGCTACCGGGCCTCGACGACGATCCTTGCTCCAAGGAAGGCGTCGACGAGCGGCTGCCGGGCATCGTCATCGGCCGCTCGCTCGGTGTGCAGCTCGGCGCCGACATCGGTCAATGCGTTCAAGTCACGAGCCCAATGATCGGCTTCAGCTTCGGCGCCTCCGGCGCGAGGCCGGCCATCGCAAAACAGTTCCGCGTCGTCGGAATGTTCGAGGCCGGCTTCGATCAATACGACTCGAAGCTCGTCTACACGGACATCTTCGAGGCCCAGGCGTTCTACGACCAAGGCGACAGCGTCACCGGTGTCGAGATGAAGGTCGCAACGATTGACGACGCGGGAACGATCGCGCGGTCCATCGACGCTCTGCTCGGCAACAGCGTCTATCACACGATGGACTGGATGGAGCTCAACCGCGGTCTCTTTACGGCGCTCCTCATCCAGCAGATCGCCATGAGCGTGGTGCTGGCGCTCATCCTCGTCGTCGCCGCCTTCACGGTGGTCGCGACCTTGATCATGGTGGTCTTGGACAAGAAGAAGGAGATTGCCCTCCTCAAGGCGCTCGGCGCCAGCGACGCGGCGGTCCTTCGGATCTTTCTCTACCAGGGCGCCATCATCGGCATCGTGGGCACAGCGCTGGGTCTGATCCTCGGCTACGCGGCCTGTCGACTCCTCTTGGCGTACGGCTTTCCTCTGGACCCGAAGGTCTATTTCATTTCGCACCTCCCGGTGAACCTCCGGCCGACGGAGTTCGTGATCACGGGCTGCCTCGCCGTGGGCTGCTGCCTCATCGCGACGGCCTTCCCAGCGCTCTACGCGGCGCGGATGCGGCCCTCCGAGGGCCTTCGCGCCGAGTAGTGGCGCCCGCCACCGCCTGGTGGGAAAAGCACTGTCGGAGCGGTTCACGTTGACCGTGCACGGTAGCGCTCGGTACGCTCCGCCTTCTTCCCATGCGGTTTCTCGTCGAGGTGAACGCGCTTGGCCAAACGGACGCCAAGCGATACGGCGTCGAGGCCGACACTTGGCAGAAAGCCCTCCAAGACACGCGCCGCTTGCGCGGTGAAGAGGGCCAGATAAGCGGTTTTTCCATCGAGCTGCTCGAAGACGGCTGCCGCGCTGTCGACCCCATGGCCCGCCTTCGCTACGTGGTGAAGAAAGGCGACGCGGCGCTCCCGTTGGGGGTGCTCGACGATGGCGTTGCGACGCCGACGGTTCGCCCAAACACGGCCGCGGGCGCGGCTGGCGCGCGACCGGCGGCGCCTCGGCCCCCGGCCGCGCCTGCGCCCAAAGCCCCGGCGGCGCCCACGTCGCAGCCTCGCGTGCCCGAATCCAAACCGAAGCTCGCGCCAGCACCCGCAGCAGCAGCGGCGACCGCCGCCGCAGCCCCGCCGCCGGCCGCGCCGGCTCCGGCGGCGCCAACAGCGCCCGCCGTCACACCGGCGCCACCGTCGTCGGCGCCGCGCCCCGGACCTGCGAGCCGACCCGCGGCCCGCCTCGCGCCTTCGGCGCCGCCACCGCCGGCCGCGCCGCGCTCGCCGTTGCCGGTCCTTTCCCGGCGCGAGCAGGCCCCTTCGGCCGCGAGTCCCCTTCACTACCGCGAAGAAGCGGTCTTGGTGACGGCCGGCTCCAGTGAGACCAGCATCGAGATCGCACTGCGCACCCACCTCGCCGACCTCGAGACCGAGCTGTCGTCGCAGCCCCGCGGGAAATTCGTGCAAATTGCAGCTTTCGATGCGCCGCCAGCGAACGCGAAGGTCAAGCCCATCGTGGTGCTCGCGTGGAAGGACTGGAAGACCCCGGCCGTCAGCTTTTCGTACCCACGGCGCTCGGCCGGCGCCGCCGCGAGCCACGCCCCGACACCTTCGGACGCGCCGACGATGTCGATCCCGCCGGAGATGGCGTCGAGCCTGGCGGCCTCGGCGATCCCGCGGCACGCGCCGCCGCCGGCCGACCTCGCTCTCTCCTCCCTCCTCCTCCTCCTCCTCCTCCTCCGCCGCCGCCGCCGCCCACCGCATCGTCGGCGCCCGCGCCCGGGGCCACCTTCGGCGAGCAGGCCGTCGCCAAGGTCTCGTCGTTCGTCCCGGTGCCACTTCCCGCTCCGCCCGCCGCAGCCCCGTCCGCGAGCCTGGCTCGACCGTCGTCGTCAGGCGGATTCTCGGTCACCGACACCGCGCGCCGCAGGGCCATGGGCGACAAGCGCGTGCCCGGCGAAGAGCTCATCGCGCAGCTCTTCGAGGACATGCACGCCGTCCACTTCTTGAGCGACGCCCTGGAGGGCGGGCACTTCTGCCTCGCCGTCGCCATGGAGAAGCTGCCCTCCGCGGCCGCGTATCTCCACCTCTACGACATCGACAAGCGCGAGTTCGTCATCGTCTGCGTGCGCGGCGGCAGCACGGAGAAGCACCTCCTCGAGCGCACCGGAGAGTCCGACGCGCTGCTCTCGCAGGCGATGCGCAAGCGCCGCTCGGTCGTCGTCAACGAACCTCCCGCCGATGGCAGCATCGCGGCGGGTCGCTTTGCGTCGCTCGGCGGGGCGAAGCGCATCATCGTGACCCCGGTCATGCAAGCGGGCCGCTTTCTCGGTGTCATCGAGCTGGTGAACCCGCTCGACGGCGCGCCCTTCAGCGAGCTGGAAGGCAACGCGCTCACGTACATGGCGGAGCAATACGCGGAGTTCGTCGCCGCGCGCGGCGTGGTCCTCGAGGCCGAGAAGGTCAGTCGCGCCTTCGAGCAATCGCGCGCGTCGACGTGACGTGAGCCGACACAACAATGAAGGAACGCGCGCGCCAAGGCATCGCGACCTTCCTCCTGGTGCCTGCGGTGCTCGTCGCCGTCGGCGTCCTCGCGTACTTCACCGTTCGGACGACGCTTCAAATCGAGAAGCTCCGCCAGCAGTCGGTGCTCGAAGCCACGCTGGCGCTCGCTCGCGAGAAGGCTGACCGCATCGACAAGCGCATCGTCGAGCAAGACAGCGCCATCATGGCCATCGCCGACCCGGCCCACGTGCTCGAGCTGACGGAGCGCTGGCTTCCGACGGCCCCTCGCGAGACGCCGACGATCCGCGCGATCCTCGTCCTCGACGAAGCGCGCAACGTCCTCAGCTTCGCGTCGCGCGCGAGCGGAGCCCTCGCAGAGGACGAGGCCTTTCGTCGGCTCCTCGTCGTGCGGATGCTCGGCGACATGGAGCTCGGCGGCCAGCCGCTCGATCAGCTGAGGCACCTGCATCGCGTCTACCGCGGCCAGAGCTACCTGGTGAGCTACTGGCAAAAGCAACAGGCCGGCGGGCGCTACCTCGTGGTGGCGTGGCACGACATTGGGCGCATCGTGAAGTACGCGCTCCCGAGCCTCACCGCCGAGCCCGTCGGCGGCGCCGCACCGAGCCGCGTCAATGTCGTCGACGAAGAGGGGCGCATCATCTTCGGCCCGCAGCTGCGAACGGGCCAGTTCACCGTCTCGGTGCGCTTCCCTACGACGCTCTACAACTGGTCGCTGCAAGTCGTCCCCGCCACCGGCGAGGAGCTAGCCACGCGCGTCGCCAATCGGCGACTCCTCGAGCTCATCATGGTGGCCTTCGCGTGCCTCGTCGTCGTGGCCGGCGTCATGGCGATCCTCTTCGCGACTTGGAAGGAGCGACGCATCAGCGAGCTCAAGAGCGAATTCGTCGCCAACGTGAGCCACGAGCTCAAGACGCCGCTGGCGCTCATTCGCATGTTCGGCGAGATGCTCCAGTCGGGGCGCGTTGCCAACGCGAGCAAGCACAAGGAGTACATCGACATCATCGTCGCCGAGAGTGAGCGCCTCTCGAGCCTCATCGAAAACGTTCTCGACTTCGCCAAGGTGGATCGGGGTCACGACGCCTACGACTTCGCCGTCGGCGACCTCGGTGCTGCCGTCACCCGCGCCGTCACCACCTACCGGCACCACGCAGAGCGTGAAGGCGTGGAGCTGACGTGCGACATCGTTGGCGAGCTCGGTGAGTCGATGCTCGATGAGCGCGCCGTTCAACTTGCGGTCATCAACCTCATCGACAACGCGCTCAAGTACGCCTCCGACGGGAAGGTCGTCCGCGTCCGGGCTTCCCGCGAGGGCAGCGAGTTGATCGTCCGCGTCATCGACCGAGGGCCCGGCGTACCCAAAGAAGATCGCGAGCGGATCTTCGAGCGTTTCGTCCGAGGCAACCGCGCCATCGCGCCCACGGGCGCGCCCGTTCGCGGGAGCGGCATCGGCCTCTCGCTCGTGAAGCACATCGCCGAGAGCCACGGCGGGCGGGCGTGGGTCGAGAGCTCCGAGGGCGCGGGCGGGTCGACTTTCGCCCTGTCGATCCCAGCGCTTGCGGCGGGAACGTCACGGTAATCCGCCCGCGCGCCGCTCGAAGACGCCGCGCGGGAAATCGGTCCTCATTTCCGGCGGGCCGATGTCTTGTGTTGACCTGCCGGCGTCCCCCGATATCCTCTCTGGACGGCATGCCGCGAGCGGCAGCGCCGTGCTGTTCAGACTGGGCGTCGGCTTGCGCCGCCGCCAGGGCTCGGGAGGGTCCGTTTTTTTTCACCATGGCGAGTGACGACGCGAAGCTGTTTGTGGCCGGTTTGCCCGACAGCATGACGGAAGAGGCGCTAAAGCAAGTATTCGAAGCGGCGGGAGGCACGGTTATCAACGTGAGCCTCCCGAAGGACCGGGCAACAGGACGCCCGCGAGGCTTCGGATTCGTAACCCTGTCCTCCGCACAAGAGGCACAGGCGGTGCGCGACGTTTTGGACGGGTCGCTTCAAGCGGGCCGATCCATCTCTGTCCGACCGTTCTCGCAGGAGCCCCCGAAACGGGGCGAAGGGCCTCCCTCGCGAGGTACGTTCGGGGGCGGCGGCTCCTTCGGCGGTGGCGCGCCGGGCGGCCCCCCGATGGATCGCGGGCCGCGGCCAGCCGGCCCTGGGGGCGCTGCGCAGGCCCCGGACCGCACTCTCTACGTCGGCAATCTGCCCTACGACTGCACCATCCAGGAGGTTGAGACCCTCATTGGCGGCGTGGCCGGAGAAGGCCAGGTCGTGCGCGTTCACCTCCCGACGGACCCGGACGGCCGCAAGCGCGGCTTCGGCTTCGTCACGATGGCGAGTTCCGAGACCGCGAAAACGGCGGCGACCTCGCTTTCGGGACAAGAGTTTCGAGGAAGGCGACTCGTCGTCAACTTGGCTCACCCCAAGGGTGATCGTCCGCCGCCTCGCGAGGGTGGTGGAGGCTACGCCGGCGGTGGCGGCGGTGGAGGTTTCGGTGGTGGCGGTGGCGGCGGCGGCTTCGGCGGCGGCGGCTTCGGCGGACCGCCCGCAGGGGGTGGCTTCGGCGGCCCGCCCGCGCCCCCACGACGAGCCTTCGACGATCGGGGCAAACGCAAGGCGGGCCCGGCCAACGAGGACGGCCCGAAGAAGCGCCGTTTCGGCGGCGGCGAGAAGCGCCAGCGCGACGACGACTGGAAGGGCGGCACGGGCGACGACGACTGACGTGCCCTCTGACGAGTCTTGACGGCGGAAGACCGTGAGAGTACTTCCGCTGACCCCTCTTTTTGGGGCGCCGCGGCTTCGCCTGGCGCCCACTGAATCCCGGAGCTCGCGATGCGCGACATCATCAAGCTGACCTGCGGCAACTGCAACCGTGCGAACTACGTGACCACGAAGAACAAGCGGACGATGTCCGAGAAGTTCGAGATCACCAAGTTCTGCTCTACGTGCCGGAAACATCATCCGCACAAAGAAGGCAAAATCTCGAAGGGGTGAGTCGAGCCCTCGAGGCTCTTCGCGCTCGTTCGCCTTTCGAGCGCTCGCTGGCAGGTCGCCGGCGAGCGCTTTTTGCTGCCCGTCGGGCGCGGGCCTGTCTCTTCGCGCACGGGCCAAACACGTCTCGCTCCGAGAGCGGCGGTCCCCCCGTTCGTCGAACACCTCACACTTGTTCAGCTCGCCGGGCTTTGGCGCTAGACGGCCCGACGTCGTGTGGTAGAAGCTCCGCCCGCCCCTGGTTCACTCCTGGACCCAACGGCGCCGGAGAATCCCCACCCGATGATCTTCGACTGGCTCCACGGCCTGTTCTCGAACGACCTCGCCATCGATTTGGGGACGGCGACCACGCTCATCTACGTCAAGGGCAAGGGCATCGTGTCTTGCGAACCGTCCGTCGTCGCCGTCCAGCGCGACGCCCGGGGCGGCAACAAAGTGCTCGCCGTCGGCCGTGAGGCCAAGGAGATGCTCGGCCGCACGCCCGGCAACATCCGCGCGGTCCGGCCCCTGCGCGACGGCGTCATCGCCGACTTCGAGATCACCGAAGCGATGCTCCGGTATTTCATCGCGCGAGCCCACAACCGGCGGACCCTGGTCAAGCCGCGGATCATCATCTGCGTGCCCTTCGGCATCACGGAGGTCGAGAAGCGCGCCGTGAAAGAGAGCGCCGAGAGCGCCGGGGCGCGCGAGGTCTACCTCATCGAGGAGCCCATGGCGGCGGCCATCGGCGCCGGCCTCCCCATCACGGAGCCCTCGGGCAACATGGTTGTCGACATCGGCGGAGGCACCACCGAGGTCGCGGTCATCTCGCTCGCCGGCATCGTGTACTCGCAGAGCGTTCGCGTCGGCGGCGACAAGATGGACGAGGCCATTCAGGCTTACCTCAAGCGCAAGTACAACCTCGCCATTGGCGAGCAGACGGCCGAGCGCATCAAGATGCAGGTCGGCAACGCGTACCCGCTGGAGCAGCAGCTCACGAGCGAGGTCAAGGGGCGCGATCTCGTGGCCGGCGTGCCGAAGACCGTCGTCGTCAACTCCGACGAGATCCGGGAAGCGCTCGCCGAACCCACAAACGCCATCGTCGAAGCGGTGCTCCTCGCCCTTGAGAAGACGCCGCCCGAGCTCGCGGCCGACATCGTCGACAAGGGCATCGTCCTCACCGGCGGCGGCGCGTTGCTCAAGAACCTGGATGTCCTCTTGCGCGAGGAGACGGGCCTGCCGGTCATGGTCTCCGACGACCCCATCAGCGCGGTCGTCTTGGGCAGCGGCAAAGCGCTCGATCACATGGAGCTTTTGAAGGAGGTGACGATCAGCTAGCGCGTGGTTCGAGTGGCTCGGCCCGGCGCATTCGCGCGCCGATGGCGCTCCGGCGCACTCGAGGAGAACACGCGAAGCAACGTCACCCCGAGGGTTCAGCCCGTGTCGGCCTTCAAGCGCTATCGCGACCTAGCCATCGTCGTCGTACTCCTTACGGTGCCGTTCTTCGTGCTCCGCGCCAACATGCGGAGGCCGGAGAACCTGAACGCCATGGACCGGCTGCTGCTCCGAGTCACGGCCCCCATCGAGTTCTGGACCGCGAGCCTCGCGCGCGGCGTCTCCAACCTCGCGGCCGACTATTTCTACCTCGTCGACGTCAAGGGCGAGAACGCCCGGCTCGCCTACGAGAACGCGCGCCTGCGCGAGACTGTGCATCGCCTCGAGGGCCGCGAAGCGGAGAACGGCGAGCTCCGCCGCCTCTTGCAGCTCAAGGAGACCACCCCCGGCGAGACCGCGAGCGCGCTCGTCGTGGGCACCAACTTCACCGAGTTCTTCCGTGTCAGTCGCGTGGTGCTCGACCGCGGCGCGCGCGACGTGCGCGCGCGCATGCCCGTCGTCGTCCCCGACGGCGTCGTCGGCACCGTGCTCCGGGTGAACGGCAACGCCGTGGATGTCCAGCTCTCGACGGACGCGGCCTTCGGCATCGACGTCGAAGACGTACGGACTCGTGCGCGCGGCTTCGTGCGGGGAACGGGCGATCCGAAGCGTTACGCGTGCCGCGTCGAGATGGTCGACGCGCGCGACGAAGTCGAAGTGGGCGATCTGTTGGTTACGAGCGGCAAGGGCAAGTGGTTTCCCCGAGGCCTACCGGTGGCGCGCGTGACGAAGGTCATCAAGCGCGAGCTGGGGCGCGACCAAGAGGTCGAAGCCGTGCCGACGGTGAACTTCTCTCGCATCGACGCCGTGCTCATCCTCTTGACACCGCCGCTCGACGACGTGGCCGTTGACCCGCTACCGAAGCCCAAGGGAGGCCGGTGATGCGAAACTCAGCGTTCCTCGTGGCGGGACTCTTTTTGCTCCTGATTCAGGCCAACTCGTTTCGCGTCCTCGGCTCGCTCGAGATCCCCGGGCTCGTGCCGTCGCTGGTCCTCCCGATCATCGTCTTCATGGGCGTGCACGACTACTCGCTCGCGCGTGGCGCGTCGGTCTCGTTCGTCTTGGGCTACGTCACCGACCTCGTCGCCATAGCGCCGGTGGGCCTCTACACCTTCGCGCACGTGGCGGTGTTCCTCCTGGCGCGCGCCGCGTCGGTGCGACTCTCGGCGCAGACGGTGCTCATGCAAGCGGCCTTCGCGACCGTGTTTGCCGGAATCCACTCGGGCATGATCCTGGTGCTCCTGGCCATCTTCGGTCGCGACGCGTGGGTCCCTCGCATGCTCTACCCGCTGGTCATCCCCCATGTCCTCGCCACGGGGCTCATGGCGCCGCTCGTGTTTCGAATTGCCATGCGGATCCACGCGAGCACGCAGACCACCATTCGTCCTGCGGGCGGCGTCGTTCCATGAGCATGCTCGTCCCGCGCTCCGACGCGTCGGAGTTCCGACGGCGCTACCGAGTCCTTGTGAGCCTCGTCTTGGTGGCGTTCCTCGCGGTCGTCGCGCGGCTCTTCCTCCTGCAAATCGTGACCGGCGCCGACTACGCGGAGATTGCTCGCGAGAACATCTTGCGACGCGTCACGCTCCCCACGACGCGCGGGGTCATTCGCGACGCGCGGGGCCTGGTCTTGGCCTCGAGCCGCATCTCGTACAACGTGTTCGTGGTCCCGGGCCGCGTGATGCCGAGCTCGCGACCCGGCAAGGCTCGCGCCGAAGCGGCCCCGGAGGTCTGGCCGCGTGTCGCGGAGACGCTTCGGCTCAACCCCGACGAGCGAGGTCGCTTTGAAGAGCGAATGCGCCAAGCTTGCACGACCGACGAAGATCGCTCGCCCTGCTGGCGACCGCTCTTGGTGCGCGAGGATCTCGACCGCGATCTGGTAGCGCAGCT
The DNA here is from genome assembly GCA_016703425.1 of Myxococcales bacterium. Classification (NCBI taxonomy): domain Bacteria; kingdom Pseudomonadati; phylum Myxococcota; class Myxococcia; order Myxococcales; species Myxococcales bacterium. The sequence goes on from JADJCA010000009.1 coordinate 328,100, forward strand.
CCGCGAGCGCCAGCCGGAGTTCGTGGGCGTCGAGGTCGTCGGCAACCCGGTACGGTTCTACCCGTTCCGCCACTTGGGAGGGCACACGCTCGGCTACGTCGCGGAGATCGACGCCGAGGGCCTCGCGAAGGTCCGACCCCCGGGCTACGAGAAGCTGAGCGCGGAGGAGCGGCAGAAGGTCAACCCGCTCTCCTACGAGGCTTCGGACCTCGTGGGCGCCACCGGCGTCGAGCACGCTTGGGAGAGCTACCTCCGAGGCCAACGCGGCTGGGAGCGACGCGTCGTTGATGCGCGCGGTCGCTACCGCACGGGCGCCGAGGCCGATCGCGTCCTCATCGGACAGGCGCGGCAAGAGCCCCTGCCGGGACGCGACCTCCGGCTTACGCTCGACATGGAGCTCATGCAAGGCATCGAGAAGGCGATGCGACCTCACCCCGCCGGCGCCATCGTCGTCACCGACGCGCGAACCGGTCGCGTCCTCGCGAGCTACTCGAAGCCTGACTTCGATCCCGACGACCTGTCCGGCGGCAGCGGCAAGGCGCGCGTTCGCGAGACCTTCGCGCGGCTGCAGAACGACCCGCTCAGGCCGCTCCTCGATCGGGCCGTCAGCGGCGCGTTCCAACCGGGTTCGACGTTCAAGCCCTTCTCGGCGCTCGCGGGCCTCGAAGACAACCTCCTCGGACCCGAGGAGACGGAGCGCTGCGACGGCTACCTGTCTTTCGGTCGACGCATCTTCCGCTGCGCACACGTGCACGGGAAGGTGAACCTGAAAGACGCGCTCGCCGAGTCCTGCAACGTCTACTTCTTCAAGCTCGCCGAGATCGTCGGCATGGATCGCATCGCCAAGGCGGCCACCGAGTTTGGCCTTGGGCAGAAGACCGGCATCGGCGTGAACCCCGAAGCGCCGGGTCGCATCCCGACGCGCTCCTGGTACGCGCTTCGGTACCGAGGCCAGTTCCGCATCGGCTTCACGTTGAACTCCTCCATCGGGCAAGGAGCCACCACGGTCACGCCGATGCAGTTGACGCTCGCCTACGCGGGGCTCGCCAACGGCGGAACGCTGTACCTTCCGCAGATCGTGCGCGCCGTCGAGACGAGCGACGGCAGCGTGGTGCAAGACTTCCCGCCGCGCGTGCGGAGCAAGGTCGGCCTCAAGGCCGAGCACCTGACGCGCATTCAAGAGGCGCTTGCGGCCGTCGTCGCCGACCCGAAGGGCACCGCTTACCCGATGAAGGACGCGACCCTCGACGTCGCGGGCAAGACCGGAACGGCGCAAACGGGCAACGCGCGTCCCGACGCCGACGATCCGAAGCGCGCGTATTTTCTGACGCGCGACCACGCTTGGTTTGCCGCGTATTACCCGACGCGCGCCCCGGAGATCGCCGTCACCGTGCTGGTGGAGCACGGCGGCTCCGGCCCGACGACGGCCGTCCCCATCGCGATGCAGGTGATCCGCGAATACGCGCGCCTCGCCGCGCAGCGCGCAGGACGACCGATGCCCCCGCGGCAAGGCACGAAGGGCGACCCTCGATGATTCGCCTTTCCCGAGAAGGAGCGCAGCGATGAACTTTGCGCTCGGCAGCCGTGGCCGCACCGTTCATGGCGCACGCGACAACTTCGACTGGCCGCTGTTCCTCGTGGCGGCGATGCTCGCCGTCATCGGGGTCATCAACCTGTATTCGGCCACGAGCGCGGCGCGCGCGGCGCTCTCCGAGGTCTACGTTCAACAGGTCTATTGGCTGGTCACGGGCGGAATCCTCGCGACGGTCATCGCGGCCGTCGACTACCGCCTCTACGAGCGCTTCGCCTATCCGCTCTACGCGCTCGGCGTGGTGCTCCTGCTCTTGGTTCTCGTCTTGGGTCGCGACATTCGGGGCAGCTCTCGCTGGATCTACATCGGCTCGTTCAGCTTTCAGCCGAGCGAGTTCATGAAGCTCTTTCTGATCATCGCGCTCGCCAAGTACCTCCACGACGATCCGCGGGCCGAAGGCCGCACCTTGGGCGATCTCGTCGTGCCGGCGGCCCTCGCACTCTTGCCGGTAGGCCTGGTGATGCGGCAGCCGGACCTCGGCACGGCGCTGATCCTCGGGCTCGTGTTCGCGACGATCTGTGTCTTGGCCGGTGTGCGCCTCGCGAGCGTCCTCAAGCTCGGCGTCGCCTCGGCCATCGCGCTCCCCGTCGCCTGGAACTACGTCCTCAAGGACTACCAGAAGCAGCGCCTCATCTCGTTCCTGAACCCCGAGGCGAACATCCTCGGCGCCAACTGGCACGCCCATCACGCTCGCATCGCCATCGGCAGCGGGCAGGTCGTCGGCCAAGGGTTCATGCGCGGCACGCAGAACCAGTTCCAGTTCCTGCCAGACCAGCACAGCGACTTTCCCTTCGCTGTGTTTGCCGAGGACTGGGGCTTTTTGGGCTGCCTCGCGCTCGTGGGCCTCTACACGTTCCTCGTGCTCTGGGCGATTCGGATCGGGAGCCTCGCCAAAGATCGCTTCGGTGCGGTGGTGGCCGTGGGCGTCGGGGCGATGATCTTCTGGCACGCGTTCTTCAACCTCGGCATGGTCACAGGCCTCCTGCCGGTGGTCGGCGTGACGCTCCCGCTCTTCTCGTATGGAGGCTCGAGCGTCCTGACGATCCTGATGGGCATCGGCCTCCTCATGAACGTCTCGATTCGCCGCTTCCAGGGCGGAACACGCGTCTTCTGACGCGCCTGCGGCGGCTGCGCGCCCGCACCCATCGAAAAAGTACACTTACGGTGGCGGTTTTCGCGCGTAGAGTCTTCGCGCCATGGTCGCCGCACGCCCCCTCTTCACGTTGCTCCTTCCGCTGGTCGTCGTTTCGGGAGCCTGCGCAACGGGCCTCGAGCTTGAGCAAGGCGCCGCGGCGCTCTCGGAGAGCGATGGCGGGCCGGAAGCGTCCAGCATTCGGGCCGTGACCAGTAGCGCCGCCGACGCTGCGCCGACGAACGCGGTGGACGCACGGCCCCTCGTGGACGCGGACGCCCCGACGCGGACGTCCCCGACACGAGCGTGGCGCCGACGCCCACGACGGCGGCCTGCGGTTCGAGTCCGAGCTACAGCCTGTTTATCATCGCGTTGGCGCTGTCGGGGACCACGCCGCCGGCCTGCACCGGAGGCACGTGCGCGACCGGTGAGTGCTGCTACCAGTCGCAATATTGCCTGCCGCAGTAGCGAGCGAAGCTCGCGCCGGCGTTGGCGCGAACGCAGCGCGAGCGGCAACTCGGACGACGGGACCGCCTGGTAGCGCGAGTGCTACTTGCCCTTCGAGCCCTGCATGACCATCAGGTGAAACTTCGAGAACTCGGTCTGACCGAGCGTGAAGAGCACCTCGACGAGCAGACGGTACGGCGTGTCTTTGTCGGCGATGATGATCGCCTCGCTGAAGCTCGGATCTTTGCCCGTGGCCGCGCGAATGGTCTTGTCGCGGTCGCGCCAGGACTGCAGCGTCGTGGCCAAGGGAACGATGTAGAGGTCGTTGGGACCGCCGCGCTTGTATTTGCCTTCAACGCCGTGCGTCGCATCGGCAGGGACCGGCAGGATCGGCTGGTTGTCCACGACGATCTGCGACTTCGAGATCAGCACCGGCACTCCCTCTTGCGAGGCTTCCTTGGTGAGGATGCTCTTCGGAATCGTGAGGTCCGGCGACTGGGGAATCGACGCCGAAGTCTGGCTCATGCTCTTGAGCAAGAAGACGAGAATGATCGTCATCATGTCGAGCATGGCCGTGATGTTGAGGAAGTTGACCTCGTGCGGGTGCGCGTTGCGGCGGATCTCTTTGCGGAGCAGGCGCTTGTAGGTGGCCATGCTGGCCGGCTTCTGCGGCGGCGGCGGCGTAAAACCGCCTCCGTCTCCGCCCGTCGGCGGTGCGCCAACTCCACCGGCACCTTGAGGTTGCATCGTCACGCTCTCACCTTGCCAATCCGAAGTTCACGTCGGGGAAGAGCTCCTCACCCGACTCGTCGTCCTTGCGAACGGCGTCGATGGTGCTGATCACGACCTGATAGGGGATGTTCGGGTTCGCGCTGATGGTCACAGAGACCTCGTCCTTGAAGTCAGGCGAGAGGTTCTTGAGCTTCTTCACGCACTTGGTCAGCGACGCGAAATCGTAGTCGACCTTGCCATCGACGGTGGCCTTGCCCACGGCGAGGCCGGGGCCCGCGTCGTTGCAGCCGGCCGCGACGTTGCCGCCGCGCGCTTTCAAGCTGAAGCCGTCGGGGACGACGAGGATCGTTAGACCCAAGGTCGGCGTCGTCGGAGCGCGGGCCCCCGTGCCACCGGCCCGCGGCGGGTTGGTGTCGATGGTCGCCGTGAAGGTGACGCTCACTGTCGCGAGCACGAACATCAGCACGTTCATGATGATGTCGAGGAACGGAACGATGTTGAGCTCGCCGCCCTCTTCGTCGGGGGCGAGCTCCTTCTGCTGCGACAGTCGCCGCACCTTGCTCCGCTGCGCGGCGCTAAGGCGTTCAGGCTCCTTGTTCATCGATCCGTCCTTGGTCCGGGTCTGAGATCAGCTTGAGGGATCAGAGCGGGATCAGAGGCTGCCGGGACGCGTCTGGATCGTGAGCAGGTTGAAGACGCGCTCTTGGGTCGCGTCGAGGTCGTGCTGAATGTTCTTCGCGCGCTGGTGGAGAATGAGGTGCGCGATCATGCAAACGACGGCGATGAGGAGACCGAGCGCTGTGTTGTACATGGCCTCGGCGATACCGTTGGCGAGGATGCGCTGGCGGTCAGCGGCCGAGAGGCCCTGCGCGGCGACGGCGCCGAAGGTGTGAATGAGACCAACAACGGTGCCGAGGAGACCGATGAGGGTCGCGATGTTGGCGAGCGACCACAACGAGCCGATGCGCTTCTCGACGGCGGGCTTGAGCTCGCCGATCTTCTCGCTCATGGCGGCGTCGATTTCGTCGGCGCCTTTGTTCGCGTGCGTCAGCCCCGCCTTGACCAGCTGCAACGTCGGGTAGTCGCCGGCGTCGCAAAGCTTGATGGCGCGGTCGATGTTGCCGGCCGTCACAAGCTTCTTGATCTGCGCGAAGAACTCCTTCGAGTTCACGCGGTACTTGCCGAGCTGAAACGCCGCGCGCTCGATGACCATCGCGATGACGATGGCGCTCACGACTAGGTTGATCGCGAGGAAGGTGGGGTTCTCTTTGAACGCCTCCATCAGGCTGTTGCCGCCCGAGCTGCTCTGCGCCGCCGCTGCCTGAGCTCCTTCAAGAAGGACGAACATCCCCGATGCTCCTTGCGGCTGTTGTGCCGCTTCGTTCCGCTGATTGCGATTGTGCGTGGAAACTTGCCTAATCGATCGGCGCTTCGAGCGCTTCGCGCTTTGTCGCCGTTCGACCACCGCGCCCTTCTCCTCTTTCGACGCCACGCGAACACGCGTGAAGTTGGATCGAGGGACTCCGAGGGGCGCTTTGTGGGAAGGACGATACAAGCTTCGGATTCTGGAAGTCAACGCGAGGGAGGTCCTTCATGAAGTGTGGCGGAGGATTCGCCGCCGGCCGGTCGCCTTTTGGGCCCGGCGCGCGGCTCCCCTTCCCCGAAGCGGCCCCTCCGCGTTCGCGGGCCGCCTCCGCGTTCTGCCACCGGTGCTTTTTTTTCATCGGCGGCCGAACATTCGAAATGGCTCGGTTTTTCCGAGCAAAGGCGATCGATGGAGCTAAGTCTAACGAGCCTGGGCCGCCGGGCAGCGCCTTGCGCGCCCGCCGCCTCGCTTTCCTTGCCCTCTTCGTCGCCCACCGGCGACGTTCTTTCTTCGTGGCCACCGCCGCCGCCGGCGCAAGAAGTCACGATCACGTACATCTCACGTGTAAGGCTGCTTGCCACCGGGCGGGACAATCCGATAACGTCCCCGCGCCGGTTTCGCCTCGGAGCCTGAAGCCGGCAAGCAGGGCCGCTACTTATCGAAGGGCGCCACGCGTTTCGACTTCAAGAATTGCTCCAGCAGGGCGCGCCGCGCGGAACTTCGGCACCCCCCACTTTCACCAAGTCACTGACGCGAAGGCTCGAGAGAGCCGCGACGAAGCCAAACAGGATCGAGGAGGACAACGGAAATGGCATCTCTCTGGAAGCACTTCAAGGAAGGTGGATGGGGCATGTACCCCATCCTTTTCTGGTCGATCCTCACGATCGGCATCATCATCGAGCGCGCCATCTATCTGTTCGGCTCCTCCATCAACAAGGACGTCTTCCTCGCCACGATGCAGAAGTGCATCCTCGCCGGTGACGTCGCCAAGGCCGTCAAGATGTGCAGCGCCGCCAACGCGCCGCTCGCGCGCATCGTTCAGGCCGGCCTCGTGAAGGTCAACCGCCCCGACGAAGAGGTCCAAGCGGCCATGGACGAGCAGGCGCTCCGCGAAATCCCGCGCATCGCCAAGCGCACCGGCTACCTCGCCCTCCTCGCCAACCTCGCGATGCTCACCGGTCTCCTCGGAACCGTGTCGGGTCTCATCACGAGCTTCGGCGCCGTCTCCGGCGAGAGCGTCGACCCGAGCCAAAAGGCCCGCATCCTCGCTGAAGGTATCTCCGAGGCCATGAACTGCACGGCCTTCGGTCTCATCGTCGCCATCATCGGCCTCATCGGTTACGCCGTTCTCAACGGCAAGACCCAGGGCCTGGAAGACGACATCAACGAGGCCAGCGTTCAGATCCTCAACCTCGTCGTGAACAACCGCCAGAAGGTCAACCTCAGCGGCGTTTCGGCCGCGGCCTGAAGAGCGACGAGAACCGTCGGTGACTGCCAGTCCAGCACCGGGTTCGGGAACTTTCGGCCAGGGAAGCAGTCCCTGGTAAGGGCCCAAACCCGGTGCAGGTCGCAGACCGACCGAACCGATCAAGCAGCGACTCGTAGGAGCGAACCATGGGTGGTGTAAGCGTAGACAGCGGAGGGGGTGGCCGGAGGTCGCTGGACTCGGAGATCAACATGATCCCGATGATCGACTTCTTGATGGTCACGATCGCCTTCCTTCTCATCACGGCCGTTTGGTCGCAGATGGCTCGCATCAACGCCGACGCCCAGGTGCCCGGACCGCCGCGGCCCGACGTCGAGCAAGAAAAGGTCGAGCCCGAGAAGCAGCTGCACGTCGAGATGCGTCAGGAGGACAAGTTCGTCCTCGTCTGGAAGCAGGGCTCGACGGTGGTCAACTCCATCGACGTCCCGCGCAACGACGCGAAGTCCGTCACCATGAACAAGTCGCAGGCAAGCGCTCGCTACCCCGAGCTCGCTGCCAAGATCGCCGACGAGTGGAAGAACGTCGGCTCGCACCGCGACCCGAGCGACAAGAAGCTCGACCAGGCGATTTTGCACACCGACAACAAGACCGAGTACTTCAAGCTGATCGGCGTCATCGACGCCATCTACCAGACTCGGCGCCAGATCAACGTCGGCGGCAAAGCCGAGCCGGTTCCCGCCTTCAACGTCACCTTCTCCGTCAACTGAGCCTAAGGATCCGCCATGCCCGTTCATGAGCCCGGCCGTCGTTTGATGCATGACGTGCGGCTGAAGTTCGTCAAGAAGAAGGTCATGGGTCTCGGCGGGCGCCCCACCAGCGCCGCCCTGAACCTGACGAGCATGATCGACTTCCTAGTCGTCACCGTCGTCTTCCTTCTCATGACCTTCAGCGCCTCCGGTGAGCCCACGATCCCCAAGGGTGTGACGCTCCCCAAAGCGGAGAACACGCTCGACATGGTCGACGCGCCGCTCGTCGGTGTGATCAGCACGCAGATCCTCGTCGACGGAAACGCCGCCGGCACCACCCACGCCATCGAGGAGTCGGGGCGCCTGCAGCGCGTCGAAGAGCTCTTCAACCTCCTCAAGCAGAAGCGCGAGCTCTGGAAGGCCACCCACCCCGCGGGCAAAGAGTTCCCTGGCGTGGTGGTCCTTCAGATCGACCAGAACGTTCCCGCCATCGTCGTGAAGAGCGTCTTCCAGACGTCAGCCTTCGCGGGTTACCCGAACGTCAGCTTCATGGTCGACCAGATTCCCAAGACGAAGCACTGAGCCCCTCACTGAGCCCAGAAGCGAGCCCAGAAGCGTGGACCGACGCCCCGATGGGAGCGACCCGACCAGTCGGCGTCGCGGTCTGAAGTCGGTCAACGAAGGGCGCGACCAGCGAAAACGAGGCCGCTTCGCGCGCATGACGCCGCGGGTGGTGCTGATGGCCGTCTCGGCCTTGGCGCTGATTCTCCTCGGCTACGGCTTCGTCTCGCACCGCGTCCTCGAGAAATCGAAGGGCGATCTCCTATCGAAGCGCCGCGCCGTCGAGACGACGCTCGGCCCCGATTGGTTCGCGCTCTCGGGCAAGCTCGAGAAGCTCGTCCTCGACACCGGGCGCGATTGGCCTGGCGATTGGGTGGATGCGGAGGCCGGCCGAACCGACTTCCGTTCGCTGCCGGGCATCTACCTACGGCTTCGCCTCGCCGAGGCGAAGGACGCGGCGGCCTTGCGCAGCGCGGCCAAGAGCTCCGTGAAGGACGCCTTCGCCGCGTGCCTCTTGCGCCCGACGACGCCGCCGAAGCTCCCCGACGGTGGCGTGGGCCAAGAGCAACCGTGGAACCTGCGTCAGGCCTATGCGTCGACGCGCGTCCTCACCGACGAGTGGGCCAACGAGGTGAAGCTCTCGAGCGACGACCTTCGCCTGCGCGTCTTCGAGCAGCAGTTCGACAAGGCCACCCGCGAGGAGATCCCCCTCGCCGTCGACATCGTGAAGCGCGCCGCCTTCTTCCTCTTGGTGCTCGACGAAGACGCGCCCGAGGCCCTCGAGAAGGTCGATGGCGGCGCCATCACGATGGAGGCGCTCCAGCTCGTCTCTCATGACGCGCGCGTTCGCGTCTGGAACCTCAAGACTGGCGCCGAGATCGCGCGCGTCCGCCGTCGCGGCGAAGGCGGATTCCGATTCGTGGGCGAGCAGACGGTGCAAGATCCCGAGACGCTCGACGCGATGCAACGCCAGGTCAACGGCTGCGCCCTCGCAAACCGCGTCAAGGAAGCGCTCGGCGTCAAATAGCGGCTGGCGGGGCTTGGCGACCTTGGCGCGCGCGTGGCCGCGACCGGCGCGAGCTTCACGGCCGTCGTCAGTCGGCCGCGCCGCTGGCCTCGAGCGCGCGAACGACCTCTTCGCGGAGCTTGGGCACCATGGTGATGCGCACGCGCGAGAGGACCTGCCCGGCGAGGCGCGCGAGGAGGAACGAGACCTCCGTCAGCGGGCGCGGCGGCCCCTTCGCGAAGACGACCAAGAGCGGGTCGGCTTCCGCCGCCACGGGCACGTCGCTGGCGACGTCGAGGCCGACGTAGACATCAGGGTCGAGACCGTGCTTCTTGGCCACCTCGCGAGCGACCGCGAGCGCGCGTTCGCGGCCCGCAGGGCTAGCTTGCTCGCCGAAGAGCTCGTAGGTCTTGAAGAGCTCTCGCTGGCGCACGCGGCGCGCCAGATCGCAGAGGACCGGATCGCGCGCGCTCTCCCACGCGTGCATCGCGACGGTGAGCGCCGCGTCGTCGAGCTCGAGGTATTCGCCGAGGGGAATCGGCTCACCGTGCGCCGCCAGCTCGATGGCGCGCGGGGTGCCGGCCAAGCGCTCGCCGTCCATGATGAGCGACGCGGCCCGCGCGAGCGTCGCGCGGATCATCCACTCGGCGGAGCGCGTGGCCTTGTGGAGGTAGACCTGCTGGAACATGAAGAGGCGCGCGAGGAGGAACGCCTCGATGGCCGGGAGGCCTTTGGCGCCGTCAATGGCGAGCGCGGGCGCCCGCGAGGGATCTTCGACCTTGGCGAAGCGCAAGCTTCGGAGCAGCCACTCGAGGTCGTAGTGGCCGTAGCGCACCCCCGTGGCGTGGGCGTCGCGGAGCAGGTAATCGCAGCGATCGACGTCGAAGGTGCCGCTGACGGCCTTGGCCAAATACGGGAGCGGGTGTTCGCCGCGCACAAGCGCCGCGACGCGCTCGGGCATCCCGGCGTCGACTGAGAGGAGGGCCTTGTGCACTGCCGTGCCAGGGTCGAGGACGATGCGAAGCGTCCACTCCTCGTGGTGAGGAACGCCGGGGATCGCGTCCTCGAAGAGGTGCGAGAGCGGACCATGGCCGAGGTCGTGGAGGCACGCAGCGGCCAGCGCATCGGACGCGCGGTCGCTCGTGAGCTGTTGCCAGAAGGGCAACTCGCCGTGAATGGCTCGGAGCCGCAAGATGAGGAGCTTCATCACTTGCGCCGCCCCCACCGCGTGGGCGAAACGCGTGTGCTCGGCCCCGGGAAACGCATACGAGGTCACGCCCAATTGGCGGATGCGCCGGAGTCTTTGGACCTCGGGCGTATCCATGAGCTTGGGGACGATGGACTCTTCGCCGTCTTCGAAGGACACCAGACCGTGGACCGGATCACGAAGGATCATGTGCGACTCCGTGGAGCGCGCGCGCCCCGACCTTTGGGCATTCGTACCGCAAAAGTGCCCTCGCGTACGGCGCCGTCGTCCTCGAAGGCTCGCACGAAGAGGGAGGTTGCACCCTTGGGAAGCTGCACCGTCGTCGCGACGGGCGCCGCGACGGGCTTCGCCCCGGGTTTCCGCTCGGCGTGCCACAAGACGTCGCACGCGCCATCGCCGTGAAGGATCCCGACGGCCCACGCGAGCGGCTCCTTGGGCGCCCGCAGCTCGACGTGCGCCGCCCCGTCGGCGCCGACCTCGATTCCCACCTCCGGCGGAGCGCTGGGTTCGGGCCGCACGCCGACCGACTCGATGGAGAGCGGACTGCCGGCGCGCAGGAGCCGCGCGCGCGCCGTCGCGATGGCCATCGGACTCGCGTCGCCCAAGACGAAACGACGACCGAGGCGATGGGCCGCCTCCCCCGTCGTGCCGCTGCCGGCGAAGAGATCGACGACGAGCTCACCGGGAGCCGTCGCGCAGGCGATGATGCGCTCCAAGAGCGCGACAGGCTTTTGCGTCGGGTAGCCGGTGCGCTCTCCGACGCTCGCGTGGCGGAGCGGCGGCACGTCGGTCCACAGCGCGTCGATGCGACGCTCGCGACAAAGCGTGCCCTTGTCGTCCTTCACGAGGAAGTACTTCACGTAGACTTTGCCCGTCGCGGTGCGGTGAATGCGGCCCTCGGCCTCGAGCCGCGCCACGGATAGATCCGTGTAGTCTCCCCGTGGTGCCGTCGTGAAGGGACGACCGGCGTCGTCCCAACGAACGGCGCCGGGCTCGATGGGCTCGAGACGCGTAGGCGGCGAAAGGCGCGCCTTGGGCCCGCCGTAGACGAGGATGCTGTCGAGGGTGCGCCCGAATTGACCGCTCGCGGCCTGCCGACCGAGGTTCGGGGCACGACGCCAGACGATCTCGTTTTTGAAGCCCTCGCGTCCGAAGATCTCGTCCATGAGGACGCGGGCGAGGTACGTCGCGCGCCAATCGAGCTGCACCCAGAGGGTTCCCGTTTCGCACAAGAGCGAGGCCAGCGCGTCGAGGCGCGGCGCCAACATGTCGAGGTAAGCGCCGACGCCGCCGTCGCTCTCTCCCCAACGATCGCCGTAGGCCGCGGCGCGACGAACGCGACCGTCGGCGGGGCCGTCGAGGCGCGCCTCGTGCTCGTAGTCCGCTTGCGACAAATACGGTGGGTCGACGTAGGCCAACTTGACCGAACCTGCCATCCCGAGGCGGCGCAGGTGCTCCGCCACTTGCAGCACGTCGCCGGCAACGAGCTGACCACCTACGGCCTTGCCGGCGCCAAGCTCCACGCGCTCCACGACCGCCGGCGTGATCTGGACGGAGTTGGAGCTGTTGGGCTCCCACGACCGGCCCTTCCAATCGAGGCGCACGCCTGGTGAGCGACGTGCCTTCACCGTGGGCAACCTGGATCTTGATGGCACCGCGCGACGTACATGAGGAGTTCGTGAACCAACTTGCGTAGCCGCAGGCGGCGGGGCGATGCTACACCTAGTGACTGTCCGCGTGGCCTCGCCGGAGCGGGCCCGTGGCCAGAAGACCGACCAGATGGCGCAACGCCCGAACGAATCGGTACGACTGCCGGAGATTCTTCGGGCCCTGCCTGCGGGTGAGCTCGACGCGCTCGTGGCGCGCGTCGGCATCCGCATCGATCCGACCAAGCGCCTCGACGTCGCGGCCCAGGTAGCCCGCACGCTCGTGTCGCTCCCGGAGCTCCGCGACCCGGCGCGTTTGCCGCCAGCCTCGGTCGAGCTACTCCACCGGGTGGCCGAGGCGCGCGGGCGGTTGCGCGTCGCGAGCGTGCCGGCGGCGCTCGAGCCGCTGAGCGCGCGCGGCATCATGTTCGCGCGAAGCGTGCGCCCCACGGAGCTTGACGATCGCAAGGTCGAGCTGGTCTTGCCGCCGGCGTACGTGGTGCAGATCCACGCGTGGGAGGGCGAAGATCCGCGCGGCATTCGGGCCCTCCTCGCGCAAGCGTCGTTCGAGACCACGAGCGCCGTCGCGGCGCACTACCTGGGGCGCTCTGCGACGCCGCCCATCGCGCTCGCCCTCGAGGCCGCGTGGGAGGCGCTCTCCGATCCGGCGAGGCTCCGCCGTGAGGTCGACGAGCTCGGCCCGTCGGAGCGCCGCGTCCTCGAAGCCATCGAGCGCGAAGGCGGCGAGGTCGACACCGAGGAGCTGCTCGAGCTGGAGCGCGAGCCGCTCCGCCTCCGCACAGCGTCAGGGCCCACGGCGTCCCGTCGCGGCGTGGGTCTCGCGCTCGAGCGGCGCGGTTTTCTCGTCCCCGTGTTTCCCAACCGGCACGTGATCCCGCGCGAGGTCGCGGCGATCGTGGGCGCTTTCGATCACGAGGCGCGGGACCGACGACGCGCGAAGCTCAAGTCGTTCATCCTC